>NZ_CAJPHP010000096.1:0-101 GCF_905339975.1 Burkholderia sp. BCC1999 | reverse complement strand
ACTATCGCTACGAAGCGGTGCTGGTGCCCGACGACGCGGAATGGCGCGCCGAGCCACTGCCGCGCCCACGTATCGACGGTCCGCAGCCGGCAACGGTGGTG
>NZ_CAJPHP010000095.1:0-106 GCF_905339975.1 Burkholderia sp. BCC1999 | reverse complement strand
GTTACAGGTTGAGTTCTCGCGTTGTGCCGTATTCCAATTGAGTCAAACATAGAGTTCGAATCATCTTGAGATACATCGATACAATCACAACCCGGATAGTTTCCAC
>NZ_CAJPHP010000094.1:0-108 GCF_905339975.1 Burkholderia sp. BCC1999 | reverse complement strand
CAGCTCGATCACGTCCCTGTCGACTTCCACGTCGACCGGCCTGTCGTCGGCGAATAGCTCGATCACTTCGCTGTCGACTTCGACGTCGACCGGCCTGTCGTCGGCTAA
>NZ_CAJPHP010000093.1:0-109 GCF_905339975.1 Burkholderia sp. BCC1999 | reverse complement strand
CCCAAAGCCCTCGTGCGCGTCAGCGCACGAGGGCTTTTTCAAACTTTTTTCACAAAGGGGCTTGCGGAGATCGGGGCAGATGCATAGAATCACGCCTCTTTCGCGCTAA
>NZ_CAJPHP010000092.1:0-129 GCF_905339975.1 Burkholderia sp. BCC1999 | reverse complement strand
CGGAAACACGGCGCGGGAGGAAGGGAAGCGGTGCTGTTGAGGCAGGTGGTACGGGCCTCGGCGGTACAGGAAGTTGAGCCCCGCAGTCGCAACGATGTAGTGTAAAAAGTTGTTGACGAGCTGCGAAAC
>NZ_CAJPHP010000091.1:0-130 GCF_905339975.1 Burkholderia sp. BCC1999 | reverse complement strand
CGGAAACACGGCGCGGGAGGAAGGGAAGCGGTGCTGTTGAGGCTTGGTGGTAGCGGCCTCGGCGGTACAGGAAGTTGAGCCCCGCAGTCGCAACGATGTAGTGTAAAAAGTTGTTGACGAGCTGCGAAAT
>NZ_CAJPHP010000090.1:0-134 GCF_905339975.1 Burkholderia sp. BCC1999 | reverse complement strand
CTCTGCCCGTGGCCCGGCACATGGGAATGCCTGGAGTTGCCGGTAGGCAAGCAGACGTTTGCTCATAACATGCCGTTCCCAAAGATCAACGCGCAGGATGTAACGTGGCGCTTTGTTCCACCAGCACGTCGGAC
>NZ_CAJPHP010000089.1:0-139 GCF_905339975.1 Burkholderia sp. BCC1999 | reverse complement strand
CCAGGCGGAGGAGAGCGCCGATGCGCAACAGGGCACGCACTATCGCTACGAAGCGGTGCTGGTGCCCGACGACGTGGAATGGCGCGCCGAGCCACTGCCGCGCCCACGTATCGACGGTCCGCAGCCGGCAACGGTGGTC
>NZ_CAJPHP010000088.1:0-141 GCF_905339975.1 Burkholderia sp. BCC1999 | reverse complement strand
GGCCCCGAAGGCGAAGAGATCTACACCGACGAATTCGGCCGGGTGAAGGTGCAGTTCCCATGGGATCGCGAGGGCAAGCACGACGAGCACAGCTCGTGCTGGATCCAGGTCGCGCAGAACTGGGCCGGCGCGACGTGGGGC
>NZ_CAJPHP010000087.1:0-149 GCF_905339975.1 Burkholderia sp. BCC1999 | reverse complement strand
TTCGTGCCCGGCGCGAAGGTCAGCGTGATCGTCGCGTTGCCCGAGTCGTCACTCGTCGACGACATGTACAGGAAGTTGTCGAGACCGCTCATCTGCTGCTCGATCACCTGCGTCACCGTGTCTTCCACCGTCTTCGCGGAAGCGCCCGG
>NZ_CAJPHP010000086.1:0-151 GCF_905339975.1 Burkholderia sp. BCC1999 | reverse complement strand
TGAACCTGTCGCAGGGCGCGCCGAATTTCGCGCCCGATCCGGCGCTCGTCGAAGGCGTCGCGCGCGCGATGCGCGACGGCCACAACCAGTACGCGCCGATGGCCGGCGTGATGGCGCTGCGCGAACGGCTCGCCGAGAAGACGGAAGCGCT
>NZ_CAJPHP010000085.1:0-151 GCF_905339975.1 Burkholderia sp. BCC1999 | reverse complement strand
ACTGCTTGAGCCGGATCGCCGCCGACAGCCCGGCGGGGCCGCCGCCGACGATCACGACGTCGTATTCCATCGATTCGCGCGGGCCGTATTGCGCGAGCAAGTCCTGTGTGGTCAAAATCCTGTCTCCTCCTGCGTCCCGACCGTCATCCGA
>NZ_CAJPHP010000084.1:0-154 GCF_905339975.1 Burkholderia sp. BCC1999 | reverse complement strand
CTGTGTGATCCGCCACGGTCTTGTCGCGGCGATGGTTGCCGACTTCCTCGGTTCTGTCCTTGCCCGTGTGGATCGTGTGGTTTCGGCCGATGCTCAGGAAGTCGTCCTGCCCGATATCGTGGCGTCGGTCCTGGCCGATGGTGACCTGCTCGTC
>NZ_CAJPHP010000083.1:0-155 GCF_905339975.1 Burkholderia sp. BCC1999 | reverse complement strand
TTGGTCGACGAGAGGCCGGTCGAGAGCGAGCCGATCGAGCTGGTGGCGGACGACAGACCGGTCGACGTGGAAGTCGACAGCGAGGCGACCGAGCTATTGGTCGACGAGAGGCCAGTCGACAGCGAACCGATCGAGCTGGTGGCCGACGACAGACC
>NZ_CAJPHP010000082.1:0-161 GCF_905339975.1 Burkholderia sp. BCC1999 | reverse complement strand
CTGGTGTATTGCTTACCGTGATGCACGATGCTGACCGTACGCCAGCCGCGATTCATGTCTTCGCGCGGGTGGCCGGTCAGGTCGAAGGCGAGGCCCGGTTGCAGGCGCGCATCGTCGCCGCTAACCAGTGCGATACGCGCATCGCGGCGGTGGCCGCGCAG
>NZ_CAJPHP010000081.1:0-166 GCF_905339975.1 Burkholderia sp. BCC1999 | reverse complement strand
CGACAGCCGATATCTGTTGATATCCTCTGACTGGCTCAATCGCCAATGACAAAGATTCGACCCAAGTCGAACGCTTGTCATTGAAGATTGGTGGAGGCAGACGGGATCGAACCGACGACCCCCTGCTTGCAAAGCAGGTGCTCTCCCAGCTGAGCTATGCCCCCAT
>NZ_CAJPHP010000080.1:0-174 GCF_905339975.1 Burkholderia sp. BCC1999 | reverse complement strand
CAGTTCGATCGATTCGCTGTCCACGTCGACCTCGACCGGTCTGTCGTCGGCCAACAGCTCGATCACCTCGCTGTCGACTTCCACGTCGACCGGCCTGTCTTCGGCTAACAGCTCGATCACCTCGCTGTCGACTTCGACCTCGACCGGCCTGTCGTCGGCCAACAGCTCGATCAC
>NZ_CAJPHP010000079.1:0-250 GCF_905339975.1 Burkholderia sp. BCC1999 | reverse complement strand
ACGTGTCGATGATCGTTAGCGCTTTAGCGCTTACGAGAATCCCATGCCGACAAGGCTATAACACCTGAGGTCATCTGTACTCAAATGGGGGCATAGCTCAGCTGGGAGAGCACCTGCTTTGCAAGCAGGGGGTCGTCGGTTCGATCCCGTCTGCCTCCACCAATCTTCAATGACAAGCGTTCGACTTGGATCGAATCTTTGTCATTGGCGATTGAGCCAGTCAGAGGATATCAACAGATATCGGCTGTCG
>NZ_CAJPHP010000078.1:0-257 GCF_905339975.1 Burkholderia sp. BCC1999 | reverse complement strand
TCGCTGTCGACTTCCACGTCGACCGGCCTGTCTTCGGCTAACAGCTCGATCACGTCCCTGTCGACCTCGACCTCGACGGGTCTGTCGTCGGCTAATAGCTCGATCACTTCGCTGTCGACCTCCACGTCGACCGGCCTCTCGTCGGCTAACAGCTCGATCGATTCGCTGTCCACGTCGACCTCGACCGGTCTGTCGTCGGCGAACAGCTCGATCACGTCCCTGTCGACTTCCACGTCGACCGGCCTGTCGTCGGCGAA
>NZ_CAJPHP010000077.1:0-281 GCF_905339975.1 Burkholderia sp. BCC1999 | reverse complement strand
TTGAGTCAAACATAAAGTTCGAATCATCTTGAGATACATCGATACAATCACAACCCGGATAGTTTTCACGTCCATCTCAAGACGCTTCCGCTATCCAAATTACTTACTTCTTCCAGATTGTTAAAGAACGACAGCCGATACTTTCGTACCGCTCTGACTGGCTCAATCGCCAATGAGAAAAACTCGAATCAAACTTCATTCGAATGTTTGTCATTGAAGATTATTGAAAGCGGCCGGCATTATAACCGGTTTAACCGCAGACAGCTAGTCTGTCTTAATCA
>NZ_CAJPHP010000076.1:0-284 GCF_905339975.1 Burkholderia sp. BCC1999 | reverse complement strand
CACATGGCGATCCCGCGTATCGGGCAGGAAGTGATCGTGGTCAACCTGGATGGCGATCCGGACCAGCCGCTCATCATCGGGCGGGCGTACAACCGCCTGCAGTTGCCGCCGTACGAACTGCCGCGACACAAGACGCGGATGACGATCAAAAGTCAGACGCACAAGGGCGAGGGCTACAACGAACTGCGCTTCGAGGACGAGAAGGATCAGGAGGAAATCTACGTCCACGCGCAGAGGGATCAGAACATCCACGTCAACCACGACGAAACCACCTTCGTGGGCAA
>NZ_CAJPHP010000075.1:0-302 GCF_905339975.1 Burkholderia sp. BCC1999 | reverse complement strand
GTCGTCGACAGGCCCTGCGGCACGCGCTGGATGTTGCCCGAGCCCGTGCCGTCGAGCGTCGGGAACAGGCCCGCGCGCGTGATCTGGTACTGCGCGCGCGCCGCCTCGATGTTCAGCACCGACACGCGCAGGTCGCGATTGTTCTTCAGCGCGATCTCGATCAGCCGCTGCAGGCGCGGATCGACGAAGAATTCGCGCCAGCCGATGGCGGTCGCCGCCTGGCCGTTCGCGCTGCGCGCGCCGGCAGCGCCCGGCTGCGTCGCGTAGACGCCGCCGGCCGGGTACGCCTGCGCGACGGGTGC
>NZ_CAJPHP010000074.1:0-346 GCF_905339975.1 Burkholderia sp. BCC1999 | reverse complement strand
TTGCTGCTGGTTCGCGAGCGCCGTCTCGACCACCGTCTGCGCCTGGCGCAGCTCGAGCTCGGAGCCCGTGCCGTTGTCGAACTGCAGCTTCGTCAGGTCGTACTGCGCCTGGGCCGACTTCAGCGTGTTCTCCGTGACCTGCAACAGGTCATCGGTCGACAACAGCGTCAGGTACTGGTCAGCCACCTGCGACACCAGCGAGATTTCCGACGCCTGCCGTGCGTACGACGTCGACAGGTACTGCGCGAGTGCCTGGTCCTTCAGGCTCTGCACACGGCCGAACAGGTCGAGCTCCCACGACGCCGACAGCCCGACGTTGTAGCTGCGCGAGATGTACGGCGCACCA
>NZ_CAJPHP010000073.1:0-346 GCF_905339975.1 Burkholderia sp. BCC1999 | reverse complement strand
CGCTTGCTGGTTCGCGAGCGCCGTCTCGACCACCGTCTGCGCCTGGCGCAGTTCGAGCTCGGAGCCCGTGCCGTTGTCGAACTGCAGCTTCGTCAGGTCGTACTGCGCCTGAGCGGACTTCAGCGTGTTTTCCGTGACCTGCAACAGGTCATCGGTCGACAACAGCGTCAGGTACTGGTCAGCCACCTGCGACACCAGCGAGATTTCCGACGCCTGACGTGCGTACGACGTCGACAGGTACTGCGCGAGTGCCTGGTCCTTCAGGCTCTGCACGCGGCCGAACAGGTCGAGCTCCCACGACGCCGACAGCCCGACGTTGTAGCTGCGCGAGATGTACGGCGCACCG
>NZ_CAJPHP010000072.1:0-349 GCF_905339975.1 Burkholderia sp. BCC1999 | reverse complement strand
TTACGGCACGCGCTATGACCCGGCCACCGAGATCACGGTGATCGCGAGCGCGAGCGAAGGGCTCTACGCGGCGATCAGCGCGCTCGTGCATCCGGGCGACGAGGTGATCTACTTCGAGCCGTCGTTCGACAGTTATGCGCCGATCGTGCGCCTGCAGGGCGCGACGCCGGTCGCGATCAAGCTGTCGCCCGAGCATTTCCGCGTGAACTGGGACGAAGTGGCGGCCGCGATCACGCCGCGCACGCGGATGATCATCGTCAATTCGCCGCACAACCCGACCGCGACCGTGTTCTCGGCCGACGATCTCGAGCGGCTCGCGCAGCTCACGCGCGACACGGGCATCGTCGTG
>NZ_CAJPHP010000071.1:0-349 GCF_905339975.1 Burkholderia sp. BCC1999 | reverse complement strand
TACGACGATGCCCGTGGCGCGCGTGAGCTGCGCGAGCCGCTCGAGATCGTCGGCCGAGAACACGGTCGCGGTCGGGTTGTGCGGCGTGTTGACGATGATCATCCGCGTGCGCGGCGTGATGGCGGCCGCCACTTCGTCCCAGTTCACGCGGAAATGCTCGGGCGACAGCTTGATCGCGACCGGCGTCGCGCCCTGCAGGCGCACGATCGGCGCATAGCTGTCGAACGACGGCTCGAAGTAGATCACCTCGTCGCCCGGGTGCACGAGCGCGCTGATCGCCGCGTAGAGCCCTTCGCTCGCGCTCGCGATCACCGTGATCTCGGTGGCCGGGTCGTAGCGTGTGCCGTAT
>NZ_CAJPHP010000070.1:0-501 GCF_905339975.1 Burkholderia sp. BCC1999 | reverse complement strand
AACAGCTCGATCACCTCGCTGTCGACCTCGACCTCGACCGGTTTGTCGTCCGCGAACAGCTCGATCGATTCGCTGTCGACTTCGACCTCGACCGGCCTGTCTTCGGCTAACAGCTCGATCACCTCGCTGTCGACTTCGACCTCGACCGGCTTGTCGTCCGCGAACAGCTCGATCACTTCGCTGTCGACTTCGACCTCGACGGGTCTGTCGTCGGCTAATAGCTCGATCACTTCGCTGTCGACCTCCACGTCGACCGGCCTCTCGTCGGCTAACAGCTCGATCACGTCCCTGTCGACTTCGACCTCGACCGGCCTGTCGTCGGCCAACAGCTCGATCACCTCGCTGTCGACTTCCACGTCGACCGGCCTGTCGTCGGCGAATAGCTCGATCACTTCGCTGTCGACCTCGACCTCGACGGGCTTGTCGTCCGCGAACAGCTCGATCACTTCGCTGTCGACCTCGACGTCGACCGGTCTGTCTTCGGCCAACAGCTCGATCACC
>NZ_CAJPHP010000069.1:0-578 GCF_905339975.1 Burkholderia sp. BCC1999 | reverse complement strand
TGCCCGTCGCCGGTTTCTTACAGCGAACGCAGCCGCCGCGCGCCTTCGACCAGCGTCGCGTCGTCCTTCGAAAAACTGAGCCGGATCACGCCGGCATCGGTGCCGTCGGTATAGAACGCCGACAGCGGAATCGTCGCGACGCGCGCGTCGCGGATCAGGCGCAGCACGAAATCGCTGTCGCTTTCATCCGAGAAATGCCGGAAGCGCGCAAGCATGAAGAACGAGCCTTCGCTCGGCAGCAGCTCGAAACGCGAATCGGCCAGCTCGCGCGCGAGCAGGTCGCGCTTGGCCTGGTAGAACGCCGACAGGCCGAGATAGCTGTCCGGCCGCGCGAGGATCTCCGCGAACGCGATCTGCATCGGCGTATCGGCCGAGAACACCATGAACTGGTGCACCTTGCGGATCTCGTCCATCAGTTCGGCCGGCGCGAGGCAATGGCCGACCCGCCAGCCCGTCACGTGGAACGACTTGCCGAACGACGACACGATCACGCTGCGCTCGGCCAGCTCGCGATGGCGCGCGACGCTCTGGTGCTGCGCGCCGTCGAACACGACGTGCTCGTAGACTTCGTCGGACAG
>NZ_CAJPHP010000068.1:0-637 GCF_905339975.1 Burkholderia sp. BCC1999 | reverse complement strand
GGCCGATGCCGGCAAGTCGCAGTTCGTGAGCCGTGAAGTGACGAAGCTGGACCGTCCGGAGCTGACGAGCGCGAGCATCATCGTGTCGGGCGGCCGCGGTCTGGGCAGCGGCGAGAACTACACGAAGGTGCTGGAGCCGCTGGCCGACAAGCTGTCGGCAGCACTCGGCGCATCGCGCGCGGCAGTCGACGCAGGCTACGTGCCGAACGACTACCAGGTCGGCCAGACCGGCAAGATCGTCGCACCTCAGCTGTACATCGCGGTCGGCATCTCGGGTGCGATCCAGCATCTGGCCGGCATGAAGGATTCGAAGGTGATCGTCGCGATCAACAAGGATCCGGAAGCGCCGATCTTCAGCGTGGCCGACTATGGCCTCGTCGGCGACCTGTTCACGCTCGTGCCGGAGCTCGTGAGCGAGCTCGGCTGACGCGGCGTGACGCTTCAGCGTTAAGCACACGGGAAAAGGGGCGCGACGAGCGCCCCTTTTTTTACGCCATCGACAGAAGACAGAAGAGGGAGACGCACCATGAGTTATGTCGCACCGGTCAAGGACATGCTGTTCGTGCTGAAGGAACTCGCGGGCATCGACGCCGTTGCGCAGTTGCCGGGCTTCGAGGATGCCGGTTACGACACGGCG
>NZ_CAJPHP010000067.1:0-643 GCF_905339975.1 Burkholderia sp. BCC1999 | reverse complement strand
AACCATGGCAAGCGAACCGGTTCGCGACCCCGCGAACGACCACCTGCTCACCCCGCAGAACGCGGCGTTCATCGTCATCGATTACCAGCCGGTCCAGGTGAACTCCATCGCGTCGATGGATCGCCAACTTCTGATCAACAACATCGTCGGCGCGTCGAAAGCGGCCGTCGCGTACGGCCTGCCGATCGTCCACTCGACCGTGAACGTGAAGACGGGCCTGAACAAGCCGCCGATCCCGCAACTGCGCAAGGCGCTCGAAGGCTATCCAACTTACGACCGCACGAGCATCAACTCGTGGGAAGACGTCGAGTTCCGCAAGGCCGTCGAGGCGACCGGCCGCAAGAAACTGATCATGACCGCGCTGTGGACCGAAGCGTGCCTGACGTTCCCGGCGCTCGACGCGCTGAAGGCCGGCTACGAGGTGTACGTGGTCGTCGATGCGGTCGGCGGCACGTCGGTCGCCGCGCACGAAGCCGCGCTGCGCCGCATCGAGCAGGCCGGCGGCCAGATGATCAGCGTCGCGCAGCTGTTCTGCGAATTGCAGCGCGACTGGGCGCGCAGCGCCACCGTGCCGGCATTCATCGACCTGTTCATCGAAACCGGCGGCACGGCCGGCATCCAGTTCTCGTACGACAAGAGCTGA
>NZ_CAJPHP010000066.1:0-698 GCF_905339975.1 Burkholderia sp. BCC1999 | reverse complement strand
TGTTCGCGCTGCTCGGCAGCTCGGGCTGCGGCAAGTCCACGCTGCTGCGCATGCTCGCGGGGCTTGAAACGGCGACCTCCGGCAAGATCTTCGTCGACGGCGAGGACCTCGCGTCGCTGCCGCCGTATCGCCGCCCGGTGAACATGATGTTCCAGTCGTACGCGCTGTTCCCGCACATGACGGTCGAATCGAACGTCGCATTCGGCCTGAAGCAGGAAGGCACGCCGAAGAACGAGATCAAGGAACGCGTGGCCGATGCGCTCGCGCTCGTGCAGATGAGCAAGTACGCGCAGCGCAAGCCGCATCAGCTCTCCGGCGGCCAGCAGCAGCGCGTCGCGCTGGCCCGCTCGCTGGTCAAGCGCCCGAAACTCCTGCTGCTCGACGAGCCGATGTCGGCGCTCGACAAGAAGATCCGCCAGAAGACCCAGCTCGAACTCGTGAACATCATCGAGAAGGTCGACGTGACCTGCGTGATGGTCACGCACGACCAGGAAGAGGCGATGACGATGGCCAGCCGCCTCGCGGTGATGAGCGAAGGCAAGATCGTGCAGATCGGCGCGCCGGGTGAAGTCTACGAATTCCCGAACAGCCGCTTCTCGGCCGAATTCATCGGCTCGACCAACCTGTTCGAAGGCCGCGTCGTCGAGGACGAACCCGATCACATCTTCGTCGAGAGCGACGACCTCGAAGCGCGCATG
>NZ_CAJPHP010000065.1:0-709 GCF_905339975.1 Burkholderia sp. BCC1999 | reverse complement strand
GGTCGACGTGGAAGTCGACAGCGAGGCGACCGAGCTATTGGTCGACGAGAGGCCAGTCGACAGCGAACCGATCGAGCTGGTGGCAGACGACAGACCCGTCGACGTGGAAGTCGACAGCGAGGTAACCGAGCTATTGGTCGACGAGAGGCCAGTCGACAGCGAGCCGATGGAGCTGGTGGCCGACGACAGACCCGTCGACGTGGAGGTCGACAGCGAAGTGACCGAGCTGTTGGTCGACGAGAGGCCGGTCGAGAGCGAGCCGATCGAACTGGTGGCGGACGACAGACCGGTCGACGTGGAAGTCGACAGCGAAGTGACCGAGCTGTTGGTCGACGAGAGGCCGGTCGAGAGCGAGCCGATCGAACTGGTGGCGGACGACAGACCGGTCGACGTGGAGGTCGACAGCGAAGTGACCGAGCTGTTGGTCGACGAGAGGCCGGTCGACAGCGAGCCGATTGAGCTGGTGGCCGACGACAGGCCCGTCGACGTGGAGGTCGACAGCGAAGTGACCGAGCTGTTGGTCGACGAGAGGCCGGTCGAGAGCGAGCCGATCGAGCTGGTGGCCGACGACAGACCCGTCGACGTGGAAGTCGACAGCGAGGCGACCGAGCTATTGGTCGACGAGAGGCCAGTCGACAGCGAACCGATCGAGCTGGTGGCCGACGACAGGCCGGTCGACGTGGAGGTCGACAGCGACCTGACCGAGCTA
>NZ_CAJPHP010000064.1:0-791 GCF_905339975.1 Burkholderia sp. BCC1999 | reverse complement strand
CAGGCGCGTGCGCGTGCGCAGGCGCTGAACTATCTGGTGCTGCTGATCGGCGAACCGCTGCCGGACGATCTGCCGGCGGGCATGCCGCTCGACTCGCAAAACCTGCTGACGGACGTGCCGGCCGGGTTGCCGTCGGATCTGCTGACGCGTCGCCCCGACGTGATGCAGGCCGAGCAGACGCTGCTGGCCGCGAACGCGAACATCGGCGCGGCGCGCGCAGCGTTCTTCCCGCGCATCTCGCTGACGGGTGCGTTCGGCACCGGCAGCCCGACGCTCGGCGGGCTGTTCAAGGCCGGCACGGCGGCGTGGTCGTTCGCGCCGCAGATCACGATGCCGATCTTCGAAGGCGGCCAGAACATCGCGAACCTGAACCTCGCGAACGTGCAGAAGCGCATCGAGATCGCCAACTACGAGAAGGCGATCCAGTCGGCATTCCGCGAAGTGTCGGACGGCCTGGCCGCACGCGGCACGTACGACCAGCAGATCGCGGCGCTGGAGCGCAACGAGCACGCGCAGCAGCGGCGTTTCGACCTGTCGGACCTGCGCTACAAGAACGGTGTGGACAGCTACCTGTCGGTGCTGACCGCGCAGACGGACCTGTACTCCGCGCAGCAGACGCTGATCAACGCGCGTCTGGCGCGCTGGACGAACCTCGTGACGCTGTACCGCGCCTTGGGTGGCGGCTGGATCCAGCGCGCAGGCGAAACGCCGCGCGCGCCGGATGCGCCGGCCGACTACGACAAGGCGGCCGCTCCGGCGGCTGCGTCGGCAGCGGCGACGAACGGGTAAGC
>NZ_CAJPHP010000063.1:0-853 GCF_905339975.1 Burkholderia sp. BCC1999 | reverse complement strand
TTCGCCGGAACGCTGTTTCCAGCCGGGTTCGTCCAGCCTGGACTGGAGATCGGCTTGGGATTGCAACAGCTGGAACCGACGCTCTTCTTCGTCGTCAGGGATATGGCTACTGCGTGAGCGAGAAGTACGAAGAATCTCTCCAGTCTCACCATTTCGCCGGATGTAAACGAAAAAGCGCTTACCCTCCAGCAAGGTGTAGAAGGTGTAGTTATCGATCGGAACTCTAGATTCGTCGCCCACATAGTCGTTGAATCTGCTGCTGATATATACGATTTGTGACCTGGGGTCGAAATCGGAACCCAAACCGATGTCCTCGACCGATAGGGGAACTTTCGGAGGAAAGTCTGCGGGAAAAATTTCACCTTTAAGGGCGCGGACTATCCTCATTTGAAGGATTTCAATTTGATCATCGGTAAATGGGGGCGGAGATATCCTAAGCATTAAGGTATCGTTATACTTGGTCCCTGCCGGATAGTAGACTCTGTCTTTGTCCTTGAGAGGGGTGCGTTGATACATGCCATTCGAAAACCATTTGGTGGCGTCAAATAGCGGGTCATCCTCGGATACTCGCATCATGATTTTTTTGTTCATGGCATCCCCTTTATTCGCCGTCCAGTCCGTAACAAGAGCCGTCAGTACAGTCGCCACGACTAACACCACGGTTCTTCTGTTCATAAGCGCGCTCTTGATCTGAAAGTACGAAGTCCCATAGGTGAGCCCTCCGGTGTACTACCCGACCTGACAGGATTCACGGCACCCAACGAGTCCAGGGGGAAACTGATGTCCGTGTCTTTCTCATATTGACGTCGCACCTGCGTATGCCTTGCCAATTCGAGTTTCCGGGTGGCGTCAG
>NZ_CAJPHP010000062.1:0-868 GCF_905339975.1 Burkholderia sp. BCC1999 | reverse complement strand
TAGCCCGACGTGAGGCCCTTGGCCATCGTGATCAGGTCCGGCTCGAAGCCGAAGTGCTGGTGCGCGAACCATTCGCCGGTCCGGCCGAAGCCGCCGATCACCTCGTCGGCCACGAGCAGGATGTCGTACTTGCGGCAGATCCGCTGGATTTCCGGCCAGTACGTCGACGGCGGGAAGATCACGCCGCCCGCGCCCTGGAACGGCTCGCCGATGAACGCGGCGACGTTCTCCGCGCCGAGTTCGAGAATCTTCGCTTCGAGCTGCTGCGCGCGGGCGAGGCCGAACGCTTCCGGCGTTTCGCCCGGCTGCGCTTCGCCGAAGAAATACGGCTGGTCGATGTGCACGATGTGCTCGACCTTCGAGGGCATCTGCTCGTGCATGTAGCCCATCCCGCCGAGCGTGCCGCCTGCGATCGTCGAGCCGTGGTAGCCGTTCTTGCGCGAGATCACGTATTTCTTCTGCGGCTTGCCCTGCACGCGCCAGTACTGGTGCACGAGGCGCAGCACGGTGTCGTTGCCTTCCGAGCCGCTGTTGCAATAGAAGAAGTGGTTGAAGCCGGCCGGCGTGACTTCCGCGAGCATCGCGGAGAGTTCGATCACCGGCGGGTGCGTGGTCTTGAAGAACGTGTTGTAGAACGGCAGTTCCTGCAACTGGCGATACGCGGCGTCGGCGAGTTCCTTGCGGCCGTAGCCGACGTTCACGCACCACAGGCCGGCCATCCCGTCGATCACCTTGTTGCCTTCCGAATCCCACAGGTAGACGCCGTCGGCCTTCACGATCACGCGGCTGCCGGCGCGGTTCAGCGCGCCCATGTCCGAGAACGGGTGGATGTGGTGCGCGGCGTCGAGCGCGCGGTATTCGGCGGTCG
>NZ_CAJPHP010000061.1:0-1084 GCF_905339975.1 Burkholderia sp. BCC1999 | reverse complement strand
TTGCGGCGCCCGAGTTGGGCGCGACGGTGATCCGCGCGGTGCTGGAGCGTGCGGGCGTGAAGCCCGATCAGGTCAGCGAAGTGATCATGGGCCAGGTGCTGACGGCCGGTTCGGGACAGAACCCGGCGCGGCAGTCGCTGATCAAGGCCGGGCTGCCGACGGCAGTGCCGGGGATGACGATCAACAAGGTGTGCGGCTCGGGCCTGAAGGCCGTGATGCTGGCGGCGAACACGATCGTCGCGGGCGACGCGGACATCGTGATCGCGGGCGGCCAGGAGAACATGAGCGCGTCGCCGCACGTGCTGCCGGGCTCGCGCGACGGGTTCCGGATGGGCGACGCGAAGCTGGTCGACACGATGATCGTCGACGGCCTGTGGGACGTGTACAACCAGTACCACATGGGCATCACGGCGGAGAACGTCGCGAAGGAATACGGGATCACGCGCGAGGAGCAGGATGCGTTCGCGGCGTTGTCGCAGAACAAGGCGGAAGCCGCGCAGAAGGCTGGCCGTTTCAACGACGAGATCGTGCCGGTGTCGGTCCCGCAACGCAAGGGCGAGCCGCTGCAGTTCGCCACCGATGAATTCGTGCGCCACGGCGTGACGGCGGAATCGCTGTCCGGGCTGAAGCCGGCGTTCTCGAAGGACGGCTCGGTGACGGCGGCGAACGCGTCGGGGCTGAACGACGGCGCGGCGGCGGTGCTGGTGATGTCGGCGCAGAAGGCGGCGGCCCTCGGCCTGACGCCGCTCGCGCGAATCAAGGCATACGCGAACGCGGGTGTCGATCCGAGCGTGATGGGCATGGGCCCGGTGCCGGCGTCGCGCCGATGCCTGGAGCGCGCGGGCTGGACGCCGGGCGACCTGGACCTGATGGAAATCAACGAGGCGTTCGCGGCGCAGGCGCTGGCGGTGCACAAGCAGATGGGCTGGGACACGTCGAAGGTGAACGTGAACGGCGGTGCGATCGCGATCGGTCACCCGATCGGCGCGTCGGGCTGCCGGATCCTGGTGACGCTGCTGCACGAGATGGTCAAGCGCGATGCGAAGCGCGGGCTGGCGTCGCTGTGCATCGGCGGCGGGATGGG
>NZ_CAJPHP010000060.1:0-1248 GCF_905339975.1 Burkholderia sp. BCC1999 | reverse complement strand
GCCGCTTCGATCTTCTCGACCGCCGCGCTGCCGCCTTCGGCCGCCACCGGATCGAAACCCGTCGCACGCACCGTGATGACCTTGATCGGGTCGCTCGACTGCACCGTCGCGATCGCGTTGCCGGCGTAGATCGGGCGCTCGAACGTGTCGGCCGAATCGACCGCCGTGATGTCCGAGATCTGCGCGACGTCCAGCTTCGCGGCGATACGCGGTGCGATGTTCTTGCCGTACGCAGTTGCCGGCGCGAGGATGTGCGAATAGTCCTTCGCGATGTTCAGCGCGGTCGCTTCGACGTTTTCCGCCAGGCCTGCTTCGAGCTGCGGCGCGTCGGCCAGCAGCACCTTCGACACACCTGCGATCTTTGCCGCTGCATCCGCAGCCGCTTGCGCGTTGTGGCCCGCGACCAGCACGTGAATATCGCCACCGATCTTCGCTGCCGCCGCCACCGTGTTCAACGTCGCGGCCTTGACCGACGCGTTGTCGTGTTCTGCAATCACCAGAATCGTCATTTCTTTGCGCTCCCTCTTACAGCACCTTGGCTTCGGTCTTCAGCTTCTCGACCAGCGTCTTCACGTCCGGCACCTTCACGCCGGCTGCACGCTTCGGCGGCTCGACAACCTTCAGCGTCTTCAGACGCGGCGCGACGTCCACGCCCAGGTCTTCCGGCTTCACGGTTTCCAGCGGCTTCTTCTTCGCCTTCATGATGTTCGGCAGCGTCACGTAGCGCGGCTCGTTCAGGCGCAGGTCCGTGGTGATCACGGCCGGCAGCGTCAGCGACAGCGTTTCCGCGCCGCCGTCGACCTCACGTGCGACCGTTGCCTTGCCGTCGGCCACCGTCACCTTCGACGCGAACGTCGCTTGCGGCAGGCCTGCCAGCGCGGCCAGCATCTGGCCGGTCTGGTTCGAATCGTCGTCGATCGCCTGCTTGCCGAGGATCACCAGCTGCGGCTGTTCCTTGTCGACCAGCGCCTTCAGGATCTTCGCGACGGCCAGCGGCTCGACGCTGTCGGTCGATTCGACGAGGATCGCACGATCCGCGCCGATCGCCAGCGCCGTACGCAGCGTTTCCTGCGCTTGCGTGACGCCCACCGACACGGCGATCACTTCGGTCGCGACGCCCGCTTCCTTCAGGCGCACGGCTTCTTCAACGGCGATTTCGTCGAACGGGTTCATCGACATCTTCACGTTCGCGATGTCGACACCCGTGTTGTCCGACTTCACGCGGACCTTCACGTTGTAATCGACCAC
>NZ_CAJPHP010000059.1:0-1249 GCF_905339975.1 Burkholderia sp. BCC1999 | reverse complement strand
CTCGTCGCGGTACCCGTAAGCCCGGCGCTTGATGACCTTGATGGTGTTGTTGATGCCCTCGACGACACTGGTATTGAGCGGGTGCCGACAGCGAGCCCGAATGCCGTGCCAGTAGTTCCGCAGGCGCTCGGCGAACAGTTTGAGCGGCGCTATGCCGCTTTGCCGGGCTTGCCTGATCCATTGTTCCCAAGCCCTCTGAGCCCAGGCGGGTCTCTGGTAGAACCAGAGCCTCTTGAGTTCATCGCGTAACAGGTAGACGCAGAGTAGTGGCTGGTTGGCCTCCAGCAGTTCATTCAGATGTACCGCCTGATCTGCCCGCAAGTTATGGCGATTGCGCAGCAGCAGCCAGCGGCTCGACTTCAGCACCTTACGCGCAGGACGGTTGTGCCGAAGCTGATTGGCTTGATCGACTCGCACCCGGTCAATGACTTCACGCCCGTACTTGGCCACCACGTGGAACAAGTCATAGACGACTTCCGCCTGCGGGCAGTTCGCCTTGATTTCCAGCTCATAGGCCGTCGTCATGTCGATGGCGACCGCCTCGATGCGCTCGGCAACGCCCGCGGGGAGTTGCTCGAAGAAGGCTCGCGCGGTTTCGCGTGAACGGCCCTGACCGATCCAGAGCACCTGTCGGCTAATCGGCTCCACAACTACGGTGGCATAGCGGTGGCCCTTGTGGAGCGCAAACTCGTCCATGGCCAGATAGCGCACCTGTGTCCAGTCCGGATCAGCAATGCTGGCTTGCAAACTGGCTTTGTCGATCGACTTGACGGTGTGCCAGTTCAGGCCATAGAACGCGGCAACAGCCTGTACGCTGGTGGACTTCAGCAAGATCTCGCAGGCCTTGGCAAACCGGGCAGTGACCCGTTGGTAGCGCCCCAACCAATCCAGCCTTTCCAACCGGGGGCCGCCGCAGTGGTCGCACCAGACCCGTCTGCGTGGCACATGGAGTACCACCCGGTATTCGAACAAGGGCAGATCCCGCACTCGCCGAACCGTCGTCTCATGAATCTGCTGGCAACGCTTGCCGCATTGCTCGCAGACCATCACTTTGCTAACCGGCTTCAGATGCAGTGACAGGGTTCGGCTTGCCTCCGACGGCCATTCCACTCGCTCAATCCGGTAGCCCGTCCAGCAGCCCAGCGCCTGTAGTGCTTTGCGATCCAGCAATTTGGCCTCCAACACCCATTCCCATTGGCGTCAGGTTACCAACTGCACCGAAAGCTTCCACGGTTTCCCGCGATGAACC
>NZ_CAJPHP010000058.1:0-1262 GCF_905339975.1 Burkholderia sp. BCC1999 | reverse complement strand
TTCGTGAAGCTCTTCATCGCTTCCTGCACGCCTTCCTTGTAGCCGAGCCCCGAATCCTTCACGCCGCCGAACGGCGTCAGTTCGAGCCGATAGCCCGGCACTTCGCGCACGTTCACGCTGCCGACTTCCAGCTCGGTGATGAAGCGCGTGATGTTGTCGAAGCGGTTCGTACACACCGACGACGACAGCGCATAGTCGGTGCTGTTCGACATCCGGATCGCTTCGTCGATGTCGCGAAAGCGCATGATCGGCGACACGGGGCCGAACGTCTCGTACTTCACGAGCGGCATGTCGGGCGTCACGCGATCGATCACCGTCGGCGAATACAGCGCGCCATCTCGGACGTTGCCGACCAGCAGCCGTGCCCCGCGCGAAATCGCATCGTTTACCTGGTGCTCGCAGAACTTCGCAGCCGCTTCGTCGATCACGGTGCCCATGTCGACCGACGGATCGGACGGGTTGCCGTACGACCATGCGCGCGTTTTTTCGACGACCAGCTCGGTGAAGCGATCGGCCACCGACTCGTGCACGAGCATCCGCTTGATCGCCGTGCAGCGCTGCCCCGAGTTCTTGTACGAACCCGACACCGCGAGCGTGCTCGCTTCGTCGAGATCGGCATCTTCCATCACGATGATCGGATCGTTGCCGCCGAGTTCGAGCACCGCGCGCCGGTAGCCCATCCGCGACGCGATCGACTTGCCGATCGACACGCCGCCCGTGAACGTGATCAGGTCGATCGCCGGGTTCGTGATCAGCTCGTCGGCGATCTCCCTCGGGTCGCCGGTGATCACCTGCAGCATCTGCGGCGGCAGGCCGGCTTCGTACAGGATGTCCGCGAACAGGTAGCACGACAGCGGCACCTTCTCGGAAGGCTTCACGACGATCCGGTTGTTGGTCGCGACCGACGGCACGATCTTGTGCGCGACCTGGTTCATCGGATGGTTGAACGGCGTGATCGCCGAAATCACGCCGAGCAGCGGATCGCGCTGCGTGTACACGCGGCGCTTCTTGCCGTGCGGCGTCAGATCGCACGAGAAGATCTGCCCGTCATCCTTCAGCACTTCACCGGCGCCGAACGTCAGCACGTCGGCCACGCGGCCCGCCTCGTACGTCGAATCCTTGATGCACAACCCGGCCTCGGCCGTGATCAGCGCCGCGATCTCCGCAGTGCGCGAGCGCACGATGTCGGCCGCACGACGCAGGATCGCCGCGCGATCGTGACGCGTGAGCGTCGGCCGGTAGGCGCGCGCGACCGCAAACGC
>NZ_CAJPHP010000057.1:0-1279 GCF_905339975.1 Burkholderia sp. BCC1999 | reverse complement strand
TGTCAAGTCCTGGAATAGGTTGACAGTATCCAGGCGCTAGAACGCCCGATGCATCGCATCGGGCGTTTTGTATTTCAGGGCGGCATGTGGCCGCTCATGGTTGTAGATGCGCACGGACTGTTCGACCATCTTGGCGGCCTGCTCGAGGTCAGCAGGACGCTGCAGCAAGAACTCACCCTTGAGGATGCCGTTGACCTGCTCGGCCAGCGCATTTTGATAGCAGTCGTAGCCGTCCGTCATCGAACAACGCAAGCCGTGACGCCGATGGATGTCTTGGTAGTAGGTCGAGCAGTACTGGATCCCGCGATCGGAATGATGGATCAAGGGCTGACAGGTTCGGCGACTGCGCAACGCCTTCTTCAGCGCCTGGCTGACCTGTTCGGTTTGCAGGCTGTCATGAACGTGATGACCGACGATCTTGCGCGAGAACGCATCGGTAATCAGGCTCAGGTACACGAACCGGCCAGCCGTGGGCAGATATGTGATGTCGGCCACCCACACTTGTTCAGGCCCAGTTGGCACGACCTGATCCGGTCCGGGTTTGAGCAGATTCGGATGACGCCGGAAGCGATGATGACTTTGCGTCGTCTTGTGGTACGCCCGGTGCGGCACGACCAGCAGGCGGGCGGCGCGCAGCACATCGAACAGCCGATCTCGACCCAGCTTGATGCCGCGCTCGCCCAAGACGGGCCCGAGCAGATGGTGCAGTTTTCGTGTCCCGAGTCTCGGCTGGCGCAACCGTATATCCCGCACCAGCGTCGTCACGGCTTCGGCTTGCGTGCCGCGGCGTTCCTCGCTGCGACATCGCTTGTAATACGCTTGCCGGCTGATGCCCATGTATCGGCAGGCCCGCTCGACGCTCAGCTTTTCGATCCGCCTTTGCGCGAGGACCTGCCCGAAGGCTTTTTTACGGTGATTCCGTAGTCCTTGCGCATCACGTCGAGCACCGCCTCGAACAGCGCGGCTTTCTCCTTCGCCTCCCGCAACTGCGTTTCCAACTCCTTGATGCGCTGCTCAGGCGTGAGCGGCTTGGCGTCTTGCTTTGGCATGGTAGAACCCGATCGCGCACGGCCGGATGGATCGGCCCAATCCTGCAAGCCGTGCTTGCGTAACCATACCAGTACCGTCGAGCGTCCCTGGATGCCGTAGCGCTGCTGCGCCTCTCTATACGTCAGCTCGCCTTTTTCAACCTGGCTCACCACCGACAGCTTAAAAGCCAGGCTGTAGTCCCGCTGCGTCCGCTTGATCCCTTGTTCCAATTGGCACCTCTTCGTCTCGG
>NZ_CAJPHP010000056.1:0-1448 GCF_905339975.1 Burkholderia sp. BCC1999 | reverse complement strand
TGAACTGACCCCGCAAAGTTGGACAGTTAAAGACTAGGCGGCCAAGGGCTGAGTCCTGTATTGCACGGGACTCAGCCCTTTCAGTTTCTGCTTGATGCGTTCGTGATTGTAGTAATGAATGTATTGCTCAAGGGCATCGCGCAATTGATCCACACAGGTGAAGTGCTCAAGCCTGAAGCACTCGGATTTGAGCGTGCCGAAGAAGCTTTCCATGGCCGCATTGTCGAGGCAATTGCCCTTGCGCGACATGCTTTGCGTGAGCCCGTGATGCTCAAGCGCGCGTCGGTAAGCTGGCATGCGGTACTGCCACCCCTGATCCGAATGCAGTAGCGGTTGCTCCTTGTGCTTGAGTACCCTCAGTGCCTTCTTCAGCATGCCACTGACCAATTCGAAGCACGGTCGCTGCTCGATCTGGTGGGCAACGATCTCACCGTTATACAGGTCCAGTACGGGCGACAGGTACAGCTTCTGCCCACCCACGTTGAATTCCGTGACATCCGTGACCCACTTCTGATTGGGTCGTTCGGCTTCAAACTGGCGTGCCAGCAGATTCGGCGCTGCCTGGCCGACTTCGCCTTTCCAGGAACGGTATTTCTTGGGGCGCACCACGGATTTCAACTGAAGCTGCTGCATGAGCCGTTGGATTTTCTTGCGGTTGATCAATCGCCCTGTCTGTCGGATCACGTCCGCGACGCGTCGGTATCCGTAACGACCTCGGTGATGATCGTAGATGGTCCGAATCTCCGTCTTGAGACTCGCGTGCCGATCCTCAACCTCCAGCGCATTGAGCTGGTAGTAGAAGGTGCTGCGCGCTAACGCAGCCACCTTCAACAAGATAGCGATCGGGTGGCAATGCCGCAGCGCCTGGACTATTTGCGTTTTTTCTTTTGCGCTGCTTGCTTCTTCGCCTGCAGCAGCGCATCGAGCTTTTTTAGGTAGGCCACCTCCGCTCGCAGATACTCGTTTTCTTTGAGCAGATCCTCGCGCGTACGCGTGTCCGACGTCTTATCCTCGGTGGGCTTGTCTGGCTGAGTAATAGTCATCTTTCGCGGGCGACCACGTGGGCGGGGCGCCAGAGCATCAATACCGCCCTCATCATACAGGCGGGACCACTTCGCTATGCTTCCTGGCGACCGAATATCGAACAAGGCCATGATCTGCCGGACCGGCAGATCCTCGTCCCTCATCCGCTGCAAAACCTGCATCTTGAACCGGGCGTCGTAGTCGCCGTACTTTCGGCGCAGACCGGCGGCGCCATGTTCGCGATATGCCGCAACCCACCGTTCCAGTAGTGCGTAATGGATTCCGTGGCGCGCCGATAGCGCCTTACATCCAGCCTCCCCACGCAAGTAGGCTTTAACTAGTCGCTGCTTGAACTGCTGATCGTACTTCGCCATGAAAAACACCCCAAAGGTTGGACCGATGTCCAACTTTTGGGGTGCAGTTCA
>NZ_CAJPHP010000055.1:0-1518 GCF_905339975.1 Burkholderia sp. BCC1999 | reverse complement strand
CAGCTCGGTCACTTCGCTGTCGACGTCCACGTCGACGGGCCTGTCGTCGGCCACCAGCTCGATCGGTTCGCTGTCGACTGGCCTCTCGTCGACGAACAGCTCGGTCACGTCGCTGTCGACTTCCACGTCGACGGGTCTGTCGTCGGCCACCAGCTCGATCGGTTCGCTCTCGACCGGCCTTTCGTCGACGAACAGCTCGGTCACGTCGCTGTCGACGTCCACGTCGACGGGCCTGTCGTCGGCCACCAGCTCGATCGGCTCGCTGTCGACCGGCCTCTCGTCGACGAACAGCTCGGTCACGTCGCTGTCGACTTCCACGTCGACGGGCCTGTCGTCGGCCACCAGCTCGATCGGCTCGCTGTCGACCGGCCTCTCGTCGACGAACAGCTCGGTCACGTCGCTGTCGACTTCCACGTCGACGGGTCTGTCGTCGGCCACCAGCTCGATCGGCTCGCTGTCGACCGGCCTCTCGTCGACCAATAGCTCGGTCACTTCGCTGTCGACCTCCACGTCGACCGGTCTGTCATCGGCCACCAGCTCGATCGGCTCGCTGTCGACCGGCCTCTCGTCGACCAATAGTTCGGTCACCTCGCTGTCGACCTCCACGTCGACCGGTCTGTCGTCTGCCACCAGCTCGATTTCGTCGCTGTCCACCTCGGCCTCGACCGGCATCAACTCGCTGTCGACCGGCCTGAGCTCGGTCACGACGAAGACGAACAACCTCGGCACGAGCACGGCATCGGCGCTCGGCGGCGGCTCTACGTACGACCCGACGACCGGGACCGTCTCCGCTCCGGCATATACGACGTACAACGCGAATGGCACGACGTCGACCGCCAACAGTGTCGGCTCGGCGATCAACAACATCAACAGCCAGGGCATCAAGTACTTCCACGCGAACTCGTCCGGCGCCGACAGTCAGGCGCTCGGCACCGATTCGGTCGCGATCGGCCCGAGCGCGGTCGCCAACAATGCCGGCGACGTCGCGCTTGGCAGCGGCTCTGTTACGGCGGCGCCGGTCAAGACGCCGACCGGCACCATCGGCGGTGTAACCGCAACGTTCGAGGGCGGCAATCCGACCAGTGTGGTCAGCGTCGGCAAGCCTGGCGCCGAGCGTCAGGTCACCAACGTTGCAGCCGGCCAAATCACCGCGACCAGCACCGATGCGATCAATGGCTCGCAGCTGTTCGCAACCAATTCGATCGTCGACTCGCTGTCGACCACGGTGTCGACGTCCGGCAGCGCTATCGCCTCGCTTTCGACCGGCATCACGTCGCTGTCCACGGGCCTCAGCTCGACCAACAGCTCGGTGACATCGCTGTCTTCCTCGACTTCGACTGGCCTGTCGTCGGCTAACAGCTCGATCACCTCGCTGTCGACCTCGACCTCGACCGGCCTGTCGTCGGCGAACAGCTCGATCACTTCGCTGTCGACTTCCACGTCGACCGGCCTGTCTTCGGCTAACAGCTCGATCACGTCCCTGTCGACCTCGACCTCGACCGGTCTGTCGTCGGCGAA
>NZ_CAJPHP010000054.1:0-1559 GCF_905339975.1 Burkholderia sp. BCC1999 | reverse complement strand
TTACATGTTCGGGTAATTCGGCCCGCCGCCGCCTTCCGGCGTGACCCACACGATGTTCTGCGTCGGGTCCTTGATATCGCAGGTCTTGCAGTGCACGCAGTTCTGCGCGTTGATCACCAGCCGGTCGCTGCCGTCGTCGTTCTTCACGAACTCGTACACGGCCGCCGGGCAGAAGCGCCCCTCCGGTCCCGCATACGTGCGCAGGTTCACGTTCACCGGCACGTTCGCATCCTTCAGCGTCAGGTGCGCCGGCTGGTTCTCTTCGTGATTCGTGTTCGAGATGAACACCGACGACAGCCGGTCGAACGTCAGCTTGCCGTCCGGCTTTGGATACTCGATCGGCGTGCATTGCGACGCCGGCTTCAGCATCTCGTGGTCTGCATGCTTGTGGTGCAGCGTCCACGGCACGTTGCCGCCCATCACCTTCTGCTCGAGCCCGACCATCAGCGTGCCGAGGTACAGGCCCTTCGCCATCCACTGCTTGAAGTTGCGCGCGCGGTACAGCTCCGTGTACAGCCACGACTGCTTGAAGGCGTCCGGATACGCGTTGAGCTCGTCCGACTGGCGGCCGGCCTGCACCGCGTCGAACGCGGCGTCGGCCGCCAGCATGCCGGTCTTGATCGCCGCGTGGCTGCCCTTGATCCGCGATGCGTTCAGGAAGCCCGCGTCGTCGCCGATCAACGCGCCGCCCGGGAACACCGTCTTCGGCAGCGACAGCAGCCCACCCGCCGTGATCGCGCGCGCGCCGTACGACACGCGCTTGCCGCCTTCGAGGAACGCGCGGATCGACGGGTGCGTCTTGTAGCGCTGGAATTCCTCGAACGGCGACAGGTACGGGTTCGTGTAGCCGAGGCCGACCACGAAGCCGACCACGACCTGATTGTTGTCCATGTGATACAGGAACGAGCCGCCGTAGGTATCCGACTTCAGCGGCCAGCCGGCCGTGTGGATCACGAGGCCCGGCTTGTGCTTCGCGGGATCGATTTCCCACAGTTCCTTGATGCCGATCCCGTATGCCTGCGGCTCGGCGTTCGCGTCGAGCTTGAACTTCGAGATCAGCTGGCGGCCGAGGTGGCCGCGACAGCCTTCGGCGAACAGCGTGTACTTCGCATGCAGCTCCATGCCGAGCTGGAAGTTCTCGGTCGGCTCGCCGTCCTTGCCCACGCCCATGTTGCCGGTCGCGACGCCTTTCACCGAGCCGTCGTCGTTGTAGAGGATCTCCGCGGCCGGGAAGCCGGGGAAGATCTCGACGCCCAGCGCTTCGGCCTGCTGGCCGAGCCAGCGCGTGACGTTGCCCAGCGAAATCACGTAGTTGCCGTGGTTCTGGAAGTTGGCGGGCAGTGCCCAGTTGGGCGTGGTGACCGCGCTCTTCTCGGACAGGAACAGGAAGCGGTCTTCCGTCACCTCGACGTCGAGCGGGGCGCCGCGTTCCTTCCAGTCGGGGAACAGTTCGTTGATCGCACGCGGATCCATCACCGCGCCCGACAGGATGTGCGCGCCGATCTCGGAACCCTTCTCGAGCACGCATACGCCGATCTCGGTGCCTTTCTCGGCGGCCA
>NZ_CAJPHP010000053.1:0-1680 GCF_905339975.1 Burkholderia sp. BCC1999 | reverse complement strand
TCAGAACTGGTCTTCCGTCAACGCGAGCACGCTCTCGTTGCCCTTCGCGCCGACGATCGACGCTTCGAGCGCACCGGCCTGCACGAGAATATGCTCCGCATAGCATTGCGCGATCGCGATCTTCGCATCGAAGAACGCCGGGTCGCTCGCGCGGTTCGCCTGCGCCGCCACCAGCGCGCGCGCCATCTGCCAACCGCACAGCACCACGCCCGCCAGCTTCAGGTACGGCACGCTGCCCGCGAACACCGCGTTCGGGTCCTGCTTCACGTTCGCCACCACGTAATCCACTACCGACGACAGCGCCTTCGCACCCTTCTCCAGCTGCACCTTCATCGACGCGGCCGCCGCGCCGTCCAGCTTGCCCAGCGCCGCCACCGTGTCGCCGACTTCCGCGAGCAGCGCCTTCGCCACCGCGCCGCCGTCGCGCATCGTCTTGCGCCCCACCAGGTCGTTCGCCTGGATCGCCGTCGTGCCTTCGTAGATCGCCAGGATCCGCGCATCGCGGTAATACTGCGCCGCGCCCGTCTCCTCGATGAAGCCCATCCCGCCGTGCACCTGCACGCCCAGGCTCGCCACATCGTTCACCATCTCCGTGCTCCAGCCCTTCACCACCGGCACCAGATACTCGTAGATTGCCTGATGACGGCTGCGCGTCGCCTCGTCCGAATGGCGGTGGGCAATGTCGCTGTGCCCCGCTGCCACGTATGCCAGCGCCCGCGCGCCTTCGGTCAGCGCGCGCATCGTGCCGAGCATCCGGCGCACGTCCGGGTGATGGATGATCGTCACCGACTGCTTCGCCGACCCGTCCACCGGGCGGCTCTGCACGCGCTCCTTCGCGAATTCCGCCGCCTTCTGGTATGCCCGGTCGGCCACGCCGATCCCCTGCATCCCGACGCCGAAGCGCGCCGCGTTCATCATGATGAACATGTATTCGAGGCCGCGGTTCTCCTCGCCGATCAGGTAGCCGATCGCGCCGCCGTGGTCGCCGTACTGCAGCACGGCCGTCGGGCTCGCCTTGATCCCGAGCTTGTGCTCGATCGACACGCAGTGCACGTCGTTGCGCGCGCCCAGCGAACCGTCTTCGTTGACCATGAACTTCGGCACGATGAACAGCGAGATGCCCTTCACGCCTTCCGGCGCGTTCGGCGTGCGTGCCAGCACCAGGTGGACGATGTTGTCCGCCATGTCGTGCTCGCCCCACGTGATGAAGATCTTCGTGCCGAACACCTTGTACGTGCCGTCGCCCTGCGGCTCGGCGCGCGAGCGCACCAGCGCGAGGTCGGAGCCCGCCTGCGGCTCGGTCAGGTTCATCGTGCCCGTCCATTCGCCCGAGATCAGCTTCGGCACGTAGCGCTGCTTCTGCTCGTCGGTGCCGGCCGTCAGCAGCGCCTCGATCGCGCCGTCGGTCAACAAGGGACACAGCGCGAACGACAGGTTCGATGCGTTCAGCATCTCGATGCACGGCGTCGCGATCAGCTTCGGCAGCCCCTGGCCGTCGTATTCGGCCGGATGCTGCAGCCCCTGCCAGCCACCTTCGACGAACTGGCGGAACGCTTCCGCGAAGCCCGGCGTCGCGGTCACGACGCCGTCCTTCCAGCTGCTCGGGTTGCGGTCGCCTTCGACGTTCAGCGGCGCCAGCACCTCGCCGCAGAACTTCGCGGACTCGTCGAGCACGGCCTG
>NZ_CAJPHP010000051.1:0-1937 GCF_905339975.1 Burkholderia sp. BCC1999 | reverse complement strand
GACAGGAACGCCGACAGCACCAGGTCGTCGATCGACAGCGTGAACGACAGCAGCCACCCCGACAGCAGCGCCTGCGAGATCAACGGCAGCGTCACCACGAAGAACACCTTCAGCGGCGTCGCGCCCAGATCCAGCGCGGCCTCCTCCAGCGACTTGTTCATCTCCTTCACGCGCGACTGCACGATGATCGCCACGTACGACACGCACAGCATCACGTGACCGATCCAGATCGTCACCATCCCGCGACCCTTCGGCCAGCCGAACATCTGCTCCAGCGCCACGAACAGCAGCAACAGCGAGATGCCCTGGATCACTTCCGGAATCACCAGCGGTGCGTTGATCATCCCCGTGTACAGCGTGAAGCCCTTGAAGCGGCCGAAGCGCGCCAGCACGAAGCCCGCCCACGTGCCGATCACGACCGACGCGGTCGCCGTCAGCAGGCCGATCTTCAGCGAAAGCCAGGCGGCCGTCAGCAGCTCGTCGTCCTCCAGCAGCGCCGCGTACCACTTCAGCGAGAAGCCCGACCACACCGTCACCAGCTTCGACTCGTTGAACGAGTACACGATCAGGCTGATGATCGGGATGTACAGGAACAGGAAGCCGAAGGCGAGGACGCCCGTCGACAGCGGTTTGCTCGGCTTGATCATTTCGCTTCCTCCAGTTCCTTGACCTGGTAGTACTGGAACAGCGCCATCGGCACCAGCAACAGCAGCACCATCGCGACCGTCACCGCGGACGCCATCGGCCAGTCCATGTTGTTGAAGAATTCATCCCACATCACGCGGCCGATCATCAGCGTGTCCGCCCCACCCAGCAGCTCCGGAATCACGTACTCGCCGACCGCCGGGATGAACACCAGCAGGCTGCCGGCGATGATCCCGTTCTTCGACAGCGGCAGCGTGATGCGCGTGAACGCGACCCACGGCTTCGCGCCCAGGTCGTACGCGGCTTCGAGCAGCGTCAGGTCCATCTTCACCAGGTGCGCGTACAGCGGCATCACCATGAACGGCAGGTACGAATAGACCATCCCGATGTAGACGCCCGCATCGCTGTGATAGAGGCGCAGCGGCGTATGGATGATGCCCAGCGCGATCAGCGTGTGGTTCAGCAGGCCGTCATCCTTCAGGATGCCGATCCATGCATAGACGCGGATCAGGAACGAGGTCCAGAACGGCAGCATCACGGCCATCATCAGCACGTTGCGGCGGTTCGGTTCCGAGCGCGCGATGTAGTACGCCATCGGATAGCCGATCAGCAGGCACAGCACGGTCGACACGGCGGCCATCTTCAGCGAGCTGAGGTAGGTCGCGATGTACAGGTCGTCCTGCAGCAGGAACGCGTAGTGCGACAGCTGCAGCGCGAAGTGCACGACGCCGTCCTTGAACTCGACGAGCGACGTGTATGGCGGGATGCCCATCACCTGGTCGGCGAAGCTGATCTTCAGCACCAGCACGAACGGCAGCGCGAAGAACACCGCGAGCCACAGGAACGGCACGCCGATCGCGACGCTGCGGCCCGACGGCAGGAAGCGCGACAGCGCGGCGAAGCGGCCCGGGCGCGACCGGCCGGTGCCGGTGCTCGCGGCGCCGGCAGACACCGGCGTGGAAGGCGTGGAAGCAGAGGTTCTCATCGCGTCTTCCTCATTGCGTCAGCACGACGCCGCTGGCCGGCGACCACGACACGAACACGTCGTCGTTCCACGCCGGCGCGTTGTCGCTCATCAGGTGCGAGCTCGACAGGTTCGACACCACCGTCTTGCCGCTCGGCAAGCGCACGTGGTACAGCGAGTAGCTGCCCATGTACGCGATGTCGGTCACGACGCCGCGCGCCCAGTTGTGTTTCGAACCCGGCTTCTCGCGCGACACGTGGATGCGCTCCGGACGCACCGAGATGCCGACCGGCATCCCGAGCGGCCCGGTGATGCCGTGGCTCACGTA
>NZ_CAJPHP010000050.1:0-2014 GCF_905339975.1 Burkholderia sp. BCC1999 | reverse complement strand
ATTCGTTCTTCGCGATCGTCAGGTTCACGTTGTCGACGGCCGTGCTGTCGCCGAATTTCTTCACGACGTTTTCGATGCGCACGAATGCGTCGTTTTGCGGGCGGGCCGCGGCGGCCGGCTGGGTCTGTCTTGCAGCAGCGGAAGAGGGTATCGATTGCATGGGAGTCACCATTCGTTCTTCACGGATTGCAGGCGTGAGCGTCCCCGCACGAGGCGCACAATGCGACTCGCGGACAACGGCTCGTGCCGGATGGAACAGTGCGCGCGGCGCGCGCGGGCGGACGGAGGTCCGCGGATCTCAGGCGGGCAGGCGTGAAGCGATGCCTGCGCCGCCGGAATGCTTGGCGATCAGTGGCCGGTCTTCAGTTGGGCCCACAGGCGGTTCTGGAGGCGCAGGATGTCGGCCGGCATCGGCTTCATCAGCACCATTTTCTTCAGCACGTCTTCCGGCGGGTAGACGGTCGGATCCTGCGCGACGCCCGGCGTGACGAACTGGTGCGCGGCCTTGTTCGCGGTCGGATAGAACACCGTGTTGGTGATCGCCGCGTTGACCTTCGGATCGGACACGTAGTTGATCCACTTCAGTGCGGCCTCGGGGTGCGGTGCATCCTTCGGGATCACCATCACGTCGAACCACAGCAGGCCGCCTTCCTTCGGGTTCGAGAACTTGATGTCGTACGAACGCTTCGCTTCGGCCGAGCGGCGATGCGCGATGCCGACGTCGCCCGACCAGCCGAGCGCGACGCACACGTCGTTGTTCGCGAGGTCGTTGATGTAGCCGGACGAGTTGAACTGGGTGATGTACGGGCGGACTTTCTTCAGGACTTCGAAGGCTGCCTGGTAATCGCCGGGGTTCTTGCTGTTCGGATCCTTGCCCATGTACTGCAGCGTGGCGGCGAACACGTCGACGGCCTGGTCGAGGAACGACACGCCGCAGCCCTTCAGCTTTTCCATGTTGGCCGGGTCGAACACCAGGGCCCAGCTGTCGACCGGCGCCTTGTCGCCGAGTGCCTTCTTCACTGCCTGCGCGTTGTAGCCGATGCCGTCCGTGCCGTAGGCCCAGGGCACACCGTACTGGTTGCCCGGATCGGCGTCGGAGATCATCTTCATCAGCAGCGGATCGAGGTTCGCGAGGTTCGGCAGCTTCGACTTGTCGAGCTTCTGGTACACGCCGGCCTGGATCTGCTTGGCCATGTAGTTCGACGTCGGCACGACGATGTCGTAGCCCGAACTGCCGGCAAGCAGCTTCGCCTGAAGCGTGTCGTCGCTGTCGTAGTTGTCGTACTTGACGTGGATGCCCGTCTGCTTCTGGAAGTTCGGGATCGTGTCCGGTGCGATGTAGTCGGACCAGTTGTAGACGTTCAGGTCCTCGGCATGCGCCGACGGACTGGCGACTGACGTGAACGCTGCCGCGGCGGCGAGGGCGGCAACAGAACAGGCTTGGCGAAGAAAGCAGGCACGCATGGTGGAATTCCCCTGGTTATGGGGCGTGCGGCGCCCGCCGCACGCCTGTAGGCAAAGCCGTTACGAAATACCCAGTTGCTGGGCGGTTGCATCGACGGCCTTCTTTGCCTTCGACACGAGTTCATCAATTTCCTGGCGCGTGATCACGAGCGGCGGCGACAGCAGCATCCGGTCGCCGGTCGCACGCATGATCAGGTTGCCGTTGAAGCAGAAGTCGCGGCAGATCGTGCCGACGTCGCCGCCGTTCGCGAAGCGACGGCGATCGGCCGGCGATTCGGCGAGCTGCAGGCTCGCGACGAGGCCGTGACCATGCACCTCGCCGATGATGGGGTGACGCGCGAAGGTCTCGCGCATCAGCGCCTGGAAGTACGGGCCGGTGTCGTTCTTCACGCGCTCGACGATCCCTTCGTCGCGCAGCAGCTTCAGGTTCGCGACCGCGACGGCCGCCGCCACCGGGTGGCCCGAGTACGTGAGCCCGTGATTGAATTCGCCGTTGTCGATGATCGGCCGCGCCACGCGCTCGTGAATGCCGACCGCGCCCATCGGCACA
>NZ_CAJPHP010000049.1:0-2223 GCF_905339975.1 Burkholderia sp. BCC1999 | reverse complement strand
CGCTCTCGCTTATCACCAGAATCCGAAACCCGGCAAGATTTCGGTCACCCCGACCAAGCCGCTGTCGAACCAGCTCGATCTGTCGCTCGCGTATTCGCCGGGCGTCGCCGCGGCGTGCATGGCGATCTACGAAGAGCCGCTCGACGCGCAGAAGTACACGTCGCGCGGCAACCTCGTCGGCGTCGTGACGAACGGCACGGCGGTGCTCGGCCTCGGCAACATCGGCCCGCTCGCGTCGAAGCCGGTGATGGAAGGCAAGGGCTGCCTGTTCAAGAAATTCGCGGGCATCGACGTGTTCGACATCGAACTGTCGGAGACCGATCCGGACAAGCTCGTCGAGGCGATCGCGATGCTCGAGCCGACGCTCGGCGGCATCAACCTCGAGGACATCAAGGCGCCGGAGTGCTTCTACATCGAGCAGAAGCTGCGCGAGCGCATGAAGATCCCCGTCTTCCACGATGACCAGCACGGCACCGCGATCATCGCGTCGGCCGCGATCCTGAACGGCCTGAAGGTCGTCGGCAAGAAGCTGTCCGAAGTGAAGCTCGTGTGCTCGGGCGCCGGCGCCGCGGCCATCGCGTGTCTGGACCTGCTGGTGAACCTCGGCCTGACGAAGTCGAACATCCTCGTCACCGATTCGAAGGGCGTGATCTACGAAGGGCGCGGCAACCTCGACCCGTCGAAGCAGCGTTATGCGGCGACCACCGACGCGCGCACGCTCGCCGACGCGATCGTCGGTGCGGACGTGTTCCTCGGCTGCTCGAGCGCGGGCGTGCTGAAGCAGGACATGGTCAAGACGATGGGCGACCGCCCGCTGATCCTGGCGCTTGCGAACCCGGAACCGGAAATCCGCCCGGAAGACGCGAAGGCCGTGCGCCCGGACGCGATCGTCGCGACCGGCCGTTCGGACTACCCGAACCAGGTCAACAACGTCCTGTGCTTCCCGTTCATCTTCCGCGGCGCGCTCGATGTCGGCGCGACGACGATCACGGAAGAAATGAAGCTCGCGTGCGTGCGCGCGATCGCCGAGCTGGCCGAGGAAACCGACCAGAGCGAGGAAGTCGCGAAGGCGTATGAAGGCCACTCGCTCGAATTCGGGCCGGACTACCTGATTCCGAAGCCGTTCGACCCGCGCCTGATCATCAAGATCGCGCCGGCCGTGGCGCAAGCCGCGATGGATTCGGGCGTCGCCACGCGTCCGATCCAGGACATGGACGCGTACCGCGAGCAGCTCGGCGCGACCGTCTACCGCACGGGCATGGTGATGCGGCCGGTGTTCGCGACCGCGAAGCAGAAGCAGGCCCGCATCGTGTTCGCCGAGGGCGAGGACGAGCGCGTGCTGCGCGCCGCGCAATTCGTGCTGCAGGAAAAGATCGCCAAGCCGATCATCGTCGGCCGTCCGTCGGTTGTCGACATGCGCCTCGCGAAGATCGGCTCGAAGCTGAAGGCCGGCGTCGATTTCGAAATCGTCGATCCGGAAGACGATGCGCGCTACCACCGCTACTGGCAGGCGTATCAGGAAATCGGTGCGCGCGACGGCGTGACGCCGGAAGTCGCGAAGGCAGCGATGCGCAAGTTCAACACGCTGATCGGCGCGATGCTCGTGCATCTGGGCGACGCGGACGGGATGATCTGCGGCATGATCGACACGTTCCACAGCCACCTGAAGTTTATCGAGCAGGTGCTGGGCCGCGCGAAGGGCGCCGAGCACTTCGCCGCGATGAACCTGCTGATGCTGCCGGGCCGCAACCTGTTCGTGTGCGACACGTACGTGAACGAACTGCCGAGCGCCGAGCAGCTCGCCGACATGACGATCCAGGCCGCGGCCGAGATCGAGCGCTTCGGCATCGCGCCGAAGGCCGCGCTGCTGTCGAACTCGAACTTCGGCAGCGCGCCGTCGGCGTCGTCGCGCCGGATGGCCGAAGCCCGCAAGCTGATCGTCGAACGTGCGCCGAACCTGGAAGTCGACGGTGAAATGCACGGTGACGCAGCGCTGTCGGAACTGATCCGCAAGCAGGCGTTCCCGGGCACGACGCTGTCGGGCGAAGCAAACCTGCTGATCATGCCGAACGTCGAAGCGGCGAACATCGCGTACAACCTGCTGAAGATGGTCGGCGGCGAAGGCGTGACGGTCGGCCCGTTCCTGCTCGGCGCGGCCAAGCCGGTCCACATCCTGACACCGGCCGCGACCGTGCGCCGGATCATCAACATGACGGCGGTTGC
>NZ_CAJPHP010000048.1:0-2991 GCF_905339975.1 Burkholderia sp. BCC1999 | reverse complement strand
CGCCGACATCGCACAGGTCCAGGTGCAGAACAAGCTGTCGCTCGCGACGCCGGTTCTGCCGCAGGTCGTGCAGCAGCTCGGTCTGTCGGTGACGAAGTCGAGCAGCAGCTTCCTGCTGGTGCTCGCCTTCAACTCCGAAGACGGCAGCATGAACAAGTACGACCTCGCGAACTTCGTGGCGTCGCACGTGAAGGATCCGATCAGCCGGTTGAACGGCGTCGGTACCGTCACGCTGTTCGGCTCGCAGTACGCGATGCGGATCTGGCTCGACCCGAACCGCCTGACCAACTATGGCCTCACGCCGGTCGACGTCAGCTCGGCGATCACCGCGCAGAACGTGCAGATCGCGGGCGGCCAGATCGGCGGCACGCCGGCCACGCCGGGCACGATGCTGCAGGCGACGATCACCGAATCGACGCTGCTGCAGACGCCCGAGCAGTTCGGCAACATCCTGCTGAAGGTCAACCAGGACGGCTCGCAGGTTCGCCTGAAGGACGTCGCGCAGATCGGCCTCGGCGGCGAAAACTACAACTTCGACACGAAGTACAACGGTCAGCCGACCGCGGCACTCGGTATCCAGCTCGCGACCAACGCGAACGCCCTCGCCACCGCGAAGGCCGTCCGCGCCAAGATCGACGAACTGGCACCGTTCTTCCCGCACGGCCTCGTCGTGAAGTATCCGTACGACACGACGCCGTTCGTGAAGCTGTCGATCGAGGAAGTGGTCAAGACGCTCCTCGAAGGTATCGTGCTCGTGTTCCTCGTGATGTATCTGTTCCTGCAGAACCTGCGGGCGACGATCATCCCGACGATCGCGGTGCCGGTGGTGCTGCTCGGTACGTTCGCGATCATGTCGATGGTGGGCTTCTCGATCAACACGCTGTCGATGTTCGGCCTCGTGCTCGCAATCGGCCTGCTGGTCGACGATGCGATCGTGGTGGTGGAGAACGTCGAGCGGGTGATGGCGGAAGAGGGGCTGTCTCCGAAGGAGGCGACCCGCAAGGCGATGGGCCAGATCACCGGCGCACTCGTCGGCGTGGCGCTCGTGCTGTCGGCGGTGTTCGTGCCGGTGGCGTTCTCCGGCGGCTCGGTCGGCGCAATTTATCGTCAGTTCTCGCTGACGATCGTGTCGGCGATGGTGCTGTCGGTGCTCGTCGCGTTGATTCTGACGCCGGCGCTGTGCGCGACGATCCTCAAGCCGATCCCGCAAGGGCATCACGAAGAGAAGAAGGGTTTCTTCGGCTGGTTCAACCGCACGTTCAACAACAGCCGCGACAAGTACCACGTCGGCGTGCACCACGTGATCAAGCGCTCGGGCCGCTGGCTCATCATCTATCTGGTCGTGATCGTCGCGGTCGGGCTGCTGTTCGTGCGCCTGCCGAAGTCGTTCCTGCCCGATGAAGACCAGGGCCTGATGTTCGTGATCGTGCAGACGCCGTCGGGTTCGACGCAGGAAACGACCGCGAAGACGCTTGCGAACATTTCCGACTACCTGTTGAAGGACGAGAAGGAAATCGTCGAGTCCGCGTTCACGGTCAACGGCTTCAGCTTCGCGGGCCGCGGCCAGAACTCCGGTCTCGTGTTCGTGCGCCTGAAGGATTACTCGCAGCGTCAGCACGCGAACCAGAAGGTCCAGGCGCTGATCGGCCGGATGTTCGGGCGTTACGCGGGCTACAAGGACGCGATCGTGATCCCGTTCAACCCGCCGTCGATTCCTGAACTCGGTACGGCCGCCGGCTTCGACTTCGAGCTGACGGACAACGCCGGTCTGGGTCACGATGCGCTGATGGCCGCGCGTAACCAGCTGCTCGGGATGGCTTCGAAGGATCCGACGCTGCAGGGCGTGCGTCCGAACGGCCTGAACGACACGCCGCAGTACAAGGTCGACATCGACCGCGAGAAGGCGAATGCGCTGGGCGTGACGGCGGATGCGATCGACCAGACGTTCTCGATCGCGTGGGCGTCGAAGTACGTGAACAACTTCCTCGACACCGACGGCCGGATCAAGAAGGTGTACGTGCAGGCAGACGCGCCGTTCCGGATGACGCCGGAAGACATGAACATCTGGTACGTGCGCAACGGGTCGGGCGGGATGGTGCCGTTCAGTTCGTTCGCGACCGGTCACTGGACGTACGGTTCGCCGAAGCTCGAGCGCTACAACGGTGTGTCGGCGATGGAAATCCAGGGTCAGGCCGCACCGGGCAAGTCGACCGGTCAGGCGATGGCCGCGATGGAAACGCTCGCGAAGAAGCTGCCGGTCGGTATCGGCTATTCGTGGACGGGCCTGTCGTTCCAGGAAATCCAGTCCGGTTCGCAGGCGCCGATCCTGTACGCGATCTCGATCCTCGTCGTGTTCCTGTGTCTCGCGGCACTGTATGAAAGCTGGTCGATCCCGTTCTCGGTGATCATGGTGGTGCCGCTCGGCGTGATCGGCGCGCTGCTTGCGGCGACGATGCGCGGTCTGGAAAACGACGTGTTCTTCCAGGTCGGCCTGCTGACTACCGTGGGCTTGTCCGCGAAGAACGCGATTCTGATCGTGGAATTCGCGCGCGAACTGCAGGTGACGGAGAAGATGGGGCCGATCGAGGCCGCGCTGGAAGCGGCGCGCCTGCGGCTGCGTCCTATCCTGATGACGTCGCTCGCGTTCATTCTCGGCGTGATGCCGCTCGCGATCAGCAACGGCGCGGGTTCGGCCAGCCAGCACGCGATCGGTACGGGCGTGATCGGCGGGATGATCACCGCGACGTTCCTCGCGATCTTCATGATCCCGATGTTCTTCGTGAAGATCCGTGGGATCTTCAGCGGCGAGAAGGAAGACGTCGACGAGGCGCTGCGCCTGGCTCAGGAGCACTCGCACCACGAAGAGAAGCCGGGCAACGGCGACGAAGGCAACAAGGGACAGTGATGATGCAAAAACACGCTTTGACTGCAATCGCGGTCGCGCTCTTTGCCACGGGCTGCACGATGGCGCCGCATTACAAGCGGCCCGAT
>NZ_CAJPHP010000047.1:0-2994 GCF_905339975.1 Burkholderia sp. BCC1999 | reverse complement strand
TCCGGACGTCGCGCAGGTGCAGGTGCAGAACAAGCTGTCGCTCGCGACGCCGAACCTGCCGCAGGTCGTGCAGCAGCTCGGCATGCAGGTTACGAAGTCGAGCAGCAACTGGCTGATGTGGTTCGCGTTCAACTCCGAGGACGGCAGGATGTCGAAGGAGGACCTGACGAACTACGTGGCCTCGCACGTGCTCGATCCGCTGAGCCGCGTGAACGGCGTCGGCCAGACGCTGCTGCTCGGTTCGCAGTTCTCGATGCGGATCTGGCTCGACCCGAACCGTCTGACCAACTACGGCCTCACGCCGGTCGACGTGTCGACCGCGATCACGCAGCAGAACGTGCAGATCGCGGGTGGCCAGATCGGCGGCACGCCGGCGAAGCCGGGTACGATGCTGCAGGCGACGATTACCGAATCGACGCTGCTGCGCACGCCCGAGCAGTTCGGCAACATCCTGCTGAAGGTCAACCAGGACGGCTCGCAAGTCCGGCTGAAGGATGTCGGCCGTGCGGCACTGGGTTCGGAGAACTACACGTTCGACACGAAGTACATGGGGCAGCCGACGGCCGGCCTCGGTATCCAGCTCGCGACCGGCGCGAACGCGCTGGCGACCGCGACGGCGCTGCGGGCCAAGATCGACGAGCTGTCGAAGTACTTCCCGCACGGTCTGGTCGTTCACTACCCGTACGACACGACACCGTTCGTGCGCCTGTCGATCGAGGAAGTGGTCAAGACGCTGATCGAAGGTATCGTGCTCGTGTTCCTCGTGATGTATCTGTTCCTGCAGAACCTGCGGGCAACGATCATCCCGACGATCGCGGTGCCGGTCGTGTTGCTCGGCACGTTCGCGATCATGGGGGTCGCCGGCTTCTCGATCAACACGCTGTCGATGTTCGGCCTCGTGCTCGCGATCGGCCTGCTGGTCGACGATGCGATCGTGGTGGTGGAGAACGTCGAGCGCGTGATGGCCGAAGAGGGCTTGTCACCGAAGGAGGCGACCCGCAAGGCGATGGGCCAGATCACCGGCGCACTCGTCGGCGTGGCGCTCGTGCTGTCGGCGGTGTTCGTGCCGGTGGCGTTCTCGGGCGGCTCGGTCGGCGCGATCTATCGTCAGTTCTCGCTGACGATCGTGTCGGCGATGGTGCTGTCGGTGCTCGTCGCGTTGATTCTGACGCCGGCGCTGTGCGCGACGATCCTGAAGCCGATCCCGCAAGGGCATCACGAAGAGAAGAAGGGCTTCTTCGGCTGGTTCAACCGCACCTTCGATCGCAGTCGCGATCGCTACACGGGTGGCGTGAATCACGTGATCCGGCGCTCGGGCCGCTGGCTCGTGATCTACCTGGCCGTGTTCATCGCGGTCGGCGTAATGTTCGCGCGCCTGCCGAAGTCGTTCCTGCCCGATGAAGACCAGGGCTACATGTTCATGATCGTGCAGACGCCGTCCGGTTCCACGCAGGAAACGACCGGCAAGACGCTCGACAACATCAACACGTACCTGACGACTGCGGAGAAGGAAGTGGTCGATTCGGTGTTCACGGTCAACGGCTTCAGCTTTGCGGGCCGCGGCCAGAACGCGGGCCTCGTGTTCGTGAAGCTGAAACCGTACGAGCAACGCCAGCGTTCGGACCAGAAGGTCCAGGCGCTGATCGGCCGGACTTTCGCGCACTATTCGACGTACAAGGACGCGATGGTGATTCCGTTCAACCCGCCGTCGATTCCCGAACTCGGCACGGCTGCCGGCTTCGACTTCGAGCTGACGGACAACGCGGGTCTCGGCCACGAGGCGCTGATGGCCGCGCGTGGCCAGTTGCTCGGGATGGCCGCGAAGGATCCGGCGCTTGCGCTCGTGCGTCCGAACGGTCTGAACGATACGCCGCAGTACAAGGTCGACATCGATCGGGAGAAGGCGAATGCACTTGGCGTCACTGCTGCTGCGATCGACCAGACGTTTTCGATCGCGTGGGCCTCGCAGTACGTGAACAACTTCCTCGATACGGATGGCCGGATCAAGAAGGTGTACGTGCAGTCGGACGCGCCGTTCCGGATGACGCCGGAGGACATGAACATCTGGTACGTGCGCAACAGTGCGGGCGGGATGGTTCCGTTCAGCGCGTTCTCGACCGGCCACTGGATCTACGGTTCGCCGAAGCTCGAACGTTACAACGGCGTGTCGTCGATCGAAATCCAGGGGCAGGCCGCGGAAGGCAAGTCGACCGGCCAGGCGATGGCCGCGATGGAAGCGCTCGCAAGCAAGCTGCCGGAAGGCATCGGCTATTCGTGGACGGGGCTGTCGTTCCAGGAAATCCAGTCCGGTTCGCAGGCGCCGATCCTGTACGCGATCTCGATCCTCGTCGTGTTCCTGTGTCTGGCGGCGCTGTACGAGAGCTGGTCGATTCCGTTCTCGGTGATCATGGTCGTGCCGCTCGGCGTGGTCGGCGCGCTGCTCGCGACGATGCTGCGCGGCCTCGAGAACGACGTGTTCTTCCAGGTCGGCTTGCTGACCACCGTGGGCTTGTCGGCGAAGAACGCGATCCTGATCGTGGAGTTCGCGCGCGAGTTGCAGGCGAAGGAGAACATGGGGCCGGTGCGCGCGGCGATCGAGGCGGCGCGCCTGCGGTTGCGCCCGATCCTGATGACGTCGCTTGCATTCATGCTCGGCGTGCTGCCGCTCGCGATCAGCAACGGCGCAGGCTCGGCCAGCCAGCATGCGATCGGCACGGGCGTGATCGGCGGGATGATCACGGCGACGTTCCTCGCGATCTTCATGATCCCGATGTTCTTCGTGCGGGTTCGCGCGATCTTCAGCGGCGAGACGGAAAACGTCGACGACGCCTGGCGTCTCGTGCAGGGCGACCTGCAGCGCGGTCACGGCGACGCACACGATTCGAAGGGGCAGTAATGATGCAAAAACACGCTTTGACTGCAACGGTGGCGGCTCTCGCTGCCGCGCTGTTCGCCACGGGCTGCACGATGGCGCCGCATTACAAGCGGCCCGAC
>NZ_CAJPHP010000046.1:0-3156 GCF_905339975.1 Burkholderia sp. BCC1999 | reverse complement strand
CCTACTTTCACACGGGAATCCGCACTATCATCGGCGTAGAGTCGTTTCACGGTCCTGTTCGGGATGGGAAGGGGTGGGACCGACTCGCTATGGTCATCAGGCAAAGAGGGTTGTTGCGCTGCTTCGCAGCACAACCAATCTTGGAAGAAGCAGTAATTTTTGAGTTGTGTGTATCACACACGAGAATCCAACTTGTCGCTTGGATCTTGCAGCCAGTGCTTGCGCACGGCGCCGATCTACAAGGCAGACTTGTTATAGGATCAAGCCTTACGGGCAATTAGTATCAGTTAGCTGAACGCATTACTGCGCTTACACACCTGACCTATCAACGTCCTGGTCTCGAACGACCCTTCAAGGGGATCTAGTCCCCAGGGATATCTCATCTTAAGGCGAGTTTCCCGCTTAGATGCTTTCAGCGGTTATCTCTTCCGAACATAGCTACCCGGCGATGCCACTGGCGTGACAACCGGTACACCAGAGGTTCGTCCACTCCGGTCCTCTCGTACTAGGAGCAGCCCCCTTCAAATATCCAACGCCCACGGCAGATAGGGACCAAACTGTCTCACGACGTTTTAAACCCAGCTCACGTACCTCTTTAAATGGCGAACAGCCATACCCTTGGGACCGGCTACAGCCCCAGGATGAGATGAGCCGACATCGAGGTGCCAAACACCGCCGTCGATATGAACTCTTGGGCGGTATCAGCCTGTTATCCCCAGAGTACCTTTTATCCGTTGAGCGATGGCCCTTCCATACAGAACCACCGGATCACTATGACCTGCTTTCGCACCTGCTCGACTTGTCGGTCTCGCAGTTAAGCACGCTTATGCCATTGCACTATCAGCACGATTTCCGACCGTACCTAGCGTACCTTCGTACTCCTCCGTTACGCTTTGGGAGGAGACCGCCCCAGTCAAACTGCCTACCATGCACTGTCCCCGACCCGGATCACGGGCCAAGGTTAGAACCTCAAACAAACCAGGGTGGTATTTCAAGGACGGCTCCACCGAAACTAGCGTTCCGGTTTCATAGCCTCCCACCTATCCTACACAGATCGGTTCAAAGTCCAATGCAAAGCTACAGTAAAGGTTCATGGGGTCTTTCCGTCTAGCCGCGGGTAGATTGCATCATCACAAACACTTCAACTTCGCTGAGTCTCGGGAGGAGACAGTGTGGCCATCGTTACGCCATTCGTGCAGGTCGGAACTTACCCGACAAGGAATTTCGCTACCTTAGGACCGTTATAGTTACGGCCGCCGTTTACCGGGACTTCAATCAAGAGCTTGCACCCCATCATTTAATCTTCCGGCACCGGGCAGGCGTCACACCCTATACGTCCACTTTCGTGTTTGCAGAGTGCTGTGTTTTTATTAAACAGTCGCAGCCACCAGTTTATTGCAACCCCTTCACCCTTTGCCCGCAGGGGCATCAAGCTACAAGGGCGTACCTTATCCCGAAGTTACGGTACCAATTTGCCGAGTTCCTTCTCCCGAGTTCTCTCAAGCGCCTTAGAATACTCATCTCGCCCACCTGTGTCGGTTTGCGGTACGGTCATCGTTAGACTGAAGCTTAGAGGCTTTTCTTGGAACCACTTCCAATTGCTTCGCTCCCTAGGGAGCTCGCGCCACACCCTTGAATCCTGCGCCCGGATTTGCCTAAGCGCCTTCTCCAATGCAGCGACCGGGACTTCCAACACCCGGACAACCTTCCGCGATCCGTCCCCCCATCGCATCTAACAATGGTGCAGGAATATTGACCTGCTTCCCATCAGCTACGCATTTCTGCCTCGCCTTAGGGGCCGACTCACCCTACGCCGATGAACGTTGCGTAGGAAACCTTGGGCTTACGGCGAGGGGGCCTTTCACCCCCTTTATCGCTACTCATGTCAGCATTCGCACTTCCGATACCTCCAGCACGCTTTTCAACGCACCTTCGCAGGCTTACGGAACGCTCTCCTACCATGCGTGCAAAGCACGCATCCGCAGCTTCGGTATATAGCTTAGCCCCGTTACATCTTCCGCGCAGGACGACTCGATCAGTGAGCTATTACGCTTTCTTTAAAGGGTGGCTGCTTCTAAGCCAACCTCCTGACTGTTTTAGCCTTCCCACTTCGTTTCCCACTTAGCTATATTTGGGGACCTTAGCTGGCGGTCTGGGTTGTTTCCCTCTTGACACCGGACGTTAGCACCCGATGTCTGTCTCCCGTGATTGCACTCTTCGGTATTCGGAGTTTGCTATGGCGGGGTAATCTGCAATAGACCCCCCAACCATGACAGTGCTCTACCCCCGAAGGTGAGACACGAGGCACTACCTAAATAGTTTTCGGAGAGAACCAGCTATTTCCAAGTTTGTTTAGCCTTTCACCCCTATCCACAGCTCATCCCCTAACTTTTCAACGTTAGTGGGTTCGGACCTCCAGTACGTGTTACCGCACCTTCATCCTGGCCATGGATAGATCACTTGGTTTCGGGTCTACGCCCAGCAACTGAACGCCCTATTCGGACTCGCTTTCGCTACGCCTGCCCTATACGGTTAAGCTTGCTACTGAACGTAAGTCGCTGACCCATTATACAAAAGGTACGCCGTCACCCCTTACGAGGCTCCGACTGTTTGTATGCATGCGGTTTCAGGATCTATTTCACTCCCCTCCCGGGGTTCTTTTCGCCTTTCCCTCACGGTACTGGTTCACTATCGGTCGATCACGAGTATTTAGCCTTGGAGGATGGTCCCCCCATCTTCAGACAGGATTTCACGTGTCCCGCCCTACTTGTCGTACACCTAGTTCTTTCATACTGTTTTCGCCTACGGGGCTATCACCCGCTATGGCCGCACTTTCCAGAGCGTTCGGCTAACAATACAAATAAAGAGTACAAGGCTCATCCCATTTCGCTCGCCACTACTTTGGGAATCTCGGTTGATTTCTTTTCCTGCGGTTACTTAGATGTTTCAGTTCACCGCGTTCGCTTCGCATGGCCTATGTATTCAGCCATGGATACTCCAAAAGGAGTGGGTTTCCCCATTCGGACATCTACGGATCAAAGCTTGTTTGCCAGCTCCCCGTAGCTTTTCGCAGGCTACCGCGTCCTTCATCGCCTGTGATCGCCAAGGCATCCACCACATGCACTTGTTCGCTTGACCCTATAACGAGTCTGTCTC
>NZ_CAJPHP010000045.1:0-5117 GCF_905339975.1 Burkholderia sp. BCC1999 | reverse complement strand
ATAGTTCGCCTGGATCTGGATCGTCGGCGGTGCGATCGTCGGATACTGCGCGATCGGCATCTTGAAGATCGATGCGACGCCGGCCAGCATCAGCACGATCGCGATCACCCACGCGAAGATCGGGCGATCGATAAAGAACTTGGCCATGAAACGGACTCCCAGTTATTGCGCGGCCGACGCGGCGGCCGAACTCGCAGCAGCATTGGCGGCGGTACTCGCCGGCGCGGCGTTCGCCGGTGCAGCGGAAGCGGCATCCGGCGCCGGTGCAAGCTGCGCCGCGACGGTCTTCACGGTCGCACCCGGGCGCACCTTGTCGACGCCCTGGACGATCACGTGATCGCCCGCTTGCAGACCGCCCTCGACGATCCAGTCCTGACCGTACGTACCGGTCGTCGTCAACGGACGCGTCTCGACCTTGTTGGCCGCATTCACGACGAGCGCGATCGCCTGGCCCTTCTGGTCATGCGTGACGCCGATCTGCGGCACCAGGAACGCGTTCTCGTTCACGCCTTCCTCGATCCGTGCACGCACGAACATCCCCGGCAGCAGCACGCGGCCCGGGTTCGGGAAGATCGCGCGGATCGTCACCGAGCCGGTGGTCTGGTCGACCGTCACGTCCGAGAACTGCAGCTTGCCCGCTTCCGAGTAGGTCTTGCCGTCTTCGAGGACCAGCGACACCTTCGCCGCGCCCGGGCCGCTCGTCTTCAGACGGCCGCTCTGCACGTCCTGGCGCAGCTTCAAGCCGTCGAGGCTCGACTGCGTCAGATCGACGTACACCGGATCGAGCTGCTGCACGGTCGACATCAGCGTCGCCTGGCTCGCCTGCACGTACGCGCCCGGCGTCACTTGCGAGATGCCGACGCGACCCGAGACCGGCGACACGACATCCGTATAGCCGAGGTTGATCTGCGCGGTGTCGACCGCTGCCTTGCCGGCCGCGACGTCCGCGGCAGCCTGCCCTTGCGTGGCCACTGCGTTGTCGTAGTCCTGCTTGCTGACCGCGTTCGCGGCGACCAGCACCTTGTAGCGCGCGACCAGTGCGTTCTGCGTGACGAGGTTCGCCTGCGCCTTCGCGAGCGTCGCCTTCGCGCTGTTCAGCGCGGCGACGTACGGCGCCGGGTCGATCTTGTACAGACGCTGGCCAGCCTTGACGTCGGTGCCTTCGGTGAATTCACGGCGCAGCACGATGCCGTCGACCCGTGCACGCACCTGCGCGACGAGGAACGCGCTGGTGCGGCCCGGCAGTTCGGTCACGGCCGGCACGGCTTGCGGCTGGACGGTAACGACGCCGACTTCCGGCGTTTGCGGCGGCGGCGCCGATTCTTTTTTCCCGCACGCGGCCAGGAAAACGGCAGCCGTTGCGGCAGTGATTAAGCGGTATGGAACCCGTTCGACGCGCATGGAGCGACCTCTCACAAATAGACGACCTTCAATGGGAATCACCAGATCTCCTCACGGCCCGCATGCGCGAACGGGATGCTGTCGCTTCCGGTTCGCCGCCCATGCGGGCGCTTGCTTCGGGTGTGCGTTGCACCCTGCGGAGCGTTCGTTTGCCGAACTGCTTCCGTAAAAAGGAACGGCGAGCCCGCGGCCCCGGCGGGCTCGCGTTGCCGTGGCGGCCGGTCGGGCTGCTAGCGCGCGGGCCGGAACGCGGCGCCGGCGAATTCGATGAATGCGCGCGCGGCGGCCGGTAAATGCGCGGCACGCGCATACGCAAGCTTCAGCGTGACGGGCGCGAGCGGGCGGACCGGCGCGATACGCACCAGCGTGCCGGCCGCCAGATCGGCATCGACGAGATACGCGGGCAGCACCGCCGCGCCCATGCCGGCCACGGCCAGCCGTCGTGCCATCTCGAGATGACCGACGCCCGCATTGCCGGGCACCGTGCCCGGTCGAATCGCGGCTGCAGGGTCGTTGTCGGCCGCCGGCAGTTCGAGCCGTACGGTTGCGAGGTCCGGCCAGTCGCCCGATACATCCGCGCCACCATGTGCGGCGACATAACCCGGCGCCGCCACGCGCACGGATTCGTACGCGGCAAGCGTATGCAGTGCGTGCGCACCGGATACCGGCATGCCGTCGGTCAGGAACGCGACGTCGATGTCTTCGGCGGTCAGGTCGACATGCGCATCGGTCAGCGTCACGGTCGGCCGCACGTCCGGAAACAGGTGCACGAAACGATCGAGCAACGCGCTCAGCTGGCTGAGCCCGAACGCGACCGGTGCGGCCACGCGCAACACGCCTTCCGGCTTGCTGCCCATCGCGACGAAACGGCCGTCGATCTCGTCGATCGCACCGAGAATCCGCTCGACACGCGCGAGATACAGCTCGCCGATTTCCGTCAGCGACTGGTGGCTGGTGCTGCGTTGCAGCAGCCGCGCGCCGAGCCGCGTTTCGAGCGCATCGACCAGCCGGCTCGCCATCGCCGTCGACACGCGAAGCCGCGTCGCCGCCCGGCGAAAACCGCCTTCCCTTGCCACCGTCACGAATGCCCGAATCGATTGAAGTTGGTCCATTTGTCCGGATTCCCCTGCGCGGACGGCTGCCGTTCCACCGGCGCCCGCCGTCGCCTCGCGGCCGATCTGCATCGACCCGGCCAATGCGGCGGCGCCGACACCGGCCACGCCGGGTCGGTCGGTATGCTCGCCACGGGTGCTCGCCGGCATGCAACGGACGCAAGCCGGCCTCGGCTGGCCCGATGCACGATCATTCGATAGCAGTCCTGAGTCTTTTCCAGCGGTTCGCAACGGCAACCTGCGCGGCGGCGACCGCGCATCATGCGACGGTCTTGCCTGCGTCACCCGGACACGCTGGAACACATTTCTTTCAGCAGGTGTAATGGTATGAAAACCGCCGGAAATTGGCTTGCCCGATCCTGCGATTGTTTTGCCTTAATTTCCGAATTTGTGCGCTGCACACCACGCCACGACGGCCGATGCGACCATCGACCGTGCAGGTCCGGATGATCGGGCTAATTTCCGACAGGTTTGGGCAATCCCGCGCACGCATCTGGCCGTACGATGTGACCGCCGTGCCGGCGCCCCTGCCTGCACCTCGACGGGGAATCGCAGCCGCGCACCTCGCATCGCTCACTCCGCCATCCGCTCACTTAACATGGAAATCGACGCCCGAACGCCATCGCAACCGCGCCCCCTGCACGATCACGATCCTCGGTCGCCGGTACGGCCGCACGCGGCCCGGCTTGCGGCGCTGATCGCCGCGTATGCGCCGCACGATGGGTCGTTCGACCTCCCGGTGCGCGGCATGCGCATCTCACGCGCATCCGGCGCGCCGCCGCAGTGGAACCACGGCGTGCACCACGCGTGCCTGAGCATCGTCGGCCAGGGCGCGAAGTCGATGCGGGTTGGCGACGCCACCTACGCGACCGACGAAGCGCGGATGCTGGTCGCGACGGCCGACGTGCCCGTCACCGGCCGCGTGACGCGCGCGAACCCGGCCGAGCCGTTCCTTTATGCGCAGCTCGAACTCGATCCGGTGCGCATCGCGGCGCTCACGCCGGTTGTCTTTCCGCGCGGATTGCCTAAAGCCGTCGACTGCAGCGCGCTCGACACACTCGACGCGACGCCCGAAATCGTCGACGCCGTCGCGCGGCTGATGCAGCTGATCGCGCAACCCGACGACCTCGACCTGCTCGCGCCGCTGATCGTCGACGAAATCCTCATCCGGCTGCTACGCGGCCCGTCGGGCGCGCGCGTCGCGCAGGTCGGCGAGGCCGGTTCGACGACGCAGCGCATCTCGCGCGCGGTCGCATGGATTCGCGACCACTACCTCGATCCGATGACGGTCGACTCGCTCGCGCAGCAGGTCGACATGAGCCCGTCGACCTTCCATCACCACTTCCGTGCAGTCACGTCGATGAGCCCGTTGCAATGCCAGAAGGTGCTGCGGCTGCAGGAAGCGCGCCGCCTGATGTGCCTGTCGGCGATGGATGCGCGGCAAGCATGCCGCAGCGTGGGCTATGTCAGCGCGTCGCAGTTCAGCCGCGAATACGCGCGGTTGTTCGGCGATGCGCCGGGCCGCGACGTCGCGAGGCTGCGCGGCGAAGCGGTGCCGCTGTCGCGCGTCGCCCCGTAGGCTGCTTCACGGGCGGGGCGTCCGCGAGCGTGCGCCGCGCTTCTTCCCGCCCGCATTTGCGCGCTCGGCCTGCACGGCTTCGTCGATGCAACGCACGAAGTATTCGGCCGACGACGTGAGCACCGCGCTGTCGCGAAACAGCAGATACAGGTTGCGCGCAGGCGGCTGCCCGACGAGATCGAGCGTCTTCAGCGTATCGGAAGCATCGCCGCGCAGCGCCAGCTGCGTCCACGCCGTCACCACGTCGCTGTTGACGGCCAGCGCGTAGAACAACGTCTGCGACGCGCAACGCGTCACGCGGCGCGGCACCGGCAGGCCGGCCTGCCCGAACAGCTCGGCGAGATACGCGCGGAACTCGGCAGACGGTCCCGTATGCAGCCACTCCGCGTCCTGCAGATCGGCAAGCGACGTCGCCCCGGCGAGCTTGCCCTTGCCGCTCACCGCGAACCACATCGGAAACGTGTCGAGATGCTCGCAGCGCACGGACGTGAAGTCCTGCGCATCCGCGCCCGCGCCCAGCGCGAAATCGAGCGCGCCGTTCTTCAACTGCTCGACGAGCTGCGACGGGCTGCCCTCGACGAACTCGAGCTGCACGTCGGGCATCGCGCGGCGAAAGCGGTTGTACGCAGCCGGCAGCACCGTGATGCCGGCCAGTGGCGTCATCCCGATCGCGAGCTGCCCCTGCCGGTTCTCGCGCAGTTGCGCCATTTCCTCCTCGGTACGCGCGACCTCGTTGACGACCAGCTCGGCGCGCTGCAGCATCGCGCGCCCCGCATCGGTCAACGTCACGCCGGACGAACTGCGCGCGACCAGCATCAACCCGAGTTCGTCCTCGAGATCGCGCAGCGAGCGCGTGACGGCCGGTTGCGTGAGGTGCAGGGTGCGCGCGGCTTCATGGATGCTGCCCGAGCGGGCGACGGCCACGAGCGCGCGGAGCTGGTGAAGTTTCATGCGACGAATGGAAACGGCCGCCGGGAGGCAGTCGTTGGGCATCAGGGGATAAACAGATGTTATCAGGATAAAAA
>NZ_CAJPHP010000044.1:0-14114 GCF_905339975.1 Burkholderia sp. BCC1999 | reverse complement strand
ACGACCTGACGCCGCTAACCTCCACGCCGCCGGCAACGCTTCCCTTTATATATAGAGAGGCATCACTTGCCATTCGCCGCAGCCTGCAACTGCTCAACCGGCACCGCGTCGGCCATCGCCGTATAGCCGGCGTCGCTCGGGTGAATACCGTCGCCGCTATCGTATCGGCGCTGCAGCACGCCCGGACGCGCCGGGTCGCGCAGCACTGCGTCGAAGTCGACCACGCCGTCGAAGCCGCCGCCACTCCGGATCCACCGGTTCACCTCGAGCCGGATCGCTTCGCGCCCGGCCTGCAACGCAGCCGGCGTGAGCGTCGCGCCGTATACCTTCACGCCCTGGCGGTGCGCCGCCTCGATCAGCCGGCGATAACCGTCGATCAGCGACGCGGCCGTGACCTGCGTATGCGGGTGGTCGCAATCGAGCCCCGCGCGCGGCGGCATCGCCGCGAAGTTGATGTCGTTGATGCCGATCAGCACGACCGCCACCTTCACGCCCGCACGCGACAGCGCATCGCGTTCGAACCGCGACGCCAGCGACGTGCCGTAGCACGCGGAATCGCTGAGCAGCCGGTTCCCGCTGATACCCAGATTCACGACGCCGACCGAATCGGCTCCCGACGCCGTCAGCCGGCGCGCCAGCGCGTCGGGCCAGCGGCGGTTCCGGTTCACGCTGGAGCGCAGCCCGTCGGTGATCGAGTCGCCGATCGCAGCGACACTGGCGTGCGCGGTACCGGCTTCGACAGCCAGCTCGGACACCCATGCGTATTGCGTAAAGCGAGTGCGGAACGCGGCGGCGCCCGGATCGCTCACGTGATCGCCCGGTACGGACACATAGTTGAACTGGTTCGACACGCGGTGCCAGACCGTCATCCGCTGGTTCGGCCCCATCTGGAGACTGATCGCATAAGGCTGCGCAGCCATCACGTCGATGGCCACCGGATCGCTTTCGAGCTCCTGGCCCGGCGCGAGCGTCACCGATGACTTGCCGCCGAACCGGACCGGCACGGCCGCGCCGCCGGCAAGCGCCGCGCCCTCACCGGCACGCGCGAGGCTCGCGGCCTCGACGACCAGCGGCGCGCGGCCGTAGGCATTGCTGACGCGAATCCGCGCGGCGCGCCCCGACACCGTCGGATACACGATCTGACGCACGGTCCGCCCGGCCACGTCGGGCGCGCGGTAAAGCGGCGGCGGCACGGCAAGGTCGGGAATCGGCTGCAGCGCGGTTGCCCACGCGGCAACCCATCCGGCCGGCGCGGCCGACGCCACGAGCGGCGACACGAAAACGGCCGCACCCAACATGGCCGCGGCGAAACTGCTTCGGAATGACATCGGCAAAATCCTCATCGGAAAGCGGGCATTGTGCCGCAGAAGGCGCGAGACTCACGTGCGGGACCGCGCTTGCGCCGCCCGATCGCGCCCCGACGTCCCTCGTTTACCCGAGTCTCGCTGCAAATCCATAAGAAATTTATTAACCGACCGGTCGGTTGGTTTATACTTCGCACACATTCAACCGGACGAGAATCTCGCCATGTACACGCAATCCCTCGACATCCCCGGCAACGTCGCGCCGCTCGACGCCGCAGCCGAGTCGCCCGAGCAGGCGCGGTTCGACGCGGTGATGGCAGCCGACGGCAAGATCGAACCACAGGACTGGATGCCCGACGCCTATCGCAAGACGCTGGTGCGCCAGATCTCGCAGCACGCGCATTCGGAAGTCGTCGGCATGCTGCCGGAAGGCAACTGGATCTCGCGCGCGCCGAGCCTGAAGCGCAAGGCGATCCTGCTCGCGAAGGTCCAGGACGAAGCCGGCCACGGCCTCTATCTGTATAGCGCGGCCGAAACGCTCGGCGTGTCGCGCGATTCGCTGATCGACGCACTGCACGCCGGCAAGGCGAAATATTCGAGCATCTTCAACTATCCGACGCCGACCTGGGCCGATGTCGGCGTGATCGGCTGGCTTGTCGACGGCGCCGCGATCATGAACCAGATCCCGCTGTGCCGCTGCACGTACGGCCCGTACGCACGCGCGATGATCCGCGTGTGCAAGGAAGAGTCGTTCCACCAGCGCCAGGGTTTCGATGCGCTGCTGTCGATGATGAAGGGTACCGACGCGCAGCGCGCGATGGTCCAGCAAGCCGTGGACCGCTGGTGGTGGCCGGTGCTGATGATGTTCGGCCCGAGCGACGCGGATTCGGTCCACAGCAGCCAGTCCGCCAAATGGGGCATCAAGCGGATCTCGAACGACGACCTGCGCCAGAAATTCGTCGACGCAACGGTCGATCAGGCGAAGGTGCTCGGCGTGACGCTGCCCGACCCCGACCTGAAATGGAACGAAGCACGCGGCCATCACGACTACGGCACGATCGACTGGGACGAATTCTGGCGCGTGGTCAACGGCGACGGCCCGTGCAACAAGGAACGCCTCGCGACCCGCGTGAAAGCACACGACGACGGCGCCTGGGTACGTGAAGCCGCGCTCGCGCACGAAGCGAAGCGCCAGGCTCGCGCCGAACAGCACGCCGCCTGAGCGGCAACACTCGAATTCAGGAATCAGGAGAAAGTGATGAACAAGGAATGGCCGATCTGGGAAGTGTTCGTGCGCAGCAAGCAGGGCCTCGACCACAAGCATTGCGGCAGCCTGCACGCCGCCGACGCGACGATGGCGCTGCGCATGGCGCGCGACGTCTACACGCGCCGCCAGGAAGGCGTGAGCATCTGGGTGGTGCCGTCGTCGGCGATCACCGCGTCGGATCCGAACGAGAAGGCCGAGCTGTTCGAGCCGGCGGGCGACAAGATCTACCGCCACCCGACGTTCTACACGCTGCCCGACGAAGTCAACCACATGTAACGCCCGCGCCATGACGATCACGCCCGAACACCTCTCCTACGTGCTGCGCCTCGCGGACAACGCGCTGATCCTCGGTCAGCGCAACGCCGAATGGTGCGGCCACGGCCCGATCCTCGAGGAAGACATCGCGCTCACCAACATGAGCCTCGACCTCATCGGCCAGTCGCGCATGCTGTATACGCACGCGGCCGAGCTCGAGCGCCAGCTCAACGGCGCGACGAAGACCGAGGACGACTACGCGTACTTCCGCACCGAGCGCGAATTCGCGAACTTCACGCTCGCCGAGCTGCCGCACTACGGCCCGGTCTCCGGCACCGCACACGCCGACAAGGACTACGCGGTGACAATCGTGCGCAACTTCCTGTACGCGGCGCTGATGCTGCACGTATGGAGCGCGCTGGAAACGTCGACCGACACGCAGCTCGCCGCGATCGCCGCGAAATCGGTGAAGGAAACCCGCTATCACGTACAGCACGCACGCGAATGGCTCGTGCGCCTCGGCGACGGTACCGACGCATCGCACCGCCGCGCGCAGGATGCGCTCGACTACCTGATGCCGTACACGCGCGAATTCTTCGCGGCCGATGCGATCGACGACGCGATCGCCGCCGTTGGCATCGGCCCGGCACCGGCCGCGATCGAAGCCGCGTGGCGCGCTGACGTGGACGATGCGCTCGTCGAGGCGACGCTCGCACTGCCGGCGCCCGTGAAGCACGTGACGACCGGCAAGCAGGGCGAGCACTCGGAGCACATGGGCTACCTGCTCGCCGAAATGCAGAGCCTCGCGCGCCAGCATCCCGGCGCGACCTGGTAACCGGCCAACGCCACGGAGCCCGACGATGTCCGTCCAGACCGCCGCCCTTGCCCCCGCCGCACCCGCCGTGCGCCATGACGATCCGCTGCTCGCCCGTGCGTGGGACGTGCTGGAAGCCGTGCCCGATCCGGAGATCCCGGTCGTGTCGATCCGCGAGCTCGGCATCCTGCGCGACGTCCGCCGCGCGGACGACGGCCAGCTCGAAGTCGTGATCACGCCGACCTACTCGGGCTGCCCGGCCATGTCGCAGATCGCCGAGGACATCGCCGCCGCGCTGCAGGCCGCCGAACTGCCGCCGCACCGAATCGAGACGGTGCTCGCGCCCGCCTGGACGACCGACTGGATCACGGAGGAAGCGCGCGACAAGCTGCGCGCGTACGGCATCGCGCCGCCGGTCGGCCAGTGCGGCAGCGCCGCACCGCGGGAAAACGTCGTGCGTTTCGTGCCGCGGCCGGTCGCGGCGCCCACCTGCCCGCGCTGCGGCTCCGCCCGCACCGAGCGTCTCGCGCAATTCGCGTCCACGGCCTGCAAGGCGCTGTATCGCTGCGTCGACTGCCGCGAACCCTTCGACTACTTCAAACCCTATTAAATATGGCGACCCCGCAATTTCATCCGCTGCGTATCCGCGACGTGCGGCCAGAGACCGCCGACGCCGTGACCGTCTCCTTCGACGTGCCGCCCGAGCTGCGCGACGCGTACCGCTTCACGCAGGGCCAGTTCGTCACGCTGAAGACCCACATCGACGGCGAGGAAACGCGCCGCTCGTATTCGATCTGCGTCGGCACGACGGACTACGACCGTGACGGCGAACTGCGCATCGGCATCAAGCGCGTGCGCGGCGGCCGCTTCTCGAACTTCGCGTTCGACTCGCTGAAACCCGGCCACACGATCGACGTGATGACGCCGGACGGCCGGTTCTTCACGCACCTGAACGCCGATCACGGCAAGCAGTACGTTGCGTTTTCCGGCGGCTCGGGGATCACGCCGGTGCTCGCGATCGTGAAGACGACGCTCGAACTCGAGCCGCGCAGCACGTTCACGCTGATCTACGGGAACCGCAGCGTCGACGCGATCATGTTCGCGGAGGAGCTCGAGGACCTGAAGAACCGCTACATGAACCGCTTCGTCCTGTATCACGTGCTGTCGGACGACCTGCAGGACGTCGAGCTGTTCAACGGCGTGCTCGACCAGGCGAAATGCGCGGAATTCCTCGATACGCTGACGCCGGCCGACGCGATCGACGAAGCGTTCATCTGCGGCCCCGCGCCGATGATGGACGCCGCCGAAGCCGCGCTGAAGGCGGCCGGCGTGCCGCAGGCGAAGGTGCATGTCGAGCGCTTCGGCACGCCGCTGCCGCAAGCCGGCGCGCCGGTCGTCGAGATCACCGACCAGACACCAGCCGCCGACCTCGAAATCGTGCTCGACGGCAAGAAACGCAAGCTGCGCCTGCCGTACCAGGGCGTGAGCCTGCTCGACGTCGGCCTGCGCGCAGGCCTCGCGCTGCCGTACGCGTGCAAGGGCGGCGTGTGCTGCACGTGCCGCGCGAAGGTGATCGAGGGCGAGGTGCGGATGGAGAAGAACTACACGCTCGAGGAGCACGAAGTGAAGGACGGCTTCGTGCTCACGTGCCAGTGCCACCCGATCAGCGACAAGGTCGTCGTGAGCTACGACGAGCGTTGAGCGGCGTTGCGTCGCGGCGCCGAACGGTTTCTCGCCGTCACACATCTCGCTTACACTAGGGGCCGCCGGCCGGCTGGACATTGCAACGTCCGCCCGGCCGGCGGTTTTCTTTTGTTGACGACAGGCCGATGAGTACCATTCATGTGATTCAGGGCGGCACCGCCGCCGCGTCGCTGCGCGAGGCACTCGGGCAAGCCGGGCGCGACGAGCGCGTCGTCGGATTGCTCGACGATCTCGGCGTCGGACCGCTCAAGGGCGCCGACGAGACGCCCGACACGCGCGCCGCCTTCTGGCACCACGTGCTCGGCGACCAGATCCCCGACTGGAACGCGGAAATCGAGGATGAATTCGCGCGTCTCGACCTGCTCGCGATGGAGTCGGGCCAGGTGGTCGTGTGGCATGCGCCGAGCGTCGGCGACAAGCTGCTGCTGCGCCGCGTCGCCTACCACCTGCGCAATGTGCCGCAGCGCCTGAACGAGGTACGGCTGTCGGCCGCCGATTTCGACTCGACGCAACGCGCGGCGCTGTCGCGCACCGACCAGGCCTGCTCGACCGGGATGTTCTCGCCCGCGGAACTGGCGCGCAAACGCCCGGTGGCCGCGCCGATCTCGGTGCTGCGCATCGGCCGCCTCGCACTCGAATGGCAGGAGGCGAAACACCTGAACGCCGAACTGCGCTACTGGGTCAGCAACACGATCAAGAGCGGCCACTACGCCGACCTCGACGCGCTGATCGTCTCGCGCGCGGAAGCCGACTGGCTGCCCGCGCGACGCCTCGTCGGCAGCATCATGGCCGCCGCCGACCGCGGCGGGCTGTTCGTCAGCGATTCGATCGCCTGGTGGCGCTGCCGCGAGCTCGCGGCCGCCGGCCGGCTCGAGCTGCAGGACGACGCGCCCGACGCCCTCTCTTCCACGCAGGTGCGCACGGCCCGCGCGGCTCTCGCGCACCGCTAATCTTCCGCATTCGACCATGGCCCGTACCCGAGCGCCCGACCACGAATCCCAGCGCGAACAGATCCTCGATCTGGCCGCCGAGAAATTCGCGCAGACGAGCTACCCGAGCACGTCGATGTCCGATCTCGCGACCGCGAGCGGCACGTCGAAGGCACGCCTCTATCACTATTACGAGAGCAAGGAAGCGATCCTGTTCGACCTGCTCGACCGCTACACCAAACGGCTGATGCTGATCATCGCCGAGGTGGAAGGCGCGAGCCAGCGGCGCGGCCTCAGCGAGCGCGACGCGTTCGCCGAACTCGTGCGCGCGTTCCTCGCCGAGTACGAGACGTCGCACAGCAGGCACGTCGCGCTGCTCAACGACGTGAAGTATCTCGAGGATGCGCAGCGCGAAATCGTGCTCGACCGCCAGCGCGACATCGTCGCGGCGTTCACGCGCCAGCTCGCCCGCGCGTACCCGGACCGCATCTCGAAGGAAAACCAGACATCGGTGACGATGATGGTGTTCGGGATGATCAACTGGACGTTCACGTGGCTGAAGCCGGGCGGCCGCCTCGGCTATCGCGACTTCGCCGAGCAGGTGATCGACCTGATCGAACGCGGGCTGTCGACGGCAGCCTGATTGCCGCGCAGCAGCATGCGTTGCGTGACGGGGACACTGCGACCGCCCGTCGCGCATTTCATATGACGAATTTTAAATCCGTTAAAAATCAAATAGATAAAGAATTAACTAAGCGGATTTAGAATTTCCCCTCGGCACAAATAACGTCAAATACGGGTTTTCCCCAACCCCGTCGGGTAAAATGCTGTTGCATTGCACAACCCGCTTGTGCAGCCACACACTGAGGAACCCACGATGAACACGCAATTCAACGGCCCTGCCGACGTTGTCGGCACGGTCGGCAGTGCGCCGGTTCTCGTCAGGGAACTGGCTTCCAAAGACCGTGAGCAGATGCTCACCCACTTTCTCTCGCTCGACGAAGAGGATCGCCTGCTGCGCTTCGGCCAAATGGTGCCCGACCACGTGATCGAGAACTACGTTCGCACGATCGACTTCGGTCGCGACACCGTGTTCGGCGTGTTCGACCACGACCTCGAACTGATCGGCGTCGGCCACCTGGCCTATCTGCCGGCCGAGGGCGACAAGCGCACGGCCGAATTCGGCGTGTCGGTGCTCGAAAGCGCACGCGGCCGCGGCGTCGGCTCGAAGTTGTTCGAGCGCGCGGCGATCCGTAGCCGCAACACGCGCGTGACGATGCTGTACATGCATTGCCTGTCTCGTAACGCGACGATGATGCACATCGCGAAGAAGTCCGGGATGCGGATCGAGTACGCGTACGGCGAAGCCGATGCGTACCTGTCGCTGCCGCCGGCCGACCACTCGACGATCATCGCCGAGATGCTGCAGGAACAGGCCGCCGTGTTCGACTACGCGATGAAGCGCCAGGCGCACCGCACGACGAAGTTCATCGCATCGCTGATGCCCGCCGCGCTGACGGCATGACATCGGCCGGCCGGGCCGCGTCCGTGGCGCGCCCGGCCTCCCTCCTTCCCCTCCCCGCTAGCGCACCGAGCGAATCGGCAAAGCCGTCGTCTCCTTGAAGCATTCGAGCGAGAAGCTCGTCTTCACGTCGATCACCGACGGGTGATGCAGCAAATGCTCCTGCACGAAGCGGGAGAAATGCGCCATGTCCTCGACCTGCACGCGCAGCAGGTAATCCATGTCCCCGGTCATCGCGTGGCACGCGACCACTTCCGGCCAGGTCTGCACGGCCGCGCGGAACAGCTCCGCATGGGTCGCGCCCGCGCGCGCCGACGTCTCGTCGACCCGCACCGGCGCCAGGCCGCCACGCTTCTCGAGCCGCACGCTCACGTACGCGAGCAGGTCGAGCCCGAGTTTCTGCGGGTTCAGCAGCGCGACATAGCCGGTGATCACGCCGATCTCCTCGAGCCGCCGGATCCGCCGCAGGCACGGGCTCGGCGACAGGTTCACGCGCTCGGCGATCTCCTGGTTCGACAAGCGCCCGTTCTCCTGAAGAATCGCGAGAATCCGCCGGTCGATGGCATCCAATTCGGCTTGCGCCATCTTCTGCCCTCCAATGATTATTTCAAGACTGGAAATTGCGCCATCGTAGGGGCCGGCGATTAAGTTCGCAAGTTTTCGCTCACGGTCGCCCGCTACACTCTGTCGCATGTACCGATTCGCCGCACACACCCACGCGTGTGCGCCTTCGACATCGAACAGGCCAGGCAGGCGCACGTCGCCCCGGCCGATCGCCCCGCACAGGAGACACGACATGCAGATCCCCAACTGGGACAACCCCGTCGGCACCGACGGCTTCGAATTCATCGAATACACGGCACCGGACCCGAAAGCGCTCGGACAACTGTTCGAACGGATGGGTTTCACCGCGATCGCGCGCCACCGCCACAAGGACGTGACGGTGTACCGCCAGGGCGACATCAACTTCATCATCAACGCCGAACCCGATTCGTTCGCGCAGCGCTTCGCGCGCCTGCACGGCCCGTCGATCTGCGCGATCGCATTCCGCGTGCAGGATGCCGCGAAGGCCTACAAGCACGCGCTCGACCTCGGCGCCTGGGGCTTCGACAACAAGACGGGCCCGATGGAGCTGAACATCCCGGCGATCAAGGGCATCGGCGATTCGCTGATCTACTTCGTCGACCGCTGGCGCGGCAAGAACGGCGCGCAGCCGGGCGCGATCGGCGACATCAGCATCTATGACGTCGACTTCGAGCCGATCGCCGGCGCGAACCCGAACCCGGTCGGCCACGGCCTCACGTACATCGACCACCTGACGCACAACGTGCACCGCGGCCGCATGCAGGAATGGGCCGAGTTCTACGAGCGCCTGTTCAACTTCCGCGAAGTGCGCTACTTCGACATCGAAGGCAAGGTGACGGGCGTGAAGTCGAAGGCGATGACGTCGCCGTGCGGCAAGATCCGCATCCCGATCAACGAGGAAGGCTCGGAAACGGCCGGCCAGATCCAGGAATACCTCGACGCGTATCACGGCGAAGGGATCCAGCACATCGCGCTCGGCGCGAGCGACATCTACCAGGCGGTCGACGGCCTGCGCAGCAAGGAAGTGACGCTGCTCGACACGATCGACACGTATTACGAACTGGTCGATCGCCGCGTGCCGAACCACGGCGAATCGCTGGACGAACTGAAGAAGCGCAAGATCCTGATCGACGGCGCACGCGACGACCTGCTGCTGCAGATCTTCACCGAGAACCAGATCGGGCCGATCTTCTTCGAGATCATCCAGCGCAAGGGCAACCAGGGCTTCGGCGAAGGCAACTTCAAGGCGCTGTTCGAATCGATCGAACTCGACCAGATCCGCCGCGGCGTCGTGCAGGACAAGGCCTGACGCATCCGGCAAGCGGCCGCCGCCGGCAACCGGCCAGCCGCACGATCCGGCAGCACAAAGAAAAAGGGCGGGAATCCAAGGATTCCCGCCCTTTTTTCATTCCGGCGCGGCCTGCCGGCCGCGCGACCGGATCAACGCGCGTTCGCCTTCGACTCGACGGCACGCTCGGCCGACGGCTGCGCGACGGCGTCCTGGGCCGGCACGATCTGTTGCATCTGTGCGCCGGCTGCCGCCAGTGCGCTCGCGCCTCGCGCGTGCACCGGGCCGGTCATCGAGAAAAACGCGGCGGACACGATCAGGAAACTCTGGATATGACGTGTGTTCATTGCACCTCCTGTAAAACTGCCGGCGCCTCCCCGGTTGCATCGAAACGAACCAACGCGACCGGGCACCTCCGGCAGGCCGACAAGATTAACGGCACTTGCCCACAGATGGATGCGGCTTTACATGCTTTTACATGATGTAACGCATCATCACGCCCTTTTTTCCGATGCACCGCCGCATTTTCACCCGCATTCCAACCGATGGCCGGCGGGTTTGCCCCAGTGCTACCATCGCTTAAAACCGGCGAACATGCCGGCCACTGCCGACGCGTCCACAAGACGCCCGAGGCAGTCGAGTTTTGGTGATCCCAAACTGGGTGGAGGAGACTGTTAATGAATGCCCCGCTAGACGCAGGCCAACGCGCGTCGCTAGAAGCCGCGCTGAAGTCCGTCACGCTTGATGACAAATACACACTGGAACGCGGTCGCGCGTACATGAGCGGCATCCAGGCCCTCGTACGCCTGCCGATGCTCCAGCAGGAACGCGACCGCGCCGCCGGTCTCAATACGGCCGGCTTCATCTCCGGCTACCGCGGCTCGCCGCTTGGCGGCCTCGATCTGTCGCTCTGGAAAGCCAAGCAGCACCTGGCGGCCCACCAGATCGTCTTCCAGCCCGGCCTCAACGAAGATCTCGCCGCCACCGCCGTGTGGGGCTCGCAGCAGGTGAACCTGTACCCCGGCGCGAAGCACGACGGCGTGTTCGGCATGTGGTACGGCAAGGGCCCGGGCGTCGACCGCACCGGCGACGTCTTCAAGCACGCGAACTCGGCCGGCTCGTCGCAGCACGGCGGCGTGCTGGTGCTCGCCGGCGACGACCACGCGGCGAAATCGTCGACGCTCGCGCACCAGTCCGAACACATCTTCAAGGCCTGCGGGCTGCCCGTGCTGTTCCCGTCCAACGTGCAGGAATATCTCGATTTCGGCTTGCACGGCTGGGCGATGAGCCGTTATTCGGGCCTGTGGGTCGCGCTCAAGTGCGTGACGGACGTCGTCGAATCGTCGGCGTCGGTCGACATCGACCCGCATCGCACCGAGATCGTGCTGCCGACCGACTTCATCGTGCCGGAAGGCGGCCTGAACATCCGCTGGCCCGACCCGCCGCTCGTGCAGGAAGCGCGGCTGCTCGACTACAAGTGGTACGCGGCGCTCGCCTACGTGCGTGCGAACAAGCTCGACCGGATCGAGATCGATTCGCCGAACGCGCGCTTCGGGATCATGACGGGCGGTAAGGCGTACCTCGACGTGCGCCAGGCGCTGACCGACCTCGGCCTCGACGACGAAACCTGCGCGCGGATCGGCATCCGGCTGTACAAGGTCGGCTGCGTGTGGCCGCTCGAAGCGCAGGGCGCGCAGGCATTCGCGCGCGGCCTCGACGAAATCCTCGTCGTCGAGGAAAAGCGCCAGATCCTCGAATACGCGATCAAGGAAGAACTGTACAACTGGCCGGACGGCCAGCGGCCGCGCGTGTTCGGCAAGTTCGACGAGAAAGACGGCGCCGGCGGCGAATGGTCGGTGCCGATGGGCAACTGGCTGCTGCCCGCGCACTACGAGCTGTCGCCCGCGATCATCGCGAAGGCGATCGCGACGCGCCTCGAGAAGTTCGAGCTGCCGTCCGACGTGCGCGCACGCATCGCCGCGCGGCTCGCGGTGATCAACGCGAAGGAAATGGCGCTCGCGAAGCCGCACGTGCAGACCGAGCGCAAGCCGTGGTTCTGCTCGGGCTGCCCGCACAACACGTCGACCAACGTGCCGGAAGGCTCGCGGGCAATCGCCGGCATCGGCTGCCACTACATGACTGTGTGGATGGACCGCAGCACGAGCACCTTCAGCCAGATGGGCGGCGAAGGCGTGCCGTGGATCGGCCAGGCGCCGTTCACGGACGAGAAGCACGTATTCGCGAACCTCGGCGACGGCACCTACTTCCACTCGGGCCTGCTGGCCGTTCGCGCGGCGATCTCGTCGAAGGCGAACATCACCTACAAGATCCTCTACAACGACGCGGTCGCGATGACGGGCGGCCAGCCGGTCGACGGCGTGCTGACGGTGCCGCAGATCACGCACCAGCTCGCGTCCGAAGGCGCGAAGAAGATCGTGATCGTCACCGACGAGCCGGAGAAGTACGACAGCCAGAAGGCGCTGCTCGCGCCGGGCGTGCCGATCCATCACCGCGACCAGCTCGACGACGTGCAGCGCGAGCTGCGCGAGATCGAAGGCACGACGATCCTCATCTACGACCAGACCTGCGCGACCGAGAAACGCCGCCGCCGCAAGCGCGGCACGTATCCGGATCCGGCCAAGCGTGTGGTGATCAACGACGCGGTGTGCGAAGGCTGCGGCGACTGCTCGGTGCAGTCGAACTGCCTGTCGGTCGAGCCGCTGGAAACTGAATTCGGCACGAAGCGCCAGATCAACCAGTCGAGCTGCAACAAGGACTTCTCGTGCGTGAAGGGCTTCTGCCCGAGCTTCGTCACGGTCGAAGGCGGCCAGCTGAAGAAGCCGAAGGCCGTGTCGGTCGACGGCAACGCGCTGCCGCCGATCCCTGAACCGACGCTGCCGGACATCGACCGCGCATACGGCGTGCTCGTCACGGGCGTCGGCGGCACGGGCGTCGTCACGATCGGCGCGCTGCTCGGGATGGCCGCGCACCTGGAAAACAAGGGCGTGACCGTGCTCGACGTCACCGGCCTCGCGCAAAAAGGCGGCGCCGTGATGAGCCACGTGCAGATCTCGCACGCGCCGACCGACATCCACGCAACGCGGATCGCGATGGGCGAAGCCGACCTCGTGATCGGCTGCGACGCGATCGTCACGGCCGGCGACGAGTGCACGTCGCGGATGCGGCACGACACGACGCGCGTGGTCGTCAACAGCGCGCAGACGCCGACCGCCGAGTTCATCAAGAACCCGAACTGGGCGTTCCCCGGCTTGTCCGCCGAGAACGACATCCGCGCGGCGGCAGGTGAAGCCGTCGATTTCATCGACGCGAACCGCTTCGCGGTCGCGCTGCTCGGCGACGCGATCTACACGAACCCGTTCGTGCTCGGCTACGCGTGGCAGAAAGGCTGGCTGCCGCTCACGCTCGCGTCGCTCGTCCGCGCGATCGAGCTGAATGCGGTGTCGGTCGAGAAGAACCGCGCAGCATTCGACTGGGGCCGCCGCGCCGCCTACGACCTGGCCAGCGTGAAGCAGGCCGCGGCCGGCGATGCACGCCCCGCGCAAGGCGCCACGGTGATCGCGCTGCACACGAAGAAGGCGGTCGATGCGTTGATCGCGAAGCGCGTGGAATTCCTCACCGCGTACCAGAACGCCGCGTACGCATCGCGCTATGCAGCCTTCGTCGACAAGGTGCGCGCCGCCGAGCGCGCGCTGGCGGACGGCGACACGATGCAGGAGCAGCTGACCGAAGCGGTCGCGCGCAACCTGTTCAAGCTGATGGCGTACAAGGACGAATACGAGGTCGCGCGGTTGCAGTCCGACCCCGCGTCCCTCGCACGCCTGACCGCGCAGTTCGAAGGTGACTGGAAGCTGAAATTCCACCTCGCGCCGCCGCTGTTCGCGAAGACGGACGCCCACGGCCATCTCGTGAAGAAGGCGTACGGCCCGTGGATGATGTCGGCGTTCCGGCTGCTCGCCAAGGCGAAGTTCCTGCGCGGCACGGGGCTCGACCCGTTCGGCCGCACCGAAGAGCGTCGCACCGAGCGCGCGCTGATCGGCGAGTACGAAGCGCTGATCGACGAGGTGATGGCCAAGCTGAACGCGGCCAACCGCCCGCTCGCGCTCGAACTCGCGGCGCTGCCGGACGGCATTCGCGGCTACGGCCACGTGAAGGAGAACAACCTGCGCGCGGTACGCCAGAAGTGGAACACGCTGCTGACGAAGTGGCGCTCGCCGGCAGGCGGCCAGTCGCACCAGCAGGTCGCGTAACGAAACGCGGCGGGGCAGGCGAGGCGTTCGCGCTCAGGACGCCCCGCCCGCACCGCCCGTCGCGGTTCATGCGAAAAAAAACGCCACGGAACGCAGGTTCCGTGGCGTTTTTCATTGCGCTGCGCGTTGTGCGCAGCACACGCGGGCGTGGACTTACTTCGTGTTCACGTTCGCGGCG
>NZ_CAJPHP010000043.1:0-19731 GCF_905339975.1 Burkholderia sp. BCC1999 | reverse complement strand
CGTCGACGAGGAGGTCGACAGCGACGTGATCGAGCTATTCGCCGACGACAAGCCGGTCGAAGCCGACGTCGACAGGCTCGTGATGCTCGACGTCGTCGTGCTCGCGACCGAGTAGAGCTGGCTACCGTTGATCGCATCGGTGCTGGTCGACGTGACGAGACCCGCCGCGACGTTCTGGATGCGGCGCTCGTTGCCCGCCGTACCAACGCTGACGACGCCGTTGGCGGCGCTTGCGCCAGCGAAGTTACCGAACGTCTGGCCACCGATCGTGGCGGAGCTGACCGAACCGGTGCCGCCCGTCGCCGTGCTCGCTGCACCAATCGTCGCCGAGTTGTTGCCAAGGGCGACGGAGTTTGCCACGTTGGCCGTCGACAGGTAGCCGAGCGCCATCGCGTTGCCGGCCGAAGCGGTCGATTGATAGCCCATCGCGACCGCATTGCCGTTGCCGCTGGCCGTCGCAAACGAACCGATCGAAATGTTTCCGGCTTGGGAAGCCGTGGATTGCTGGCCGATTGCAACGCTCTGGAGCGCGCTTGCCGTCGCCACGCCGAGCGCCACGCTGCCGCCGCCAGCCGCGCTGGCATTGACACCGATCGCGGTCGCGTAGTTCGCCGTCGCGGAACTTCCGTTCCCGAAAGCGGAGGCAGGCGCCGAAGCCCCGCCCGCATACGAGGATGCACCGATTGCGCTCGAACCTGCATAAGCCGCCGTGGCGCCACTGCCGATACCGACAGAACCCGTACCCGTCACGCTGTTGCCACTACCCAGCGCAACCGCGCCGGTGCCGTTCGCCGAGTTGCCGCTGCCGAGCGCGACCGCGCCCGTACCGCTTGCCGAATTGCTGGTACCGAGCGCGACCGCGCCGTCGCCGCTGGCTGTCTGTGCGCGGCCGATTGCCACGGCGCCGCCGGTTGCGCTACCGCTGTTGGCGGTCGTACCCGACGAACCGATCGCGACGTTCTGGCCGGTCGCGCCGGAAATGGTGCCATCGCCCTGCGCGATGCCGTATGCGCCGTTCACCGTCGCACCGCGGCCGATCGCGATGCCGGAAGTCGCGGTCGACACCACCGACGACTGCCCGCCAATTGCGATACCGTCCGAAGCGGCCGACTGCGCGCCCTTGGTTGCATTGCTGCCGATAGCAACCGCGCCGGCACCTGAAGCGATGGTTGAGTTTGCGTACGAAAGCGGGGTTGTGCCATTGCCGGCTGCGCCGCCGATTGCAACCGAATTCAGCGCGTTGGCCGTTGCACCGAAGCCGAGCGCGGTGGAACCCGTGCCACTGGCCGTCGACTCGAGGCCGGCGGACGTGCCCCACAGCGCAGCGGACGACAGAAAGCCCATTGACGTCCCGCCGGAACCAGTGACCTGGGCGAACGCACCGTATACCGTCGCCGCCAGATTGTTGTTGCCGCTGGCGTTACAACCCGCAACCGTGGAATAGGTGCCGGATCCATCGACGGGATACGCATTGGTGTTGCCGGTAGTAGTGCGGCCGACCGTACCGTTGCCCCCGCTTGAGGTGCATGACGTCACCGTGAACTGGCTGCCGTTGGTCGTGCCGGGGATAAGGGTATTGGCGCGCGCGAACGAAGGCAGTGCTGCCAGCATGACGAGTACTGCGGCGGCAACGGCCGACTTGTTCGGCTTGCCCCGTGCCGAATCGTGTTCCGATGCCGCGACCCAGGCGCCAAGAGCTTCGTTCCAGATCGAGCGGTATGTGCGGTTCATGTCCTGCTACCTCCAAATATGCACGCCACACACCGGTCTCTTTCGTTAGAGGATTACTCCGTGCGCTCGCGCGAATCTCAAAATTGATGGGCGGATTTTATTGGAGGTGATTTTTGTAGATTGACAAACAGTGATAAATGAGAGGTTTTGAAAGTTAAAAGATGGTCAATGCATCGCGTTTTGATGTATTGAGTTAGAATGAATTTGAAAGATGTAAGAATGTGTCGTGTAGGGTTCTAATTTTTCGGGGCGGTGTCGTGTTTTCGTATAAAAATCATATGGTTATGGTGGTTTTGTGGGGTAGGTTACACAAGCAATTGCCGAAAAAGTAAGACAAATGAAATAGCAAACGTTTGCGCGTCGACAAATTCTTTCACTAATGTAATGTTAATTCGCAGGCCGGAGGATAATGCGGAGGAAATCTTGTTAACCTGTTAATTCGAGATTTATTACGAATTTGTTTTTATTTTAAGTTGTTGTCTGAAAATCAATTTAACTGAAAATCGTGAACATCCGGCTATGCTGATTTGCGCATCTCGTCCGGCGCGGGTGCCCATGTGGCGGGCGTTCCCGGCAGGCGGGCTCGTCGAATTTGTAAAAAATTGCTACAAAGCGATGGATTGTGTCGCCAGCATTCAACTATCGGATTTGTCGTATTGACGATATCGGTCATATCGGTACTCGAGCGGAATTGGGGCGCGTGCTGGGCAGCCAAAGGAGCCGGCCCCGCAGCGGCTTCCCGCACGGCGTCGACAGGATGTAAAAGACCACCGATGAGTGCCGGGGACGACGTCCCGAATGTCAGATTCCGGGTGTGGCAATGTGTCCGGTCCGCTGGTGGACCGACGCGTCGCAGGAAAAACGGGGATGGAGTGAGTGTGTCGGGCGCGCAACACCCGATCGACGAACGCGGGCCGAACCGGTCACTCGCCGACGGCAACGAAGGCGCGGCGGCCTCCATTGCCTTCGGCAACCGGCTCGACGCTACTTCTTCAGAAACCGCAGCGCGAAGCGCGCCATGCGCGGCACGAACATCGGGCGCAGCAGGCGCCTGTCGTAACCGGCCATGCGCCGGTCGTTCTCGGTCAGACAGAGTTCGATCAGCTCGCGCGGGTTCAGCGCGTCGCCGATGTCGGCTGTGCCGGTGGCCGGAAAGTTCGCGTCACGCGCGGCGCCATCGGCATCGATGCCGCGCGCGATGCCGATCCGGTCGCGAATCAGTTGCACCCACACGGCCGCGACACGCGCGAAGAACCACGGCCGGCGCCACCACGGCATCGTGCGCCAGTACCACGCGTACCAGTTCGCGAAGAACAGGATGTGGCGGCCTTCTTCCTGGATCACGGGCTCGAAGGTGTCGACGAGTTCGGGCGGGAAATAACCGGAGCGCTGCGCGGAGCGGAACAGGCCGAATGCGAAGAAGCTGTCGATGCATTCGCTGAAGCCCGTCATCATCCACGACCATTCGGGATCCTTCGGCGCCGGGTAGGCCGGTTCGGGCGCGAGCCGGATGCCGTACGCTTCGACGAGCTTCGACAGCACGACCTTGTGGCGCGCCTCCTCGCCACCGTCCATCTCGAGCGCGCGGCGCAGCAGCGGATCGTCGACGGTCGCCGCGTAGGTCGCCACGCGGATCGACGCGCGGCCTTCGGTCTGCACCGCGATGTCCCAGATCGGCAGCGACGTGAGCCGCCTGAGTTCGTCCGGTTTGAGCGCCGGCCAGTCGATCACGGCCGGCTTGTACGGGTTGTGTGTGTCGAGCAGCATGCGGCAGAACATCTGCATGTGCGCATCGGAACCGATCCGGACCGGACCTTGCCTCTCGAAGGTCCAGTTGCGCATTGCGTGATCTGCAGCTGCATGCTCTTCCTGCAGCGTGTCACTCATGGCTGTTGTTATGCGATTACGGGTCGAAAGATTCTTGCATAGCTTTCGTAATCGCGTATTTTCGAGCGGCCATGCGGGCGCCGGCCAGGCGCGCGTCACGCGTTCGTGTCGACCCAGAGGCGGCCCCAGCGCGACGCGTAGGCGAGCGCGTGCTCTTCCTCGAAGAAGAAATCGATCGCGTCGAACGACACGGAGCGCGGCGACGGGCCGCTGCTCGCCTTCTCGATCGTCAGGTTGGCGGCGAACAGCCCGTTCGGCAACCGGGCGGCAGCGGGGGCGACTTCGTAGCCCTTGTAGCGGATCGTACGGTTCATGGCGTGCGCGGAAAAAGTTCGGACTTTCAGCGTACGAAAACCTGTCGGCGCCGTGAACCAATCTTTCGGCCAATGCTAATCACGCGGCAGGCCGAATCGTTATCGGGGCGGTACGCAGGGGAAGGGCAACACGGGGAGGTGACAGCTTGCATGGCGCGTCGTCGCGCATCAGCAGACGGAAGACACACCGCGCGCACCCGTCGAGCTTTGTCGACCGGGCGCGCGCGGCGCAATGCGGCGCAGATTACTGGTTGGCGATCTTCAGCACGGGTGCGAGCGCGTCGACCGATGCGGCATGCGACGCCGCGCGATGCGAAGCGAACGCGAGCGCGAACTCGGCCGCTTGCGCGCCGACCGTCTCGAGCTGCGCGGCGACCTTCGGATCCGAGCAGCTGTCGGCGCTGTCGAAGCGCGTTTCGAGCGTGTTCACGGTCGCGCCGAACGGTGTCGGCCAGCCGCGCAGTGCATGGACGATCGAACGCACCGACGTCAGCACGGTACCGGCCGCCTGCCAGCCGTACGCGGTGACGATCAGGCCGACCGCGCGGCCGTCGAGATAGGGGCGCTCGTCGGCGCGCAGTTCCTCGAGGGTATCGAGCGCGTTCTTCACGAGACCGGAGACGCCGCCGTGATAGCCGGGCGTCGCGATGATGATCGCGTCGGCCTGGCGCACGGCGTCGATCAGCTCGCGCTGCGCGTCGGTCAGCGTTTTGTGTTCGGGGGCGTAGTGCGGCAGCGTATGCAGGAACGGGCCGTCGAACAGGCGCGTCCGGGCGCCGGCGGCTTGCGCGCCGCGCAACGCGAACGACAGCGCGCGTTCGGTCGACGACGCTGCCCGGGTGGTACCGCCAATGCCGACGACGAACGGGCGGCGGTGTTGATCGAATGCAGTCAAGGGGCGCTCCTTGGGGATGGCTTGCCCGGCTAAGCACAGGCTTAAAACCAGATGGTAACGACCCCGTCGCCACTCTGAAAACGACTTTTCGTTCTATCGATATGCCGCAAGGCAGGGGCAATCGTGTGCGCGGCCACCCAGATCGATAGCAGAAATGCTTGGTTGGGACGACGGGCCGCGGTCGATAAGATGGGCTCGTCTCCTCCATGATGTCTCTACTGACATGGGTTGGCCCCGCCGCGCGGATGCAGGCGGGGCTTTTTTTCGTCCCGATCAGGAAAAGGGGTGCGATGCGCCGGGCGCCTGCCGGTTACTCGAACACCGGCCGGAAGAAGCTGCGCTCGTAGCTCATGATGCAGCGCGTTTCCTCGGCGTAGCGGAACGCGGCCTGGCAGGCCGGATCGTCCATCGAGCGTTCGCGGTAGCGCTCGTATTCGGCGAGGTTCGGGAACGAGAACATCGCAAGCGCGATGTTGTTCGCGCCTTCGGACGGCAGGAAGTAGCCATGATGCGTGCCGCCGAATTTTTCGACGAGCGGAATCCACATCTTGCCGTAGGTTTCGAACTCGTCGAGCTTGTACGGATCGATGACGTAGCGAAGGAAGCAGGTGACCATGAGTGCGCCCGGAGCGGTGAGGATCCGGCGAGTCTGGATGGCGCGGCCGCCTGTGTCAACGGCGCACGCCGACGCGTGACCCGGCCGCGGGATGCATTGCTTGCGCAAACAACGATCGGCGCACTTTCATGCGTTCGCAACGACCCGCGCAGCGCCGCGGCGCGCACCGTTTCAACCGTCTCCCCCGCACGCATTTCCCCAAACTTTTACGACATTTTTTCTTGCGACAGCGGCTGGCGCGCTCATAGACTTCGGGCATCCCAACCACGGAGCATTGCAATGTCGATACCCTGGAACGCGATCGCCGAACGTCCCTCCGCCGCGCCGCCTTCCGTGAGCGCCGACCGGGTGGTCGTACGGCGTTTCGATCCGGCATTCGACAGCTATGCGCAACTCACGCCGATGCTGCATCGCGCCTTCGCGCGGCTCGGCGCGATGGGGCTCAACTGTACGTGCGTCGATCAGGACGAAGACGTCACGCGCCGCCGTGCGGAAGCCGGCGAGTGCTACGTCGCCGTTTGTGGCGGGCGTGTCGTCGGTACGGCCACGCTGTATGCGACGGATCCGTCGTCGGCGTGCTCGCTGTACCGGCGCGAAGGCGTCGCAAGCGTGCGGCAGGTGGCGGTGGACCCCGATTGCCAGAGCCGCGGGATCGGCGCGCTGTTGCTGTCGTTCGCCGAGCAGTGGGCCGCGTTGCGCGGCTATACGCTGCTCGCGCTCGATACGCCGCATCCTGCTTCGCACCTGCTCGCGTTCTACGGCGCGCAGGGTTTCGAAGTCGTCGACGTGATGCACTTCGACGGCAAGCGCTACGACAGCGCGATCCTCTGCAAACGGCCGGTCGCGCAGGTTGCACGCCGCGTGTCGCCGGCGTCGCGGATGGCCGTGCGCGTGGCGGCCGTGCGGCGCCTTGCTCATGCGTTGCCGTCGCGCGTGGCCGCGGTGGCCCGGCGCGACCCGCACGTTCGCCGCGCCGCCGGTTGGGCCGCGCGTCGTGCGGCCGGCGCTGCGAGCTGCCGCTCGTCGCCGTGGCGGCCGCGCCAGCACGGGCGCCACACGTTCGGCTGAATGTCGCGCACCGGTTCGTTTTCCTGCTTTGCCGCGTAGACGTCGTAAGAGCGGAGTGTGGCGCTCCCGCTCGTGTACGGCCCTTGAGACACCCCCGCCGCGCCGCGGCGAAACGGACGTTTACGCGCTTTTTATGCCCCGACGTGGTCCTTTGCCGCGATCTTCACGCGAATCTTCATAAGATGGTTGCGTGGAAACGGAAGCCGCATGCGCGCCGACACGCTTCGCGTCACTCGTCGCTGCTGCGCGTGTCGCCGCCGCCCTTCGCGAGCCGCCACGCGATCGTGCCGAGCACACCGACCGCGACGACCAGCGCGCCCCACAGCACGTAGCGGCGTGTCGCGTCGGTATCGGCGGCCAGCACCGGCGCGACCGCCGATACCGGCAGCGCCGCGCCGACTCGTGCGGGCCGAACTTCGGGCACCATGCCGACCAGCAGCGCATCGCGGCTCACTGCCGACGACACTAGCGAAGCGTCGCCGACGCCGAGCGTAAACGGCGGTGTGCCGCGTGCCACGAAGGTCAGCGCGGCAGGATGCCAGCCGATCGCGACGGCCGGCTGGCCGCCGCCGAATCCGCCGTTGCGCATGTCGACGACGATCCGCCATGCGCGATCCGTATCCGCCGAGAATTCGAGCGGCGGATTGCGCTGCTCGCCGGCCTTGCCCTGCAACCGGAACAGCACGGCGCCTGCGACTTCGCGCCACGGCGCTTGCGCGTCGGTGCGGCTCTGCAGCGTCGCGCGCGCGACGGTGTTCGGCTGCGGCAGGTCGATGCGCACGCGATCGACCGGATACGCGCCGTCGGTGTCGAACAGATACTCACCCGGCCTGCTGCCGGCGCGCACGCGCACCGCGTCGCGCCACTGGCGCGGCACGGACGCGGTGTCGGTCCCGCGTGCGTCGCGCGGATGCGTCTCGACGTCGATCGACGCGATCGCGGGCGCGCCGTCGAGCCAGTCCAGCCGGAGGTAGCGAGGTGCCGCGCCTTCGAGCGCGATGCGTTCCTGCACCAGCATGTCGTCGCCGTGGCCGACCTTCAGCAACTGCGTGCTGCCGAGCGACCGCCAGTTGCGCAGGTCGTCGCTCGCTTCGATCGCGACACGCCCCTGATAGCTGTCGTCGCCGACATGCACGAGCAGCGCGTCGATGGTGCCGTCCGTATGCGACAGGTCGACGAGATCGGCGCCATGCTTCGTGCGCGCCGGTGCGGCGGTCGCCGCGCGCAGCGCGCCGTCCGGGCCGACCGTCACGCCGAGCGGCGCGCTGCCGTTGTCGGCGCGGGGCGGCGGCAGCGGAAACCAGTGCACCGGCGTGCGCGTCGGCGGTACCGCGGGTGCGGCCGCGACGGGTGCGTCGAGCGAATACGGCACCGGTTCGCCCGCGCCGTTGAAGATGCGCACGTCGCCGAGATCGTCGCGCCGGCTCGCCGCATACACGGGCTGCGGCACGGTGAGCTGGTAATACGCGGCGCTGCCGTCGAGGTCGAGCGCGAAGCGTTGCGTGACGCGTCCGGCGTCAGGTGCGCTGTCGGCCACCGCGAACGACGCGAGCAGGCTCAGTCCGAGCAGGGCGGCGAGTCGCTTCATGGCTGGTCGTCCTGTTGCACGGCTGCCTTCGGCGGCAGCGGCGAGAAATACCCGATCAACAGCAGCAGCACGCCGATCCCGATGAACGACACGATGCGCTCGATGCCGGTCACGTGCGACAGGTCGAACAGGAACAGCTTGACGACCGTCAGCGCGAGCAGCGCTGCGCCGACGAACCACAGCGGACGCAGCCCGCGGCGCGTGGCCCAGATCGTGATCGCGAGCGCGCAGAGCGTCCAGTACACGGACACCGATGCCTGCACGAGCGTCGATTCGGCCATCGCGCCGAATTCGTACGGCACGCCGGCCCAGTGATGCAGCGTGCGCAGCAGGATCGCGTTCAGCCACAGGAACGCGGTGGCGCCGGCCGCGCTCAGCAGCTCGACGCGATACTTGCCGAACGACCAGCCGAGCTTGCGCGCGCGGATGAACCACGATGCAGCGAGCACATAGACGACCGCGAGCACGAGATCGAGCGGGTTGAAGAGCGGCACGCGCGCCCAGCTTCCGCCGTCCTGCGTGAAGTTCGCGTAGAAGGTCCACACCCACATCACGACGATCAGCGGCAACGATGCGAACGCGCATACACGTGCGATGCCGTCGCGGCGCGTCAGCCACATCCCGGCGAACGCGAACAGGCTCCAGCCGACCATGAATACCTGCTGGATGCCGAACGACGACAACACGGTGTCGATGTCGTAACCCATGTGGAAACGATGATGCAATGTGCGCAGCATCAGCGCGTTGAACCACAGGAATACGGTTGCGACCGCAACGTAATCGACGGCGCGCGGATGCCATGCGATGCCGAGCGTTTTCAGGCGGCGCAGCCACACGGCGAACGCGACGAAGATCAGGAACTGCGCGATGTCGAGCGGATTGAGCAGCGGCAGCCAGAACAGCGGTGCGGCGTCGCCGTCGCTGATCGTGCTGGCGAGGCTCCACAGCCACAGCAGCGCGGCGAGCGGTGCGGCGCCCCATACCTGGTACGCGCGCGGGAACGCCGCGACGGGCCAGCGCAGGCGCGAGCCGGGGCCCGACACGAGCAGGAGCAGTGCGCCGAAGCCGTATGCCCACGCGCTCCAGCTCCATGCGCCTTCGGGGACGAACGCGCGCAGGCGCCAGAAGCCTTCGAGCGACAGCAGCCCGCACAGGGTCCAGAACGTCAGCGTATGGAGCGGCGCGATGATGCCGGCGGCGATCGATGGCACCGTGCCGTTCGCGGCATCGGTGCCGGCCGTGCCGCGCGACTGGCGCCACAGCAGGGCAAGGCCCGCGCCGACGGCGATGGGCCATGCGAACGCGCCCATCCCCGACAGCGGCGCTTCGTGTGCGTCGAACGCGCGCAGCGCGAGCAGCGCCAGCACTGGCGTTAGCGCAAGCGCGGGCCATTCGGCGAGCGGCCATGTGAGCCGACGGCGTGCGACATGCGCGAGCCACGCGGTGCCGGCCGCGAACAGCGCGGTCGTATCGACGACGAAGCGATCGACATGCAGGTCGACGTGACGGCTTGCATAGACGAGGATCTCGTGCAGCCCGCCGCTGACCCACCACAGCAGCCCCCACGCAGCGGCCGCGGCGCCGATCTCGGGCATCCACGCATGCCACGCGCGCGCTTCGTCGCGCCCGTGCAGCCACCAGCCGGTGAACAGGCCGGCAAGGGCGATCAGCAGCATCGCGATGTATGGGCTGTTGAGCACGGGCAGCGCGGTGGCGTCGGCCGGCCCGAGCAGGCTCGTGAAGAACGCGCCGGCCGCGGCGACCTGCATCAGCAGCCCGAAGCCGAACGGCAACAGGCGCTTCTGGCGCACGCCGAGCCACACGATGGCCGCGCCTTCGATCGCCCACGCGGCGCTGGTCGTCGGGCCCGAGAACGCGAGCGGCACGGCCAGCGTCGCAAAGATGACCGCGAGCGCGAGCATCGATTCGAACAGCAGCCCGAGGCGATCGCGGCGCCGCGCGAGCCACGCAGCGACGGCGACATAGAACGCTGATAGCGCTACGGCACTCCACGCGAGCCCGAATGGCATGCCCTTCACGAGCGATGCCTGCAGCGCGGTCGCGACGATCGGCGTGCCGAACACGAGCGTGCCGTCCACGTAGTGCCGCAGCGCGAGTTCGCGTTTCACCGCATACAGCAGAGCGATACCGACGTACATCAGGAAGAACAGGATCAGGAACGGCTCGGTGCTCGCGAACAGCGCGGGACGATAGGCCGTCACGCCCCACGCCGAGCCGATCGTGAACGTGAATACGAAGCCGAGCAGGTTCAGCGGGCGCCACGCCTTGAACCACGCGATCGCGAAGATGCCCGCGTTCAGCAGCGCGTAGTAGCTGAACAGCGCGACGTGGTTGCCCTGGCCGGTCGACAGCAGTACCGGCGCGAGGAAGCCGCCCGCGCTGCCCATGAACGCGAGCGGCAGCGCGTTCTGCCGCACCGCGAGGAACGCGCTCAGCGCGCAGACCGCGACCATCAGCGGGAACGCCGCGCCGACGGGCAGCAGCGCGTAAAGCTTGGTGGCGGCGAAGATCGTCAGGTACAGGATGCCGATGCCGCCGCCCTGCAGCACCAGGCCGTAGGCTTCGCGACGCGCCCGCACGCGCCAGCCGATCGCGAGCAGCGCGGCGGCGCCGAGCGCCGTGCCCGCGAGGCGGAATTCGATCGGCAGCATGTTGTTGTCGGCTGCGTACTTGAGCAGGAACGCAACGCCGAAGAACAGCACGATGATCCCGACGCGCACGACCGTATTGCCGCCGAGCAGCCAGTCGCGCGCGGCGCCGAACGCACGGTCGACGATGCCGGGTTCGCGCGGCGCGGGCGGGGCAGGGCGGGCCGGTGGGGCGGGAGGGCTTGCGGTGGTGCTGACGGGAGCCGGCGCGGGTGCGGCCGGGCGCGCTGCGGTTGCGGGCGCGGGCGTCGGTGCCGGTATCGAGGTGGAGGCCGGCGTGCCGGCTCGTGCGGCGGCAGGTTGTGCGGGGTGTACGGGCAGTATCGGGACGGGCGTCGACGACGTCGCGGATGCCGCATCGGCCGACGCCGTTTGCGCGACGCTGCCGGCTGTCGCTGCACCGGCCTTCGCGCCGGCCAGCTGAGCGCGCAGCGAGTCGAGTTCGCGCGTGAGCGTGTCGACGGTCGCTTCGAGGCGCGCGACGCGATCGGCGAGCGGCAACGGCGTGGAAGGTGTAGTCGCGGACATCGCGAACGCATCGGGCGCGGCGCGCTTGCTCTTGAGCTTGTGTTGCTGCAGCGCGTGACCGATACAGAACCCGACGGCGGCCCCGAGCAGCGAGCCGTTCGCGGCCGAGAAATCCCCGATCAGGGCGGCGATGCCGCCCACGACGAAACCGATTACGGCGAATGCCCAGTTCAACGCCTTGCTCCCTCTCACTATCGTTATCGTCCATCGATCGCGGTTCGCACCGGATCGAGGCGGTTTCAGCACGGCCGGCAGGCGAACCGGCATGCGCGTGCCGCGTGGGTGGACCCTCGTGCAAAAGGCCCGCGGCAACGCCGCGATCAGCGTGTTTGCGGGGAATGTATCACAGCGGCCCGTCGCGGATTTCCGGGGTTGGCGCGGTATCGCGGCGTGCGCCGTCCGGTGTCGCCGAACGGTTTTTTGCACGGTCATGCTTTTTACCGGTGAATGCGCCGGGTGTTTTCGTCTGAACAGACGGCCGCCGGATCGGACGTGAATTTGTCGCAAAGCGACGTGCCGCCGATGCACATTGGCGCAAAACCTCATGCGATGCGCGCCGCGCTGCTGCGCACAAGTCCGACGGGCGATGCCCGCCGTTGTTGGGTGTGCGCGTATTGCGCCGCCGCAATCGGGTGCCGCCGCGCGGCGCGGCCCGCCAGGCGGGGCTGGAGGGCGTGTCGTATTTGCGCAAGCGTTTGTCGTAATTCGTCGGCAGGTCGGGGTTTTTTCTGGCAACTATGTAGGCACGCTATGACAAGCGCGAGTCCCCGCTACACGAGGAGAAGGTTTCGATGGATGCCCCCAAGGTCGTGGTCGAAGGTCTGTGCAAGGTGTTTGGAAGTAACCCGCAGCAGGCGCTCGACATGCTCGCCGCCGGCGCGACGAAAGACGATGTGCTCAAGCGCACCGGTCAGGTCGTCGGCGTGCACAACGTCTCCTTCGAAGTGCAGGAAGGCGAAATTTTCGTGCTGATGGGCCTGTCCGGCTCCGGCAAGTCCACACTGATTCGCCTCGTGAACCGGCTGGTCGATCCGAGCGCCGGCAAGGTGATGATCGACGGGCTCGACGTCGCGTCGGCGCGCCGCTCGGCGTTGACCGCACTGCGCCGCAAGGACATGAGCATGGTGTTCCAGTCGTTCGCGCTGATGCCGCATCGCAGCGTCGTGTCGAACGCCGCGTTCGGCCTCGAAGTCGCGGGCATGGGCAAGAAGGAGCGCGAGCGCCGCGCGATGGAAGTGCTCGAGCAGGTTGGCCTCGCGCCGTTCTCGCACAAGCTGCCGTCGGAGTTGTCGGGCGGCATGCAGCAGCGCGTCGGCCTTGCCCGCGCGCTGGCCGTGAACCCGTCGCTGATGATCATGGACGAGGCGTTCTCCGCGCTCGATCCGCTCAAGCGCCGCGAAATGCAGGATGTGCTGCTGCAACTGCAGAAGGAACAGCGCCGCACGATCATGTTCGTGTCGCACGATCTGGAGGAAGCGCTGCGCATCGGCAACCGCATCGCGATCATGGAAGGCGGCCGCCTCGTGCAGGTCGGCACGCCGCAGGACATCATCGCGAACCCGGCCGACGATTACGTGCGTGCGTTCTTCGACGGTATCGACACCAGCCGCTACCTCACTGCCGGTGACCTGATGCAGACGGGCGCCGTGCCGATCGTGTCGAAATGCGATGCCGCGAACGTCGCGGCGACGCTGAACGGCAGCGCCGAATACGCGTTCGTGCTCGACGCCCAACGCAAGATCCGCGGCTTCGTCACGCGCGACGCGATCGGTCAGGACACGCCGTCGGTTCGGCCGATCGAAAGCATCCGGCACGATGCGTCGCTCGAACATGTCGTCGCGCGTGTGGTTGCGAGCCCGAATGCATTGCCCGTCGTCGACGACGACGGCTGCTACTGCGGCTCGGTCGATCGTGCGCTCATCCTGAAGGCCATCACGCGTTCGCGAGGCTCCCATGTCTGAAATGATTCCGCTCGGTACCTGGGTCGACCAGGGCGTTCACTACCTGCTCGACCATGACGCGAAGACGTTCGACGCGATCGGTCAGGCGATCGAGGGGCTCGCGGCATTCGTCGAGCACGGCCTGCAGGCGATCCCGATGTGGCTGATGATGGCGATCTTCATCGGCGTCGGACTGTGGCGGGTGGGCTGGCGCTTCGCGCTGTTTACCACCGCGTCGCTGCTGCTGATCTTCGCGACGGGCTTCTGGGATCAGACCGTCATCACGCTCGGCCTCACGCTGTCGTCGACGATCATCAGCCTCGTGCTCGGCATTCCGCTCGGCATCTGGGCCGCGAAGAGCAAGTGGGTCGCCGCGATCGTGCGCCCGATCCTCGACCTGATGCAGACGATGCCGGCCTTCGTCTACCTGATTCCGGCCGCGATGCTGTTCGGTCTCGGCCGCGTGCCGGGGATCCTGTCGACGGTGATCTTCGCGATGCCGCCTGCGGTGCGCCTGACGAGCCTCGGTATCCGCCACGTGAACCGCGAGATCGTCGAAGCCGGCCAGGCCTTCGGTTGCACGCCTTGGCAGCTGCTGTACAAGGTGCAGTTCCCGAATGCGCTGCCGTCGATCATGCAGGGCGTGAACCAGACGATCATGATGGCGCTGTCGATGGTGATCATCGCGTCGATGGTCGGCGCGGGCGGTCTCGGCAACGACGTGCTCGCGAGTATCCAGCGCCTCGACATCGGCCTCGGTTTCGAAAGCGGTCTGTCGGTCGTGCTGCTCGCGATCATTCTCGACCGCATCACCGAAAGCTTCGGCCGTGCGCCGGGCACCGCGAAGGCACCGCTGTTCTCGGGCCTCAAGCAACTGTTTCGCGTGAAGGCCGCACCCGCACAGGCCTGACCGACTGGCGGCCGGAACCCCCGGCCGCTCACCCTGACTGTAGAACACGACTTCCGCGGCTTCGGCCGCGGGGTTAGCTCCCTGCAACCTCCTCGCCAGGAGACCGATGTGACGTCCGCCGTCGCTGTCGCGCCCGCCGCCTGCGTTTCACCGGTTTCGTCCCTCGCCCATTTCGGCTTTCTGACGCTGCCGAATTTCTCGATGATTGCGTTCTCGAGCGCGGTCGAGGTACTTCGGATGGCGAACTACGTCGGGCGTGCCGATCACTACAAGTGGTCGATCTACTCGCTCGACGGCGCACCCGCACATGCCAGCAACGGCATCGCGGTGCGGCCTACGCAGGCGCTCGACTACACGAACCTGCCGGATGTGATGATCGTGTGCGGCGGTATCCGCATCCGCGACGTGGTCGACGAGGGCGCACGCGATACGCTCGCGGCGCTCGCCGAACGCGGGCTGCCGCTCGGCGGCATCTGCACGGGCGCGTACGCGCTGATGTCGAGCGGGCTGCTCGACGGCTATCGCTGCACCGTGCACTGGGAAAACCTGTCCGCGCTGCATTCCGAGTTTCCGCAGGTCGGCTTCGCCGACGAGCTGTTCGTCGTCGACCGCGACCGGCTGACCTGCACGGGCGGTACCGCGCCGCTCGACCTGATGCTGAACCTTGTCGGCATGCGCTTCGGCCAGCAGCTGGCCGCGCAGGTGTCCGAGCAGTTCATCCTGGAGCGCATTCGCAGCTCGACCGATACGCAGCCGATTCCGGTCGATGCGCGCGTCGGATTCTCGCGCGCCGAGCTGATCGAGGTCGTGCGGTTGATGGAGGCGAACATCGAGGAGCCGCTGTCGCTCGAGGAACTCGCACGGCTCGTGCGGTTGTCGCAGCGGCATCTGCAGCGGATGTTCAAGGTGTATCTGAACGTGTCGCCGACCCACTATTACCTGACGATGCGCCTGAAACGCGCGCGCGACCTGCTGCGCACGACCGACGCGTCGATCGCGCGCGTGACGACGGTCTGCGGCTTTCATTCGCCGTGTCATTTCAGCAAGGCTTACCGCGCGCAGTTCGGCCATGCGCCGAGCTACGAGCGCCGGTTGCCGGGGCGCTGAATCGAAAGGATGATTCGGTCCGCGACGTCGCCGGGATCGCGGCGCGCGGTTTCAATAAACGATCCCGCATTCAAGCAAACGACATCACTTTGAGGAGAAGCAAGATGAAGCGCCTATTGATCGCAGCGGTGTGCGGGATCGGGATAACCGCGCCGATGTCGGCCGTGTATGCGGCCGATCCGCCCGTATGCAAGAACGTGCGCTTCGCGGATGTCGGCTGGTCCGACATCGCGGCGACCACGGGCCTCGCGTCGACGATGCTGCAGGGCCTCGGCTACAGCCCGACGAAGACGATCGCGTCGGTGCCGATCACGTTCGCGGGGATCAAGAGCAAGCAGATCGACGTGTTCCTCGGCTACTGGTCGCCGACGATGGATCCGATCATCCAGCCGTTCACGAAGGCCGGCACGATCAAGGTGCTCTCGACGCCGAACCTGACCGGCGCGAAATACACGCTCGCGGTGCCCGACTACGTCTATCAGGGCGGCCTGAAGTCGTTCGCGGACATCCAGAAGTACGCGGACAAGCTCAACGGCAAGATCTACGGGATCGAGCCGGGCAACGACGGTAACCTGCTGATCAAGAAGATGATCGACGGCAACCAGTTCGGCCTCGGCAAGTTCAAGATGGTCGAGTCGAGCGAGGCCGGGATGCTGATCGAGGTGAATCGCGCGATCCGCGACAAGCAGTGGATCGTATTTCTTGGGTGGGAACCGCATCCGATGAACGTGCAGATGAAGATCGACTATCTGAGCGGCGGCGACGACGTGTTCGGCCCGAACTACGGCGAAGCGAAGGTGCTGACGGCGACGCCGCCCGACTACGCGCAACGCTGTCCGAACGTCGCGAAGTTCGTGTCGAACCTGCAGTTCACGACGACGATCGAAAACCACGTGATGGTGCCGATCATGAACAAGGAAGACCCGAACAAGGCGGCGGCCGAATACCTGAAGGCGAACCCGCAAGCGCTCGACAAGTGGCTCGCCGGCGTGACGACGATCGACGGCAAGCCGGGCCTGCCGGCGGTGAAGGCGTATCTCGGCGTGCATTGAGTCTGAAGCGTCGGGCTTCGTGGCTTCGGCCGGAAGCCCGACGTGTTTTCCGGGCCGGCGGAAGCGGGACGCACATCCTGCTTCCGCCGGCTTTTTGCTGTCCGCTTCATGCTCGGCCCGTCGGTCACCGGACGATGCGCTAGACTGCTCGATCCCGATCGAGGAGACGGCAATGATCCGCAGTGTGCTTGAGGTATCTGAGGTATCCGGATGGCGGCAGGAAGCCGGCAAGCGGCTGAACGTGACGTCTGCCGGTATCGACGCAGGCTGCAGCCGGACGACGCAGCACCGCGGCCATTCACTCGCATGAAGCGCATCGAGCAAGTCGTGCTTGCCGCCGATCTCGCGGGCACGGCGGTGTTCGCGGTCGAGGGTGCCAATGCGGCGATCGGCGCCGGACTCGATCTGTTCGGCGTGATGGTGCTGTCGCTCGTCGTCGCGCTCGGCGGCGGCGTGATCCGCGATCTGCTGATCGGCGCACGGCCGCCGAGCGCCGTCAGCGACTGGCGTTATCCGGCGCTCGCGTTCGCTGCAGGGCTGTTCGCGTTCGTCTTTCATGCGCGGGTGGCCGAGTTCTCGCCGTCGCTGCTCACGACGCTCGATGCGGCCGGCCTCGCGTTGTTCGCGGTTGCGGGTGCGGTGAAGGCGCTCGAATTCCGCGTTCATCCGTTCATCGCGACGCTGATGGGCGCCGTGACCGGGTGCGGCGGCGGCGTCGTGCGCGACGTGCTGCTCGCGCGGATACCGGTCGTACTGGTCACGGATATCTACGCGAGCGCGGCGCTGCTCGGCGCGGTCGTCGTCGTGGCGTGCCGGCGGCTCGGTTGCCCGCCCGTCGTCGCGGCCGTGCTTGGCGGCGTCGCCTGCTTTGCGCTGCGGATGGCGGCGGTGCGCTTCGGCTGGCAACTGCCGAAAATTGCCGCCGGGGCGTGAGCGCCCGCCTCACGACCCCTTCGTCGCCGCCGGCACGTCGAACACGCGATCGAACGCCCACTGGAACACGAACGCGTAACAGAAGAAGAACGCGAACAACCCGATATCGACGACGAACGCGTCGACCCACGAGATGTCGAGCCACCACGACACGACCGGCACGAGGATGAAGATCAGCCCGCCTTCGAATCCGGTCGCATGCAGGATCCGCCGCCCGAGCGTACGCGCCGGCTGCCGGCGCGACGCTTCCCACCGCTCGAACAACGCGTTGAAGATCATGTTCCACAGCAGCGCGATCGCCGACATCGTCGCCGACAACGCACCCGAATAGACGAGATCCTGCTTGAAGATCGCCGCGATCGCGGGCGAGATGCAGGAGATGGCGATCGCTTCGTAGAGCACCGCCTGCGTGATCCTGCGCGGTAGGCCTTGCACGTTGTTCCTCCGGTTCGACGGCAATCGCCGAGGCGGCGTGCCGCGACGTCCCGCAAGGCTATCCGCGTTGCACGCCTGCTTCAATTCACCTAATCTCACCCCGATTGAATCGAATTCAACCCGGCCGATCCGGCCCGCGAGGCCCCGTGTTCTCGAAAATTCCCCTGACCGCATTGCGTGTATTCGAGTCGTCGGCGCGGCTCGGCACGTTCAAGGCCGCCGCGGACGAACTGTCCGTGACGCCGGCCGCCGTGTCGCACCAGATCAAGTCGCTCGAAAGCCGGCTTGGCGTGCTGCTGTTCGAGCGCGGCGCGAGCGGGGTGCGGCTGACGGAGGAGGGAGAGCAACTGTTTCGTACGAGCCACGATGCGTTGCTCGCGTTGCGTCGGGGGCTGGATGCGGTGCGTCCGGAAGCTTCCGGCGAGCGCCCGCTGGTGCTGACCACCACGCCCGCCTTTGCCGCGATGTGGCTGATTCCGCGTCTCGGCGCATTTCGCCGCGTCGATCCGCACCTGCACATCAAGGTCGAAACCGGCAACACGCTCGTCGATCTCGAACGCGATGCGCGCATCGATCTCGCGATTCGCGCGACGTCGCGCACGTTTCCCGCGCTGCACGAGATTGCGTTGATCGACGAGTACTTCGGCGCGTATGCGGCAGCCGGCTTCGATGCGCATCGCACGGACGAGCCGCTCGACTTGATCGAGACCGTGTGGGATACGCCGCTGCCCGTGTCGGTCGACTGGGCGTCGTGGTGTCGTGCGGCCGGCCGCGAAGCGTGGCTCGAACGCGCGGTGTTTCGCCATTACGACGACGAGCATTACGCGTTGCAGGCCGTGCTGCACGGGCAGGGTGTCGCGTTGTTGAGTTCGGTGCTGGCCGCCGAGCACGTCGAGCGCGGTGCGCTGATGCCGATCGAGCCTTCGGTGCGGATCGAGGGTGCGCGTTTCGTCGCGCTGTGTCGGCCCGGGCGGGAACGCGAGCCGCAGGTCAGGCGGTTTCTCGACTGGCTCGAAGCGGAAATCGCGCAGACGCGTGCGGCGGTGGCGGGGATGGCTGGATTGTGAAAGTTGGGCTTAATGCGTGGGTGGAGCGAAGCGCAGCGTTATATCCTGTGCGTTGATTTTTGGGAGTGGCATGTTATGAGCTAACGTCTGCTCGCTTACTGGAAACTCCAGGTATTCCCACGTACCGGTCCACGGACAGAGTTCGCCGGAACGCTGTTTCCAGCCGGGCTAGTCCAGCCTGGACTGGAGATCGGCTTTGGATTGCAACAGCTGGAACCGACGTTCTTCCTCGTCTTCAGGGATATGGCTGCTGCGTGAGCGGGAAGCACGAAGAATCTCTCCAGTCTCACCATTTCGCCTGATGTAAACGAAAAAACGCTTACCCTCCAGCAAGGTGTAGAAGGTGTAGTTATCAATCGGAACTTTAGACTCGTCACTCACATAGTCGTTGAATCTACTGCTGATATATACGATTTGTGGTCTGGGATCGAAATCAGAACCCAAACCGATGTCCTCGACCGATAGGGGAACTTTCGGAGGAAAGTCTGCGGGAAAAATTTCGCCTTTGAGGGCCATGACGATATTGATTTGGAGACTCCCCACTTGCTTGTCGGTGAATGGAGGTGGGGATATCCGCCGCATTAAGATGTCGTTATAGTGTGTCCCCGCCGGATAGTGAGCCTTATCTTCTTTCCTGAGAGGGATGCGTTGATACATTTCATTGGAAAACCATTGGGTGGCGTCAAAAAGTGGATCATCCTCGGATACTCGCATCATGATTTTTTCGTTCATTGCACGCCCTTTGCTTGCCGTCCAGCTCAAGGCAAAAGCTGCCAGCGACGTCGCCACAATTAACACTGCTCTTCGTTTATTCATGCGCGCGCTTTTGGTCTGAAAGTACGAAGCCCCATGGGTAGCCCGTCTGGCGCAACCCGACTGAACGGATTCACGGCGCCCAGCGAATCCAGGGGAAAACTGATGTCCGAGTCTTTCTCATATTGACTTCGCACATGCGTATGCCTTGCCAACTTGAGTTCCCGGGCGGCGTCAC
>NZ_CAJPHP010000042.1:0-23092 GCF_905339975.1 Burkholderia sp. BCC1999 | reverse complement strand
ACAGGGAAGGGCAGGAGCGGTTTAGCGCGCTTGTCCTTCCAACCGGCTGGTCGCGGAAACGGAAACGCCACGGACGAAGGTCCGTGGCGTTTTCTTTTTGCAGAGCAATTCGAGCGGAAAGCCGCGCTACGTCAGCCCTGCTTCGCCCACAGCGTGCGGCCGAAAAACGTGAGCGTGCGGTCCCACGCGATCTGCGACCAAACCGGATCGAACTGCGTGCCCGCGATGCGGCCGGGGCCGACGGCCGTTTCGTTCGCGAACGCGTGATGGGCGAGATAGCGATGGAATTCGAAACCGACCTTCGCATCGGTCAGCTTCTTTTCCAGCGCGTCGACCTGGTCGATCGCGAAGAACGCGTCCTGCGTGCCCCAGTGGCCCATCAGCGGCACCTTGAGCTTCGCCGGATCGATGTAGTCGAGCGGCGGGAGGCCGTACCACGTCACGCCCGCGTCCGCATCGGCGTACTGCAGCGACAGCAGCGTGAGGGCGCCGCCCATGCAGTAGCCCGTGATCGCGACACGCGAGGCCAGCGTCTTCAGATACGTGACGGCGCCGGGAATGTCCTGCGATGCGGCATCGCCGAAATCGAGGCCGGTCATCAGGTGGTGCGCTTCTTCTTCCTCGACCGTCGATTTGCCGCGATACAGGTCGGGCACCAGCGCGAAGTAGCCGCAGCGTGCGAGGCGGTCGGCGACGCCGCGGATCTGGTCGTTCAGCCCCCACCATTCCTGGATGACGACGACGGCAGGCGCGCCTTCGGTCTTTGCGGGCGTCGCGAGATAGCCCTGCAGTTCCTGGCCGTCCGGGCGGCGAAACGTGATCATGGAACTGGATGTTTGAGACATGAAACCGCTCCTTTTCGAAAAATGCGCTGAGTGCGGCATCGGGCCGGCCGGCCGGCGGGCACGGCGACGATCGGGCATCCCGAGGTCGAGGTTCCGCGCGCGTTCGAGTCGGCCGGCGCCGACCACGCGGCCATTCTATGCGCAAACACCGGCTACTTGCGTGAACGGCGCCGTGCCGGATGCGATCGGTGCACGGAGCGGGCGACCGGAAAGCAAACACCCCGCCCCGATGAACGGGAGCGGGGTGTTGCGGGTGCGGCGCGCGTATCGGAATACGCGGGCGCGGGTCCGGCTTACTGGCCGAAATAGACGGAGTCGCGGCCTTCCTGCTTGACTGCGATCGCGCGGCCGGCACGCACGCCGGCGGCAGCTTGCGCGCCGTAACCGGCTTCATCGGCGTTCGTCACGCGGGCCTGGGCGGTCTGCAGTGCGCGCGGGTAATACTGATCGGAGACTTCGGGCTTGTAGCCGGCCTGTTCGAGCTGGACGAGTTCAGCACGGACTTGCGCGCGCGTCAGTTGGTCCGACGGGTTCGATTGTGCGAATGCGCCGTACGAGGCGGACAGGGCGGTTGCGGCGACGACAGCGGTGATGAACGACTTCATGGTGACCTCCGGTTTCATTGATTTCTCGCTTCGCTCGTTGCGTTAAGCGGTTGATTGCATCGTAGCGATCGCGTTACCGGCGGGAAATACGCGTTCCAGTGAATCATTATTGCAACTGGGTAAACGATCCGCGCGGGCGGCTTTTTGTCTGACGATTGTGGGCGTAACGAATGGCTGACCGCCCCGTCGGTGTGCGCAGATGAGGGCGTCGGATCCGGTCCGACAGGGGTTCGGCTCAGTGCCGCCAACATGCCTGTTGCCGCGCGACATTCAATTGCATCGCATTCCGAAGTATGTGAATGACGCGGCCGGAGTCGCCGATGCGTTGCCGCATCACTCGACAGGAACCGCCTGCCGTTTCCGGTACTCGGCCGGCGTGATCCCGACGTGCCGGGTGAACGACCGCCTGAGCGTATCGACATTCGCGAAGCCACATTTCGCAGCGACCTGCTTCGGCGCGTCGTGGCCGTTCTCGAGCAACTGGCGGGCCGCCGAGATGCGGGTTGCCTCGACCCACGCGGCCGGCGTCATGCCGACCTCCGCGCGGAACAGCCGTGCGAAGTGGCGCGGGCTCATGCCTGCATGCTTCGCCAGGTCGGCCACCGAATGCTCGAGTTCCGGATTCGCCGCGATCCAGCGTTGCACCTCCTGCAGCACCGAGCGCCCGGCGGGGCGCGCCTCGCCCTTGCGGCTGAACTGGAGCTGCCCGCCCGGGCGTTTGAAGAACATCACCAGTTGCGCGGCGACGCGCCGCGCGATCTCGCGGCCGAGATCCTCCTCGACCAGCGCGAGTGCGAGATCGAGCCCGGCCGTGACGCCGGCGCCCGTGCGCAGCTTGCCGTCGCGCACGTACAGCGCATCGGCATCGACGGCGAGCGACGGAAAGGCTTCGGCGAGCGCGTCCGCAGCGGCCCAGTGCGTGGTCAGGTGGCGCCCTTTCAGCAGGCCGGTGGCGGCGAGGATGAACGCGCCGGTGCAGATCGAGCCGTAGCGCTTGCTCTGCACGGCCGCCGATCGTAGCCACGCGAGGACGTCGGTGCGCAGCGAGAGGTTGCCCGCGCTCGGCGCGCCGGCGACCAGCAGCGTGTCGATGCGCTCCGGGACGTCGGGAACGATCCAGTCAGGCAGCAGCTGCGCACCGGATGAACTTCGGATCGGACCGGATTCGCTCGCGATGATCCGCAACGTATAGAACGGCTTCCCGCATTCGGCGTTCGCTTGCGCAAACACGTCGAGCGGTGCGGAGACGTCGAGCAGTTGAACGCCAGGAACGGCGAAAATTCCCACGACCTTCGGCATGATCGGATGCTGTGACGAACGTGACGCGTAGCAGTATAGAGGCGCGGATCGTGTATGAGATGCGCAGGCTGAGCCCGTTTCCTGCATCTTTCCGGTCATGCGGGCCCCGTGTCCGTTCGTCATGCAAAATGGCAGGATTTGACGTAGTACGTCTATTGAAGACAGCTATCGGACTCCGGAGAATCGGGGGTGTTTTCAATGGAGGTCAATCATGACTGAGAACGTTGCAGGCATCACCATTCCCGATAGCCAGATGACGCGCGAGATCACCGAACTCGTTCGCGATACTGCTTCGCCGCTGCTGTTTCATCATTCGAGCCGCGTCTACTATTTCGCGGCGCTGGCAGGACAGCGTCGTGGGCTCAAGTACGATCCCGAGCTGCTTTACTGCGGCTGCATGTTTCACGACATGGGGCTCACGCACAAGCACAGCAGCGCATGCGAGCGCTTTGAAGTGGACGGCGCCAATGCCGCCCGCGATTTCCTGAAGGGCAAGGGCATCTCGCAGCAGGACATCGACGTCGTGTGGACCTCGATCGCGCTGCACACCACGCCAGGCATTCCGCAGCACATGCATCCGGTGATCGCGCTCGTCACCGCGGGCGTCGAGATGGATGTGCTGGGCCTCACGTATCCGGAATACAGCGACGTCGAGCGCGAGGCCGTCGTCCATGCGCATCCGCGGACGCCGCACTTCAAGGAAGACATCCTCCAGGCGTTCTACGACGGGATCAAGCACAAGCCGGACACGACCTTCGGCAACGTGAAGGCCGACGTGATCGCGGACAAGGATCCGCATTTCCACGCAGGTAATTTCTGCAGCGTGATCCGGTCATCGGCGTGGGCCGGCTGATTGCGTCAGGTATCGCGCACGGTTCCCTGTACTGAGCGGGATCGTGCGTGCAATGCGAATCGCGATTCACTCATTACGCATGGGAGCGACTATGTTGGATCCATCAAAAGAAAGCTGACCCGCTCGAATGGCGTGACGGACATTCGGCAACCGCACATCGACAACTGCACTAAGGCCGATCCGGCTTATGGCGCGGGCATCGTGGCAGAACAGGCAAGACTGGAGGCCGAGGCGAAATGAGCGGGGCGGGCCGGGCGATGCGGCGCGGGCTGCATCGCCGGGGGCAGGGTAGCCGCCTATGGGAGTGCGGACGTTTCCCTGCCGGATATTCAACCAAGACGAGAGTTCCGATGGCTTCCACGCTTCACGACGTACCCGACAGCCCCTGTGTCGGTGTGTGCTCGACACTGTTCGACGATATCTGCAAGGGGTGCGGCCGTACTGCCAACGAGGTTTCGCACTGGGTGTTCATGAGCGACGACGCGAAGCGCGCGATCTGGACGCGCATCCGGGCGGAGGGTGCGGCGACGCGTTTCCGTCGTGATGGGCGGTGAGTGGCCATGCCGAGCGTTCCGGTCAATGGATGTTCATGGTGCGATGGCGGACGCGTGTTCGGCAGCGCGATATAAATCGGTAAAAGAGTTGTTACGTGACAACTAAAAGGCATCCCGGTGGACTTTATATACTGAATGACAGCCACACCCCCTCGGGGCGAATCTTCGATTCGCGATCATCCCAACCGGCTACCAGGCAGCAGGGGACATCCGACCCTATGGCTAAGGCCCCAACCGGCGGGCCACAGCGGCACTTCCCACTCCGCCCCCGCAAGTGCTCGGCAAAACGCCTATAATGAATGGGCAAATTGCCGGAGGCAGGTCATGAGCATCATTGCTTTTCATCCTTCGGGTGTCGCGCATCCGCGCCAGGCCGAATTCACGATTCTCGAGCAGTTGCTGGCGATCCGCGTCCGTTCGGGGGCCGATCTCGCCGAGCTGGCGAGCGCGCGCGTAGACGTGTCGGTGATCGACCGGCTGTCCGAGCGTGGGCTGAAATCGGACGAGCTGGCATTCATCATTCCGCGCCGCACGCTGAGCCATCGTCGCCAGGCGCACGAACGCCTGTCGCCGGAGGAATCCGACAAGGCGATCCGCCTCGCGCGCATCGTCGCACAGGCGATGGCCACGTTCGGTGATCAGGACAAGGCGATGGCGTGGCTGCGCAACGGGTTGCAGCGCTTCGGCGGCCGCACGTCGCTCGACATGGCGAGCACCGAGCATGGCGCGCGGCTTGTCGAGGAAGTCCTCACGCAGATCGATGAGGGGTACTTCGCTTGACGACGCTGTGGCGGATCAGCAATTACGCCGATCTGAAGGGCATCGGCGGGTTGCGGGCCGGCGGGCGCTGGCATTTTGCCGGGCAGCCCGTCGTGTATCTCGCCGAGCATCCGGCGCTCGCCCTGCTCGAGACGCTCGTTCACTTCGAAATCGCCACCGTTGCCCAATTGCCGAGCGGCTACCAGTTGCTTCGGATCGACGTGCCCGATTCGGTGGATGTCGCCGAAATCGCGGAAGGCGACGCACCGGACGACTGGCAAACGAATGTCGACTGGACCCGCAGCGCCGGCACCGAATGGCTGCACACGCAGCCGAGCGCACTGCTGCGCGTGCCGAGCGTCGTCGTGCCGCACGCGCACAACTTCCTGCTGAATCCGCTGCATCCGGCCGCGTCCGACATCCGCATCGCGGAAGTCATGCAATCGCCGTACGACACACGGATCCTGCGCCTGATCCAGTCGAAACCGGGCGCATAGCGAACGAGAAGGAAAACGATGCGCACCGCGCGCTGTTCAGCGCTCGTGCGCAGCGCGATCCGCGGCTGCGTCCGGCGGCAGCGTCTGCCGGATGCGCGTGACCGTTCGCGTGCTGACGAGACCGAGCATCGCGCTGACCTCGGCATGCGTGTGGCCGGCGAGCAACTGCCGGCGCGCATACGTGTTGCGCAGCACGCGTGGGCTCATGTCCGCTGCGTGGAAGCCGATCGCGGTCAGCGCGTCGCGCACCACCAGCAGCAGGAACATGTCGTTCATCGCGCCACCGCCGCGCGGCGCGGGGAACAGCCGCGTCGATGCGGGTGTACCCGCCGAATGTATGCGCCATGCGGCGAGCGGCGCCAGCGCGAACCAGGCAAGTTCGATCCGGCGTGCCGGCCGCGCGCGATCGCGCGGTACGGACAACGCCGGTGGTTGCGTGTCGAGGTCGGGCGCGTGGCAGGGCATCGCACGAATTTCGGCCGACGTGATGCCGCTCGCGAGCAGCAGCGCGACGATCGCGCGATTCCTGCACTCGGTGGGCGTGTCTTCCGGTCGAGGCTGGACATGGCGCTGCAGTGCGACGTCGGCGTCGGGCGGCAGGTAGCACGGCTCCGGTTCGCCGTCCGGCCAGGCGAAATCGCGTGTCGTCCGGCCGGCCGGGTGGATCGTCCGCACACCGATGTCGACCAGGTGCCGGCCCAGCCGGTCGATCAGCTTCGCATAGCGCACGCGCGTCGATGTGCCGGGCGTGCAGGTACGGTCGAGATCCGCCAGGAAGGCCGCGACGTGGTCGGGCCCGAACGTGGCCAGCGACACACGGTGTGCGATCAGGTGGCGCAGGAACCGCTCGAACATCGCGACGTGCTGCACGACCGAACGCGGCGCGAACGGCCGGCGGCCGGCGCCGGTCGCGGCGGTTTCCTGCCACGCGCGAAACGCGCAGACGGGGTCGTGAATCCAGAGATTCGTGTCCATTCACGATTTATAGCCGGAGACGGTGACGCCGGCAATCGTCCCGATGTCGGTCCGGCCGGCGCGACGCCACCGGTGTGTCAGTGTGCGATACGCGTCTCGTCGATACCGTCGTTGTTCATCGTCAGGTAGACGAGCACGAGCAGCAACGTGATGAAGAAGCGGAACGCGTCCGGCACGCCGTTCCATTGCTTCGACATCCACATCCCGAACCATTCGCCGCCGACCGACATGAACGCAACCTGCCACGTGAGGAAGCCGAGCGTCAGGCCGGCGATCGCGTACGCCTTGGCCGCGTGGAACGCCGCTTCGCCGGCGCGGCGCGCGCGCAGCAACCGGACCCCGCCGATCCAGCACAGCACGGCCGTCAGCGTTTCCATCGAGATGATGCCGATATAGCCGGCGTGATGGAGCCACGTCGCGCCGATCGCGCGATACATGATCCCGTTGCCGGGAAAAGTCGTGTCCATCAGGAACACATGGTGGACGAACGCGAAATTCGTCGCGTAATCGGTGATGTTGCCGAACGCGACGAGCGACGCGAACAAGGCCATGGCAAGCACCATGGCTGCCTTGGAAAGACGAACGATCATAATGGACTCCGAAATGAATGGGCAGGCGAAAGCGCGACCGCGCGGCAACGAGCCGGCGTTCGGGGCGATACCTGCGTAAATGTGCACGGCCAGGCCGGCGGATTTGCATGCGTGGGTACGACGGCGCGGAGATCGGGACTGGAAAACCTGAAGCCGGGGCGGCGTCGAGGAGACGCACGTGCCGGCTGGATCGAGTGCCCGCGCCAGGAGGGAGCGGCGATTTTCGGTTGAACCGAGGGAGTCGTCAAGCGGACCGGAGCACTGCGGGCACTACGCTAGCCCACTGGCGCCGTCACGCGTCGCGCGAAGGTGCCGGTGTCACGCTCGCCTGCGCCGGTCCGCTCAGCCGTGCAAGCGCGGCGAACGCCAGTTGCGTCGCGATGGCCGCGAGCGTGCCGGCCGCCATGCCGTTGCCGAGCACGATCTGCACGGGCGCGCTGAAATGGCGATACAGGTTCGGCACCAGGATCGGCGCGAGGCCGACCACCAGCGCGGCCGCGAGCGTGTACTGGTTGGCGCGCGCATGCAGGTCGACGCTGGCGAGTAGCCGGATGCCCATCACGCCGATCATCGCGAACACGACCAGCGCGGTGCCGCCGACGACGGCGGCCGGAATCGCATACGCGAGCCGCGCGAGCGGCGCGAACAGCGCAATGACGATCAGGATCGCCCCCGCGGCGGCCGTTACGTAGCGCGAGCGCACACCGGTCGTCTGCACGACGCCGATGTTCTCGGCGCTGGTCACGATCAGCGGCGTGCCGAACAGCGCGCCGGCCAGCGACGCCAGCGCATCGCCGCGTATCGTCTTCGGCACGTCGCGCGTCAGCGAGATCGCCTTGCCGCACGTTTCGCCGACGGCAACCGTCTGCGCCGTCGCCTCGGCCATCGAGATCGCGGTGAAGATCAGCAGCGGCAGCGCGGCCAGCACGTCGAAGCGCGGCATCCCGAACGGTAGCCACACCGGATGCGTGAACCACGGGCCGTGCCACACGTCGGCGAGCGCCGGCATCGCATCGAGCGCCCAGCCGAGCGTCGCGCCGGCCATCAAGCCGACCAGCACCGCGAGGCGGCCGAGCGTGCCGCGGAACGCACCCGCGACGACGACGGTGGCGACGATCGTCGCCAGCGCGAGACCCAGCGCGCGCGGCTGCGCGAAGTCGGCCGAGCCGGGCTGGCCGACGACGATCGTCGCGTAGATCCGGATCAGGTTGACCGACACGAGCAACAGCATCGCGCCGACGACGATGCGCGGAAAGAGCCGCAGGCAGCGTGTGAACACGGGCAGCAGCACCCAGTAGAACGCGCTGGCGAGCAGCGCCGCGCCGGCAGCGGTCGGCAGGCCCGACTGCGCGGCGATGCCCGCGAACAGCATCGTCGGCGCGCCACCGGGCACCATCACGAACGGCATGCGCGCGCCGATCGGGCCGGCGCCGAGCGATTGCACCAGCGTGCCGATACCGCATGCGAAGAACGTCGCGCCGATCAGCTGGACGGTCAGGTCGGCCGGCAGCGAGAGGACTTTCGCGATGAGGAAGACGGCCGTGATCGGCGAAGCGGCCATCGACAGCACGTGCTGCAGCCCGAACAGCGCGAGCTGCCACGCGGGCAACCGTGCGTCGACGGGCGGTGAGATTGGATCGTGCGACACGGCAGGCCCCCCGGAAGCGAACGGCGGCGATGGCTGGAATGCAACGGCGAACGGCGCGTCAGGTCCGCAGCCAGGGCAGTTGCGCGGCGCTGTAGCGGAACGTCTGGAACACGCTGTTCAACTGGCCGGGGCCGGTCTTGCGCGCGGCTTCGTCCGGGTATTCGGCGAACCACGGAATCACGTATTCCCACACGACTTCGCCGGCCGGCGTCACTTCGAACAGTCGGCCCGTCGACGATTCGGTGACGTGCGTGTTGCCGTTCGGCAGGCGCTGCGCGTTGCCCATGAACGGCGTGTAGAACAGGTTCACGACGTCGTCCGCATACGACCACACGACGCGTTGCGTGGCGGGATCGATCTCGACGACGCGCGAGAACACGACGTGCGCGCCGTGGCGGAAATTGCCGTTGTCGAACGCGAGGATGTTGCCGTTCGCGAGCGGCACCGGCGCATGCTGGTGCGACACGACGTCCGGCCCGATCCGCAGGTCGACCTGGCCGGTTTCGCGGTTCACACCTATGATCCCCGACGTCGTGCGCAGGCTCATCAGCACGAGGCCGTTCGCGTCGACCGCGAGGCCGTTGACGAGCGGCCAGTGATAGCGGCCGAAGCCGGCCGCAATCGGAAAATCCTCGGGTCGCAGGTGCTCGCGCGCGTGCCATTCCCACACGATCTGTCCGGCCCGGTTCACTTCGCGGATCACGTCCGTGTACATCACCTCGTCGTCGCCGTGCGGCGTGCCGCCCGGCACGCGCCGCGCGAATGCCGCATCGACCGGCTCGCACGCGGCGTAGAGCAGGTTGCCGTTCGGCAGCCACTGCGCATCGTGGTGATGCGCGGGATCCTCGTAGCGCCACACCGTTTCTCCTTGCGGCGTGACCTCGTAGAAGTCGCCGCCATGCCACATCGACCACGGCGCGTAGCGTGATTCGGATCGCGGATGGTTGCCGTTGTAGCCGAGGTTGCCGTTCGCGAGGATGACCGCGTGGCGGCCGGGGCGCACGGGCATTTTCCACTGATGGGCGACTGCGCCGTCGATGCCGACGAGATAGACGTTGCCGTCGGCCGTCTGCGGCGCGATGAGCGTGTAGCCGCCCGCGGACAGTGCGGGATCGTGGGCGATGAGGCCGACGCCACGGCGGCGCTGGGTAATCTGGTCGACGGTCGTCACTGCAGTCTCCATTCGAATCGGATACGGGAATGCAGCGGAATCTAGACGATTCGGCGTGTCGGGAAAATCGGATTATTCTTGACGGCCTGTTCGAAAAAATTTAACGGTACCTTCATGCGTTCGATATCGCAGACATTCCGCTGTTTCGACGAAGTCGCACGACGCGGCTCGATTCGCAAGGCAGCCGACGCATTGCACCTGACGGCCGCGGCGGTGCACCAGCAGATTCGCAATCTCGAGGAGCAGGTCGGCGTGCCGCTGTTCGACCGGCTGCCGCGCGGCATGCAGCTGACGCTCGCCGGCGAGATCGTGATCGCTGCCGTGCGACGCGGCCAGCGCGACTTCGACAATGCGCTGACGCAGGTCGAGGACTTGCGCGCGCTGCGGCGCGGGCACGTGAACCTGGCCGTGCCTGCCTCGACCGCCGAGAAGCTCGTGCCCGACGCGATCCTCGCCGCGATGCAGCGCTACCCGGGCGTCACGTACAGCGTGCGCTCGGGAAACGGCGAGAGCATCGTGCGCTGGGTCGAGACGGGCGAGGTCGACATCGGCTATGCGCTGCGCCGGCGCACGGCAGCGGGCGTGGTCGAGGTGCGCGCGTTCGCGCAGCCGCTGGGTGTCGTCACGGCGCCGGGCCATCCGCTGGCGTCGTCCGGCGGCAAGGTGCGGATGCGCGACTGCTTCGCCCATCCGCTGATCCTGATGACACCCGACACCGAACTGCGCGCGATGTTCGACCAGATCGATGCGCGACAACCGCGCAACATGCGGCCGCTGGTCGAGACGGGCTCGGTGTCGATGGTGCGGCGTCTCGCGGCCGAAGGCGCGGGCGTCGGCTTCCTGATCGCGGAGAACGTTGCGGACGACGTCGCCGCCGGCCGGCTCGCGTGGACGCCGCTTGCCGATGCGGGCGCGCGCTCGTTCAGCTGCATCTACCAGCGGGCGGACATGAGCGCGACAGTCGCGATGACGATGTTTCTCGAGTTTTTCTCCGAGGCGATCGAAGCGATGGAACGCGAATTCGCGCCTGACGGCAGGGTGTCCGGCAAGCGTCGCCGGGCGGCACGATAGCGACACCGGCCGCACCGCTCCGCTCGATTGCGATGCGGTGCAACAAGCGAACCCGCAGGCCGGCCGCGTGACGTTGCGCACGCAACGCCCGGTTGCATTACGTCATTCCCTTATTGCGGAAAAAATTTTGTTCATGGGACTATCGAGCGCGCTGCCCGCGCACCGAGGGGGTCGCAGGCAGCGATGATGCCCATCGCAACGACCCAGAAGAACATCGACACACAATGAACAGAACAGCGATTTTTCCGTATGCATCCATGTTGCTCGCGGCCGCGCTGCTGACCGCATGCGGCGGCGACGTCGAGAACGACGCGGGCCCCACGACAACACCTTCCACCGATGCGAGCTGCCTCGCGGTAGACAACAGCGGCGCGACGGTCGTCGTGGGCTCGAACCAGCCGGGCGATCCGTCGCTGCCGGAAGCGTCGTCGGGCTATCGCACCGGGATGAAGCCCGTCTATGCGAAGACCTACCTGGTGGCCACGTCGAACGCATACGCGAGCGCGGCCGGCTGCGCGGTGCTGAAGAAAGGCGGCACGGCCGCCGATGCGGCCGTCGCCGTGCAGGCCGTGCTCGGCCTGACGGTGCCCGAGGCGACGGGCCTCGGATCGGGCGGCGTGCTGCTCTACTACGATGCGCGCGGCAAGACGCTGCAGGCCTACGACGGCCGCGAGACCGCACCGGCCGCCGCGACGGAAAACTATCTGCGCTACGTCGACGACACGACCGACCATTCGGTGCCGCTGCCGAACGCGCGCGCGAGCGGCCGCTCGATCGGCACGATCGGCGTGCCGCGGCTCATCGAGGCGCTGCAGCAGGATCACGGCCGCCTGCCGTGGCAGAACCTGTTCGGCGATGCGATCACGCTCGCGACCAACGGCTTCCCGATCGGCGGCCGGCTCGCCGACGCGATCGCGGCGAACGCCACGAGCCTGAAGCGCGACCCCGAGGCCGCCGCGTACTTCCTGAACGCCGACGGTTCGCCGAAGACGCTCGGCACCGTGCTGAAGAACCCCGCATACGCTCACACGCTGACGCTGATGGCGCAGTCGGGTGCGAATGCGCTGTACACCGGGCAGATCGCGCAGGACATCGTCGCGAAGATCGCGGTGACGAAGGGCGCGGACGGCTCGACGCTCACGCCGGGCAAGACGACCGTCGCGGATCTGGCCGCGTATCAGGCGAAGCGTCGCGAACCCGTGTGCACGACCTATCGCAGCTACTGGGTGTGCGGGATGCCGCCGCCGTCGTCGGGCGGCATCGCGGTCGCATCGGCGCTCGGCATTCTCGAGAACTTCGACCTGAAGTCGCTGAAGCCGACCGCGATCGATCTCGAAGGCGGCAAGCCGACCGTCGCCGGTGTGCACCTCGTCACCGAGGCCGAGCGGCTCGCCTATGCCGACCGCGACAAGTACGTGGCCGACACGGATTTCGTGCCGCTGCCGGGCGGCACGTGGGACACGCTGCTGAACAAGCCGTACCTGAAATCGCGCGCGGCGCTGATCGACACGACCAAGAGCATGGGCACCGCGCAGCCCGGTAATCTCGGCGCGGTGCCGCTCGGTGTCGACACGACGCTGATCGAGCATGGCACGAACCAGTTCACGATCGTCGATGGTGACGGTAACGTGCTGAGCGCGACGACCACGGTCGAGTCGAGCATGGGCTCGTTCCACATGACCAACGGCTTCCTGCTGAACAACCAGTTGACCGACTTCTCCGCGAACCCGCTCGACACGTCCGGCAATCCGGTGGCCAACCGGCTGCAGCCGGGCAAGCGGCCGCGCAGTTCGATGGCGCCGACGATCGTGTTCGGGCAGGCTGCCGACGGCTCGCGCGGCGACTTCGTGATGGCGACCGGTTCGCCGGGTGGCGGCACGATTCCGCAATACGTGGTCAAGACGCTCGTCGGCGCGCTCGACTGGGGCCTGGACGCGCAGCAGTCCGCGGGGCTCGTCGATTTCGGCGCGAGCAACAGCCCGACGACCACGATCGGCGGCGAGCATCCGAACGTCAACACGGCGAACAACGGTGCGAACGATCCGCTGATCACGGGGCTGCTCGCGCTCGGGCACAAGGTATCGACTTCCGCGCAGGCGAGCGGCGTCAATACGGTGATGCGCGTGACGGTCGGCCAGTCGTCGGCGCTGCAAGGCGGCACCGACCCGCGTCGCGAAGGCGTCGTGCTCGGCGATACGTTCCGGCCGTAATCGGGTGGGACGCGCACGGCCCCGATCTGCCGTTGGGCAGTCGGGGCCGTGTTTCATGGCGAGGCTGCAGGGATGGCCGAGCAACGCATGTCCTTCGGAGTGCCGATAAAAGCTGCCTGCGTGTCAGCCAGTCGGTTCACTGCCGGATGTCCCGATACGTGACGATCGGGCCGATCGCCATCGCGGAGCGTCCGCTCCCGTTCACCGGCCAATACGGTGTCCATCCTGCTGCAAGTCCCCGATTGTCAAACAGTGTGAGTCAATCGTCAGCATTTGCAACCGAAGTAACAGTCCCCGCAATTCAATCGTTTTGCGCGTCGGTGCCGCTACATTAGCTCCACCTGCCGCACTTCGCGGTGAGGCATGCGACAAGCCGCACGAAGGCGGCCCGCAGCAACAACGTCTTTGGGGAGAATGACCATGAACAAGATCCATACGATTCTGCTGGGTGCCGCTCTGACGGCGATGGCGACTTCGGCTGCTTTTGCACAGACGGCCCAGACTGGCGCACAGGGTTCGGCTGGCGTCGGCGCACAAGTCCAGACGCCGCTGCTCGGCGGCGGTGTGGGTGTGCAGGCTGGTGCCGGCGCGAACGCGGCGGGCTCGGGTTCGGGCGCGGGCAACGTTGTTGGCGGCGCGCTGAACGGCGTCGGCAAGACGGTTGGCGGCGTCGGCTCGGCCGCGGGCAATGCGGTCGGCGGCGCGACGCAGGCGGTCGGCTCGGCAGCCGGCACGGCGAAGGATGCCGCGGCATCGGCCGTTCACTCGACGAAATCGCACGTGAAGCACGTCGCAAGTTCGGCGAAGAACCACGCGCAAGGCGCGATGTCGACGGCAGGCGACGTTGCGGGCGGCGCGAAGGCGAAGGCCGGCGAAGCGCTTGAAGGCACGACGAACGCAGTGCAGGGCGGCGCATCGGTCGGCGTGAAGGGTTCGGCGTCGGCGCAAGGCGGCGCGCTGTAAGCAGCACGCATTCCGTCAAGGCCCGGCCCGCATTGATGCGGGCCGGGCTTTTTTATTGGCGCGCGCGGCCCCTGCCCATTGCCCGCTCGCCATGCTTAAATAGCGGGGCACCCGGTTGCGGGGCCGCCGGGATGGCGGTACCGGCCAACAAGGGCAAGCATGTCCGATCGACATCGTGACGACAGACGACACCAAAACGCCGCTCCGGCCGGCCCGGCGCGGTCCGATAACATTCCGAGGCATCACGTCATGACCATCCTGTTCCGTCTTCTCGCGCTTGGCTGCGCGCTCTGGCTGGCCGCTTGCGCGGCGCCGCCCCCGCCGTCCGCCAGTAACGCCGCGTCCGCCGCCGCACCTGACGCCAGTGAACGCCGCGGGCTCGGTACCGCGTGGGGCGAGTCGGTGCGATCCGAAACCCGCCAGGTCGAGTTCGAGCGCGCGGATTCCACCAAGCCGACGGATCTCGCGTCGGTCTACTACAACGATGCACTGCCGGGTCATCCTCCGGCCTCGCAGGTTCGCCGGCTGCCGACTCGCGTCGCGCTTGCCAATGGCGACATCGCGCTGTCGTTCACGGACGAAAAGGGTGCGCCGCTGCGTCTTGCACGTAGCAACGGCCGCTGGCACATGGCGGGCGTCGAGGGTTCGCGCTACATCATCGTGCTGCGCAATCAGGGGCGCCGCACGTTCGAAGTCGTGTCGACGGTCGACGGGCTCGACGTGCTGTCGGGCCGGCCGGGCAGCTATACGAACGGCGGCTACGTGCTGTATCCGGGCCGCACGTTGACGATCGAGGGCTTCCGTAAGAGTCGCGACGAAGTCGCTGCGTTCCGCTTTGCGGCCGTGCCGGACAGCTACGTCGCGAACTCGAAGTACGGCGATGCCGCGAACGTCGGCGTGATCGGCGTTGCGCTGTTCGCGCAGAAAGAAAACGACGAGGAAGCACTGCGCCGCAACGCGAATCCGTTCCCCGGCAACGACAACGGCTTCGCACCGCCGCCCGTCCCGCGCGGCGAGTGACGGCATGTAGCCGATCGGCCGTGTACGTGTTCTCGCATGGCGTACGCGGCGCGGTCCTGGAGGTTGATCGAGGTCGACGCGGCAGGCAAGAGGACATCGGCGTTGAGCGTGCCGGCCGCACTTCGGCGTGCGCTGGCCGACGCATCGAGCGTGGCGTTCCCGTCGGATCGTGCGAAGCGGATCGACGGCAGCGATCATGTGCCGGTCGTCATCAACCGATTGTCAACCGATCGTCAACCAGCCGTCCGGCCGGGTATTGCGGCGCAGGCGAAGAAGGTACGCTATACGTGCTGGCGCGCTGCACGGTACCCGGGCGGTGCAGCGCTTCTCGCTGCCCGTGCAAGGCTGCCTCGACTCCGTTTCGCTCGAAACCGAATCCGGAACCCGATCGCCGTATCGGGCGATCACGTGGCGCGACGCGCCGGCCGGCATCGATTACCGATGGGAATATGTCGCGCACGACGGCGCCACGCATCGCGTCTATCGATTCGTGAACGGTACGTTTGTCGAGGTCGAAAGTTCGCGGTAACGCGATCGTGCTGCGGCACAATGGTCGTTTGCATCCGCCGCGTGTGCTTCCCGATCATCCGGACCGACGGAGAATTCCATGTCGTTACCCGCTTTCAGGTACCATCCCGACCCGCTCGCGACGGGCAGCGTGATCGCCGCGGACGTACGTTGTGCATGCTGCGGCGATGCGCGCGGTTACGTTTACGCCGGCCCGGTGTATGCGGTCGACGACTACGAGCAGTGCATCTGCCCGTGGTGCATCGCCGACGGCTCGGCGCACACGCGGCTCGACGCAAGTTTTACCGACACGGGCGGCATCGGCGGCGACGAATGGGACGCGGTGCCCGAAGCAGTCGTCGATGAGATCGCGAATCGCACGCCGGGTTTTCAGGGCTGGCAGCAGGAGCGATGGTGGACGCATTGCGGCGACGGCGCGCAGTTCATCGGTCGTGCCGGCGCTGACGAACTGAAGGCGCTCGGCCTCCAGGCCGTCGCGGCCATCCAGGCCTCGACCGGGCTCGACGACAGCGCTGAGTGGGAACGCTTTTTCGCGGCGCTCGACAAGGACGGCTCGCCAACCGCTTATGTGTTTCGTTGCCGCCATTGCGGCGAACTCGGTGGCTACCAGGATTGCGGTTGACGGCTGCACCCGTTCGAGCGGCCTTCCCCCTTCGTCATGAAACAGAGGAATCTTCGTGAAGTTCATCCACGCGGCAGACATTCACCTTGACAGCCCGTTGCACGGCTTGAGCGCGTATCCCGACGCGCCGGCCGCGCAGTTGCGCAACGCGTCGCGCGAGGCGCTGCGGCAGCTCGTGGATCGTGCGATCGAAGAGGAAGTCGCGTTTCTCGTGATCGCCGGTGACCTGTACGACGGCGATTGGAAGGATCACAACACGGGCATCTTCTTCGGCCAGCAGATGGGGCGGCTGCGCAAGGCCGGCATCCGCGCATTTGTGCTCGGCGGCAACCACGATGCTGAAAGCGAGATGACGAAGAAGCTGACGCTGCCGGACAACGTCACCGTGTTCGGCCACCGCAAGCCGGAAACCGTCAAGCTGCCCGAATTCGACGTTGCGCTGCACGGGCAGAGCTTCAAGGACAAGGCCGTCGTCGACAATCTCGCGATCGGCTATCCGGATCCGGTACCCGGCTACTACAACATCGGCGTGCTGCACACGGCGCTCGAAGGCTATGCCGCGCACGCGAACTACGCGCCGTGCACGCTGGCCGAACTTCACGCGAAGGGCTACGACTACTGGGCGCTCGGCCACGTGCACGAGTTCCAGCAGTGGACGGGGCCGTCCACCGTCGTGTTTCCCGGCAACCTGCAGGGGCGCCACATCCGCGAGACGGGCCGCCGGGGCGCGGTGCTCGTGACGGTCGAGCAAGGCCGCACGCAGGTCGAGCGCCTGTATCTCGACGTGTTGCGTTGGGAAGCCGTGTCGGTCGACGCGTCCGATTGCCTGTCGGTCGCCGATCTGTCGAGAAAGATCGGCCAGTCGCTGGAGGCGCTGCTGACCGTCGACGGCCATGTGCCGCGCGCGGTGCGCGTGACGGTCACGGGGCGCACGCCCGCGCACGGTCTCTTTTTTGGCCGCGCGCCGCAGTTGCGCGCGGAGGTGCTGAACCAGATCGGCATCATCGGCAACGAGCGGCTGTGGCTGGAGAAGGTCCGGCTCGCGACGTCCGCCGCCGATCACCAGCCGGGCGAAAGCGAGCAGCTCGAAGCGCTGGAGGATCTGAAGCAGATCCTCGCCGATGCCGCGCACGATCCGGATTTCCTCGCGCTGCTCGAACGCGACCTGAAGCCGTTCGTCGGCAAGGTGCGCAGCGACGTGAAGGAGGAGGTGCCGTTGCTGGCGATGGCGCGCGCCGGCGAGCTGACGGCGCTGGTCGAACAGGTCGGGCCCGCGTTGCTCGCGCGGCTGGCGAGGGGGGAGTAAGCGATGCGCATCAGCCAACTCGATCTGATCAAGTACGGCAAGTTCACCGACGAGACGCTGCGGTTCCCGTCGGCCAGCGAGGATTTTCACGTGATCGTCGGGCCGAACGAGGCAGGCAAGTCGACGATCCGCACGGCCGTGTCCGAGTTGCTGTTCGGGATGAAGCTCCAGACGCCGCTCGATTTCCTGCACAGCACGCCCGAGCTGCGGATCGGCGGCGTGCTGGAGAACGGTAGCGGCGAACTGGCGTTTCACCGCGCGCGCGGACGCAGTCCGTTGCGCACGCCGGCCGACGACAAGCTGTCCGACGATTACCTCGCCGCGATCCTCGATGGCGCGACGCGTGAATTCTTCGAGCAGATGTTCGGGCTCGATCACGGGCGGCTGGTCGACGGTGGCCGAAGCATTCTCGATGCATCCGACAAGCTCGGGCAGGTGCTGTTCGAATCGGCCGCCGGCGTCGGCAGTCTCGGGCCGGTGCGCGAGGAACTCGATGCGCGCTCGGTCGAGCTGTGGGCGCCGCGTCGGAGCGGCAGTGCGTTTGCGCTGGCCGAAACGTCGTTCAACGAGGCCGTGACCGAATTGAAAACGGTCCAGGTGCGCACGCGCGACTGGGTCGATCGCAAGGACGCGCGCGAAGCGGTCGAACAGCAGATCGAGCAGGCGCGTGCGGAACAGCGCCGGCTCGAAACGCTGCGCTCGAAGCTCGAACGCGTGCGTCGGCTCGCGCCGTATCTGAAGGAGCTGACGGTCAAGGACGCCGCGCTGGCCGAACTGGGCGCGGTCGTCGAGTTGCCGCCGACCGCGTATGCCGATCTGCTGAAGGCGCAGGGTGATCTCGCGGCCGAGCAGAAGGTGCTCGAAGAACGGCGCGCCGACCTGCTTGCGAAACGGCAGGCGCGCGATGCGATCGATGCGGACGCCGACACGCTGGCGCTCGAAGCCGATATAGAAGCGCTCGACCGGTTGCGCGGTGCGTGCATGAATCATGCGCAGGATCTGCTTCTGCTCGGCGCGGACGTCGAGCGGCATGTGTCCGCCGCTTGTGCGGCGGCCGACCAGCTCGACTGGCCGACGGACGAAGCGTCGCTGCGCGCGGCGCTGCCGACGGCGCTGTCGCTGAAGACCGTCGCGAACCTGTTGCGTGAACACGGCGCGCTGCACCAGGCGCTCGCCGGTGCGCGCGAATCGCTCGACGAACGCACGCGCGAGCTTGCGCAGGTGCAGGAGCAGCAGGCGCGCCTGTCGACCGTCGACGTGCCGGAGGCGCTGCGCGCGGCGCTGGCCGATGCGCAAGGCTTTCGCAACAGCGGCCAGCGCGAGCAGGCGCTGGAGCACGAGATCGCTGCCGCCGAACGCACGCTGTCGGGTGCGCTCGATGCGCTCGGCCACTGGCGCATGCCGGTCGATACGCTGCGCGTGCTCGACGTGCCGTCGGCGGCGCGGCTCGGCGCACTGCTGAAGGAAGACAGCGAGCACGCGAGCGCGGCCGCTGCGGCACGTGACGCACGGGACAGCGCACTCGAGGAACTCGAGCGGCTCGAACTGCAGGAGAAGCATTTCGCGGAGAACCACAAGGTCGTCACGACCGCCGACGTGCTGGCGGCGCGCGCGCGACGCGATGGCGCGTGGGGAGATATCCGCAGCGGCGCAGTCGATCTCGCCACGGGCGCTCCGGCAGTCGACGACGCGATTCGCCTCGCCGACGAACTCGTCGACGCACAGCTCGGTGCCACGCAGGCGGCCGCGACGCTGCAATCGTTGCGTCAGCAGGTCGAATCCGCACGTGTGGGTGTGGCACGCCGGCAGGCCGCGCTGGACGAACGCGAGCGCGGCCTGACTGCACATCGCGACGCCTGGGCCGCACTCGCTACGACGGCCGCAGTGCCGGGCATGCCGCTGGCGGCAATGGGCGACTGGCTCGCGAAGCGCGAAACGGTGTTCGCCGCACAGGCGGATCTCGACCGTCAGCGCCGCGAATTCGACGCGATGCGTGCTGCCCGGGCCGGCGCGGAATCAGCGCTGCGTGCGGCGCTGCGCACGGTATCGCGCGGTGGCGAGTCGGATGGGCTGGCCGCGCTCGTCGCGATCGCCGAGACCTTTGTGCAGTCGGCCGAGAAGGCGATTGCACAGAAGGACAGCCTGGACGACCGCGCGAGGGAAGCCGACCGCGGCTGTGCGACGGCGCAATCGCGGGCCGGCCATGCGCAGACGGCCTACGATGCATGGCGCGTGCAATGGCATGACGCGCTGGCTGACGCGAAGCTGTCCGCGAGCGCGACGACGCTGGCCGCGGCGGAAGGTGCGCTCGGGCTGGCGAACGCGGTGACGGCCGAGCTGGCCGATGCCGACGCGCCGCGCAACCGGATCGCCGCGATCCGCGCGGAACTGGCCGCGCTCGAGGCCGGCGCGCGGCGGCTTGCCGAAGCGCTTGCACCGGAATGGCTCGCGAGCGGCGACTGGCCGGACGTCGCGCGACGGTTGACGATGCGCCTCGCGGCCGCCAGGGAAATCGCACGCGCGATCGGGCGTGCCGACGAGGCCGTGCGGCAGGCAGACGGCAAGGTTGCGGACGCGGTCGCCGCGGTGGCCGGTGCGGATGCACGAATTCAGCCGCTGCTTCAGCTGGCCGGTGTCGCGTCGATCGACGCGGCGCTGCCGCTGGCCGAGCGCTCGGATCGTCAGCGCCAGCTTCGGCAGGCGGTCGACGCCGCACACGAGGCATTGGTGCGCGATGGCGACGGGCTTTCCCGGTCCGCCGTCGAAGCCGAGGTCGCGGAGCAGGACATTGCCGACGTGCCGGCGCATCTCGAAGCGGTGAAGCAGTCGCTCGGCGATGTCGGCAAGCGGTTGAACGAGCTGTCGCAGCAGCAGGTCGTGGCCGACCAGGCGTTCGGCGCGATCGACGGCCAGGCGAATGCGGCCGTCGCCGAGTCGAAACGGCAGGAAGCGCTGGCGGCGATGGGCGATGCGGCTGAACAGTATCTGGAGGCGGCCACCGCGAGCCGCTTGCTGAAGTGGGCGACGGATCGCTATCGCGACCAGAAGCAGGGGCCGATGCTCAGGCGCGCGGGCGAGATCTTCGCGGGGCTCACGCTCGGCGAATTCGCGAAGCTGACCGTCGATACCGAACGGACGCCGCCTGCGCTGTATGCGCGGCGCACGAAGGGAACGTCGGTCGAGGTGGCGGGATTGAGCGAAGGCACGCGCGACCAGTTGTTCCTCGCGCTGCGCATCGCGGCACTGGAGCTGCAGCTCGGCAGCCGGACCGCGCTGCCGTTCGTCGCCGACGATCTGTTCATCAATTTCGACGATGCGCGCGCGAAGGCCGGGCTCGATGCGTTGCGCGATCTGTCGACGCGAACCCAGGTGCTGTTCCTGACGCACCACGACCACCTGCTGCCGCTCGTGCGGGACGTCTTCGGCGCGCGGGTCAACGTGGTCGAGTTGCAGCGCGCGCCGGCCGGCGCGTGATGCGGGGGTGTGCCGGGATGCCGGCACACGGGAGGGGTCATCGCGTACAGGTAGTATGAGCGGTTCCGAAAGGCGCGCGGCCGGGGCAACCGGTCGCGGGTCTGGCCACACGAGGGGAAAATATGAAAAAGCTGGTAGCCGCCATCGCGTTCGCGGCGGACAAGCATCGCAATCAGCGTCGCAAGGACGAAGAGGCGTCGCCGTACATCAACCATCCGATCGCACTCGCCGACGTGCTGGCCAACGAGGCCGGTATCGAGGACGAGCGCGTGATCGTCGCGGCCGTGCTGCACGACACGGTCGAGGACACGGAGACGACCGAGCAGGAACTGCTGCGGCTGTTCGGCAAGGACGTGGCGGACATCGTGATGGAAGTCACCGACGACAAGTCGTTGCCGAAGGAAGAGCGCAAGCGCCTGCAGGTCGAGCATGCGTCGACCATCAGCCGGCGCGCGAAGCTCGTGAAGCTCGCCGACAAGATCTGCAACCTGCGCGACATCGCGCAGCATCCGCCCGCGGACTGGCCGCTCGAGCGCAAGCAGGCATATTTCGACTGGGCGAAGTCGGTCGTCGACCCGATGCGTGGCGTGCATCCCGGTCTCGAGATGATCTTCGACACCGCATACGGTGCGCGGCCAGCGGACTGAAGCTCCTGCATGGCATCGGCCCGATCCGTCGAAGCCGCCGTGCGGCAAGTGCCCGCTGTGGCGGGTGTCGACGTCGGCGGCGACAAGAAGTTATGCGACCTCGTGATTCTGCGCGGGTCGACGGTCGTCTGCCGCGAAGCGCGGATTGCACCCGAGGCGGTGCCCGCGCTGTGTGTTGCCCATGATGTCGTGGCCGTCGGCGTCGACGCACCGAGCGTGTGGTGGACGGGCGTCGGCCGCCGGGCGGCCGAACAGGCGCTCGCGCGCGAACGGATCTCGTGTTTTCCGACACCGTCGCGGGAGCAGGCCGTCGCAAGCACATCGGGCTTCTTCGACTGGATGTTCATCGGGGAACGCGTGTACCGCGCGCTGGCGGACACCTATCCATTGCTGACCGGCGAGCACTATGCGGGCGGTCGTGCGAGCTTCGAGACCTATCCGTACGCGATTACCTGCGCGATGCTGGGCAAGGCGGTGGCCTCGGCGAAGCAGAAGCGTACCCAGCGCCAGCAATTGCTTGTGCGGCTGGGAGTCGACGTGTCGACGCTGCGCTCCGTCGATGCGCGAGACGCGACCCTTTGTGCGTTGACTGCGCAATATGTGATCGACGGGAACGCGCATGCGTATGGTGATACGGAGGGGGGCTACATCCGCGTGCCGATCGTGAGCGAGTCGATCGTGCTCGACTCACTTTAGCGATGGAACGTGGCGACTGCGGGGCAGGTGCCACGGCAAGGTGAGCTTTTACAGGAGAGGTTCGGTCTCCTTGGCGCTGATGTCGTCAGGCGTCGAGTGTCGACCGACAAACATCAGGATTGCCGGCGCGCACGACATGAAGCCGGTGCGCCGTGCAATCCCGGCTGCGCTGTTCAATCCTCGAGGATGGACTTCGGCACGCTGGACAGGTCGCAGGCTTGCGCTTGTTCGAAGTAGTCTTCCGCATCGTTGATCATCACGACGGCGACGTCGATCAGCTCGTCGAGCCGTTGCAGCAGCGATTCACGCCACTCGATGTCTTCATCGCGCTCGGGCGTCTTGTCCAGCTGCTCGATGATCGAATCGGCCGTCTGCAGGAAGGGGATGGCCTGCTGATAGTTTTCGATCGAGACCATCGCCGCGTTGCGCGCGCCGACCAGTCGTTCGCGGTGCTCGTCCGCCAGTTCGGATTCGCCGCTGATCCGCGGCAGTACATCCGAGATGCGCTGAAGAAGCGGTGGTGTTTGTTCTTCCAGCAGGATGGCGCGTTCGCGCAGCGCCGCATATTCGTCGCGAAGATCGGCGTCGCCGGATTGAGTCGTGCTGTCCATCGTCGATATGAGTGCGTGGTTCGGTCGCGGCATGATACTCGACAGCGCCAGGTTCCTTGTCCGTTCCGCTGGCCTCTATATAGATGGAAAGGCGGACATACGTCATATCTATAGGGAATCGCTCGCGTTGCGATCCGCGCCCGTCGAA
>NZ_CAJPHP010000041.1:0-23788 GCF_905339975.1 Burkholderia sp. BCC1999 | reverse complement strand
CCGCTTCACTGCTACCAGTACCTTGATGCTCATTCATCCCCCGTCATTGGATCGTTCAGTCCTGCGCGACTTCCTGCGGCGCGCGTTCGCGCGGCCGCATGTCGCCATCGAAATCGTCGAGCGTCGGGAATGCCATCGGTTCCAGCCGGTCGAGCTGCGCCAGGTATCCGTCGTAGCGTTCGAGCACGGCCGCGCGCTCGGCATCACCGATATACGGCACGTGATAACCGACGAACGACGGCAACACGTCGAAACCCGCATAACCGAGCGTGCCGCGCAGCACATGGCGCAGCATCAGGTCCATTTCGCCGTGTACGCCGTCGGCGCCGAACATGTAGTCGCGGCCGCCGCACGTATAAGCGAGCAGCGCGCGCTTGCCGCGCATCCCGCCGCGATCGTAGAAACGCACGCCGCCGTACACCTTGCCCGACACGAGCACGCGGTCGATCCAGCCCTTCATGATCGCCGGCATCGAGCACCAGAACAGCGGGAAGCTCAGGATCAGCAGGTCGCACGCAACCAGTTTGTCGAGTTCGGCGGCAATGTCGGGCGCGATCGCGTGCGCGGCGACGTTCTCGCGCTGCTCCAGCGCATAGACGAGATAGTCCGGATTCTTCCGAACGCCGAAATCGGCCGCGCTCGCGACGGGATTCCACTGCATCGCGTACAGGTCGGACACCGTCACGGTATGCCCCTGCGCTTCGAGCGTGCTCACCGCGCGATGCAGCATCGACGTTGTAAACGACTGCGGTTCGGGATGGGCGTGAACGATCAGGACCTTCATGGTGTTTTTTCTCCGCAACGTAACATTGAATTCAGACAGACCCGGCCGCGCGCTTGCGCAGCAGCGACAGACCGATCGCGACACAGGTGGCCGCCAGCAGCAGCGTGGAGACCGAAGCGATCGCCGGATCGACGTTCTCGCGCATCCCGTCCCACATGCGGCGCGGCAGCGTGTAGACGCCCCGGCTCGAAATGAACAGCGTGACGACGAGTTCGTCCCACGACAGGATGAATGCGAACACGGCCGCCGACAGCACGCCGGGCCTGATCGCCGGCAGGATCACGTAGCGCAGCGTCTGCGCCAGGTTCGCGCCGAGGCTGCGCGACGCCTGCTCGATCCGCAGGCCCACCGTCGCGAGCGACGCGGATACTGCGACGACCACGTAAGGCACCGACAGCACGACATGCGACAGGATCACGGCCGGATAGCTGTCGAGCATTCCGAGTTCACCCCACAGCCGGTAGAACGCGAGCGCCGACACGATCGGCGGCACGATCAGCGGAAACAGGATCACGCCGCGCACCAGCTCGCCGCGCCGCGATGCCACCTTCCACAAACCGATCGCGCACAAGGTACCGAGCGTCACCGAGATCGCCGACGAAACGAGCGCGATCAGCCCGCTCTGCAGGAAGCTCGACACCCAGCCGTCGTCGTCGAGCAGCACGCTGTAATGCCGCAGCGACAACGCGCCATCCGGCATCGACAGGTAGTCGCTCGGCGTCAGCGACACGGGCACCGACACGAGCAACGGCAGCATCAGGAACAGGATCGCGGCCCATGCGATGCCGATCACCAGCGCGCGGCCGGCCGTCAGTCTGGTCTTCATCTTCGATTCCTCCGGTCGGATTCAGCGCGCGCCGAACAGCTCGCGCAGGTCGACGAAACGCGCGAGCAGCGCGAGCGCGGCCAGGATCGACGCCAGCAGCAACGATGCGAGCGCCGCCCCGCTGCCCCAGTTCATGAGCTGCAGGATCTGCGTGCTGATGTATTCGGCGATCATCACCGTGCGGCCTCCGCCGAGAATCACCGGCGTCACGTAAAAGCCGAGCGAGAAGATGAACACGAGGATCGCCGCGCCGACGATGCCCGGCCGCGTCTGCGGGAAATACACCTTGCGGAACGTGACGAGCGCGCCCGCGCCGAGCCCCTGCGATGCGCGCACCAGCTGCGGGTCGATGCCCTTCATGTTCGCGTACAGCGGCAGCACCGCGTACGGGATCATGAAGTGGATCATCCCGATCACGACGCCGATCTCGTTGCGCATCAGCGGCAGCGGCGCGTCGATCAGCCCGATGCGCATCAGCAGCGTGTTGACGAGCCCCTGCTCGCCGAGCAGGAACAACCACGAGAACGCGCGCACCAGCACCGACGCCCAGAACGGCACGAGCAGCCCGAACATCAGCGCCATCCGCTGACGCGGCCCGACGTGCGCCATCGCATACGCGATCGCATAACCGAGCGCTACCGCGCACACGGTCGTGACCGCGCACACGCGCAGCGTCGTCCACAGCACGCGGTGCACGCCACGGTTGTCCAGCAGCCGCGCGTAGTTGTGCAGGCCGGGCTCCGGCACCGCGAAGCCGAGCCACAGCACGCGCACGAGCGGATACACGTACAGCACGATCAGCATCGCGAGCAGCGGCACGACCAGCAGCCAGTAGCGGTCGGCTTTCGCGCGGCCGAGCGGGACGGCGCCCGCGACAGGGGAAGACAGGGTATTCATGGCGTCACGCTCACGAGACAGTGGCTCAGGACGACATCAGGTCGGTGTACTGCGCGAGCGTCGCTTCGTAATGCTGCGCCCACCACTCGGGATTCACCTTGCACTGCTTGGCCCAGTTCTCCGGCGTGCCGGGATTGTCCGCACGCAGCGCCTGCGGCACGGCAGCCGTCGCGGCCGGCGTCACCGGCCCGTTGCCGAGCAGCGACAGCAGGCGCACCTGCGGCTCGACGCCCTGCACGAACTTGATGAACTGCCACACGGCGTCGCCCGACGGATTGTTCTTCGGCACGCCCCACACGTCGCACGACGCGAGCCCCTGCTCCCACGTATAGCGGAACCGCCCGCTGCTCTCGCGCTGCAGCACGTTCGCACGCGTATGCCAGATGCACGCCATGCTGACTTCGCCGTTGCGCAGCAATTGCAGGCTGTCCGCACCGGAATCCCACAGCAGTACGTTCGATCGCAGCTCCTTGAGCTTCTTCATCGCGCGCGGCACGTCGATCGGGTAGGCCTTGTCCTTGTCGACGCCGTCGGCCATCAGCGCGGCCTCGAGCGCACCGCCCATCCACTTCCACAGCCCGCGCTTGCCCGGAAACTTGCCGACGTTCCAGAAATCGGCCCAGTTCTTCGGCGGATTCGCACCGAACTTGCGCGCGTCGTAGACGAGCACGTAGCTCAGCAGGTACGACGGCACGCCGAAATCCGATGCGAGCCCCGGCAACGCGTTGCGGCCGACGACCGAATAATCGATCGGCCGCAGGAACCCCTGCTTGCCGAGCTTGATCGCCGCGAAGCCGTCGAGATCCATCACGTCCCAGATCACGTTCCGGTTCTCGACCATCGCCTTGATCTTGCCGTCCTCCGGCGACGAGTCGTAACCCATCCTGATCCCGCTCGCCTTCGTGAACGGGTCCATGTACGCGGAGCGAAACGCGGAGCGCGCCTCGCCGCCCCACGCGCTGAGCACGATCTCCTTCGGGTTCGCGGCCAGCGCGTCCTTCGCGCCCGTCGCCAGCAGCGTCGGCGCGAGGCCGGCGGCCGCGCACAGCCGGAGAAAGTCGCGGCGGCGCTGCGATGTCGCGGGTTGAAGCTCGCGTGCTTGGTCGAGCAGGTCCTGCAGATAGCGGTTCGTCATGGTGTCTCCTCCAGGCTGGGCAGCGCCCGCACGCATCTCGTCGTTTCCGGGCACCGTTGAATCGGCCGGCGACGCGGACATTCGCCGCGTCGCGCGGGATGCATCGTTCGTCGCGTCAGTCCGACGCGATCCGGCAGGTCGCGTCGCGCTCCCACTGCACGAACACGTCCATGCCGGTGCGCGGCGACGCGAGTCCGCGCCATGCGGGCACATCGGCGGTCACGCAGCCGAGCGCCGCGGTCTCGATCTCGAAGCGGTACGACGAACCGAAATAGCTCCAGTGGCGAATCCGGCCGGCCACTTCGTTGTGCGCGCCACCACACGATGTGGCCGAGACGCCGACCTTCTCCGGCCGCAGCGCGAACAGCAGCGTGTCGTCCGGCCGTGCGCCGCAGGCAGGCGCGACGAACCGCGCATCGCCGACGCGATAGTGCGTCGCCGCGGCATCGCCGCCGAGCGCGACACCTTCGATGAAGTTGCTCTTGCCGAGGAAATCGGCGACGAAGCGGTTGGCCGGCTGTTCGTACAGCCCGTCCGGCGTCCCGATCTGTTCGAGCCGGCCGTCGCGCATGATCGCGATACGATCCGACATCGACAGCGCCTCCTCCTGATCGTGCGTGACGAACAGGAACGTTGCGCCGAGCCGTTCGTGCAGCGCCTTGAGTTCGACCTGCACCTCGCCGCGCAACTTGCGGTCGAGCGCGCCGAGCGGTTCGTCGAGGAGCACGAGATCGGGATCGAACACCAGCGCGCGCGCGATCGCGACACGCTGCTGCTGGCCGCCGGACAACTGGCGCGGCAAACGGTCCGCGAGATGGCCGAGCCGCACGAGATCGAGCGCGGCCTTCACGCGCTTCACCGCGTCGGGCCCCTTCTGCTTGCGCACCATCAGCGGATACGCGACGTTCTGCTCGACCGTCATGTGCGGAAACAGCGCATAACCCTGGAACACCATCCCGAAGTTGCGCTTCTCGGGCGGCAACCCGACGATGCTGCGGCCGCCGACACGCAAGTCGCCGGTGCTCGGATGCTCGAACCCCGCGACGATCGTCAGCAGCGTCGTCTTGCCGGAACCCGACGGCCCGAGGATCGTCAGGAATTCACCGCGTGGAATGTCGATCGTCGTTTCCCGCAGCGCATGCACGCTGCCGTAGCGCTTCGACACGCGATCGATCTGCAGGCCCGCGCCGCTCGCCGTGCGCCCTGCCGATTCCGCACGAACTGCATGCGCACCGGGCCTTCCCTGCTCCACACCTGCCGACGTCTCCATCGCCACGCTCATCGTGCGTCTCCTGGTCGACTCACATTTGGGTTGAACGTTCATTTAACAGAACTTATACTATGCCGAAATGCGGTTCGCAAGTAGCGGCGACCCTTGCCGGCTCTGACACAACACGACACCCAACACCAAGGAGACAGTGGCAACATGAGCAACGAGGACATCCGAATAGAACGGCACGACGGCGTCGTGACGCTTCGCCTGAACCGCCCGGCGAAGCGCAATTCGCTCGCGCGGCCGCATCTCGACTTTCTTCGCGACACGCTCGATGCGCTCGCGAGCGACCCCGCCACGCGTTGCCTCGTGCTGACCGGCACCGGCAGCGCGTTCTGCGCGGGCGCGGACGTCGACGAATGGGCCGAGGCCGAGCGCAACGGCGAGCTCGACACCTACGGCTGGAGCGAGCGCGCGCACCGCTTCGTCGAGGCGCTGGCGGCGTTTCCACGCCCGACCGTCGCGGCGCTGAACGGCTCGACGGTCGGCGCGGGCGCCGACATCGGCTTCGCCTGCGACTTCCGCATCGCGAGCACGGCCGCGACGCTGCGCTGCGGGTATACGGGTATGGGCTACAGCCCAGACATGGGCGGTAGCTGGTTCCTGCCGCGTCTCGCGCGGCCCGACGTCGTGCGCCGCTACATCTTCCTGAACGAACGCTGGAACGCGCAGGACGCGCTCGCAGCCGGCTTCGTGTCGGAAGTCGTCGATGCCGACGCGTTCGCGCAGCACGTCGCCGCCTTCGCCGCGCGTCTCGCGCAAGGGCCGAGCGTCGCGTTCGGCCATGCGAAGGCGCTGCTCGCGCAGTCGCACACACACACCCTCGCCGAGCAGTTGCGCGGCGAGCTGGCGGCCTGCGTCGCTTGCGGTCACAGCGAGGACGGCCAGGAAGCGCTTCGTGCTTCGGTCGAAGGCCGCGCACCTAATTTTGTCGGGAGATGATTCATGGATTTTTCGCTGACTCATGAGCAGGAAATGCTGGTGTCGTCGCTGCGTCAGTTCGTCGAGAAGGAACTGCAGCCCCATGAATTCGCGGTCGACCGTGCGGACGACGTGCCGCCCGAACTCGCCGACTCGATCCGCCGCAAGGCGCTCGAACTGGGTTTCTACGCGTTCAACATGCCCGAAAGCGCCGGCGGCCCGGGTCTCGACTACGTGACGCAGGCGCTCGTCGAGCGCGAGCTCGGTCGCACGAGCTGGGCGCTGCACGTGTTCGTCGCGCGGCCGAGCAAGATCCTGATGGCGTGCAAGGGCGACCAGATCGAGCGCTACCTGAAGCCGACCGTGCGCGGCGAGCGCGTGGACTGCTTCGCGCTGACCGAGCCGGGCGCCGGCTCCGACGCGATGGGCATCCGCACGCGCGCGGTGCGCGACGGCGACGACTACGTGATCAACGGCAGCAAGCACTTCATCAGCCACGCTGATACGGCCGATTTCGTGATCCTGTTCGCCGTCACCGGCGAGGAGGAAGTGCGCGGTCAGAAACGCAAGCGTGTGACCTGCTTCCTGATCGACAAGGACACGCCGGGCATGACCGTGCGGCGCGGCCCGCACTGCACGAGCCTGCGCGGCTACCACCAGTCGGAAATCTTCCTGTCCGACTGCCGCGTTAGCGCCGCGCAGATCCTCGGCGAAGAACATCGCGGCTTCGAACTCGCGAACGACTGGCTCACCGCCGGCCGCGTGATGGTCGCGGCCAACAACATCGGCCGCGCGCAGCGCGCGTTCGAGATGGCCGCGGAATGGGCCGCGACGCGCCAGCAGTTCGGCAAGCGCATCGGCGATTTCCAGGGCACGTCGTTCAAGCTCGCCGACATGCAGACCGAAATCCGCGCAGCGGAACTCGTCACGCTCTACACCGCGCAGAAGCTCGACCTGGGCACGATGACCGACGGCGATGCCGCGCTCGCCAAGCTGCTGGCGACCGAAACGCTCGGCCGCGTGACCGATCATGCGGTGCAGATCTACGGCGGCATGGGGCTGATGGACGAACTGCCGATCGAGCGTTTCTGGCGCGATGCGCGCATCGAGCGCATCTGGGAAGGCACGTCCGAGATCCAGCGGCACATCCTGTCCAAGGAAATCCTCCGACGCTACAGCTGACGCGAACCGCCGCGCCGGCCCGTCCGGCGCGACTTCCGAAAGGACTTTTCATGACTTCCTCTCCCGCAGTCAGGGATCGCCGCGCCACCGCCGCGGCCAACCTGCGCCGGCTGCTCGAGCCGGCCAGCATCGCGTTCGTCGGCGGACGCGGCATCGCGGGCGCCGTGCAGCGCTGTCGCGACTACGGCTATGCCGGCGACATCTGGCTCGTCAACCCGAACCATGCCGAGATCGACGGTGTGCGCTGCCATGCGAGCGTCGCCGACCTGCCCGCCGCGCCCGATGCCGTGTTCGTCGCGGTGCCTGCGCGGCAGGCGATCGACGTCGTGCGCGCGCTCGCGGGACGCGGTGCAGGCGGCGCGATCGTCTACGCATCGGGTTTCTCCGAGACCGGCGCCGACGGCGCCGCGCTGCAACAGACGCTCGTCGATGCGGCCGGCGACATGGCCGTGCTCGGGCCGAACTGCTACGGGCTGATCAACGGCCTGAACGGCAGCGCGCTGTGGCCCGTCGCGCACGGCGCACCGCGCGTCGAATCCGGTGTCGCCGTGATCACGCAGAGCGGCAACCTCGCGTACAACCTGTCGATGAGCGCACGCTCGGTGCCGTTCGCGTACCTCGCGAGCGTCGGCAACCAGGCATCGGTCGACATCGCACGCCTCGTCGATGCGTTCGTCGACGATCCTCGCATCCGTGCGATCGGCGTGCATCTCGAAGGCCTGAAGGACGTACGCGGGTTCAGCGAGGCCGCCGCACGCGCGCTCGCGCGCGGCGTGCCGATCGTCGCGCTGAAGAGCGGCACGTCGACGCTCGGCGCGCAGCTCGCGATGAGCCACACGAGTTCGCTCGCGGGCTCGGACGCGCTGTACGACGCGCTGTTCCGGCGGCTCGGCGTGATCCGCGTGAAGGATCCGGTCGGCCTCGTCGAGACGCTGAAGCTGCTTGCAATCGCCGGTGTGCCCGAGCGCCGCACGCTGGCCGCGCTCGCGACGTCCGGCGGCGATGCGGGGCTCGTCGCCGATCTCGGCGAAGCGCGCGGCATCGCGTTCCCGCCGGTCGGCGACGCGGGCCGCGACGCGCTCGGCAATGTGCTGCCCGCCTACGCGACGATCGCGAACCCGCTCGACTTTACGACGACGCCGTGGGGCGACCCCGACAAGATGCGCGCATGCTGCGACGCACTGCTGACCGATCGCCCGGGCGCGGCCGCGATGATCCTCGACTATCCGCAGGAAGCGACCGGAGAACGGCCGCTGTGCGACATCGCGGCCAGCGCGTTCGCGGCATCCGCGCGCCAGCACGGCGTGGTCGGCGCGGTCATCTCGGTGTTTCCCGAGCTGACGCCGCCCGATCACGCGGCGCGCATGGCCGCGGCCGGCATCGCGCCGCTGCAGGGGCTCGCCGAAGGGATCGACGCGATCGGTGCAGCCATGACCTACGGCGACACGCGACGCCGCATCCTCGACGCCGATGCGCTGAACGCGCTGCCCGTACTGCGGGCCGGCCATGGCGACGATGGCGCCGCCACGCTGCACGACGAATGGGCGAGCAAGCGGATGCTGGCCGCGCACGGGCTCGATGTGCCGCCGGCCGAATGCGTCGCCCCCGCCGATGCGCCGGCCGCCGCGCAGCGCCTCGGTTTTCCGGTGTGCGTGAAGGTCGTCAGCGATCGCCTGCCGCACAAGACCGAGGCCGGTGCGGTCGCGCTGAAGCTCGCGTCGCCGGAGGCCGTCGCCGCCGCGGTCGAGCGGATGACCGAGCAAGTCGCGCATCACGCACCCGACGTGCGCGTCGAGCGCATCCTCGTCGAGAAGATGGCCGACGCGCCGCTGCTCGAACTGATCGTCGGCGTGAAGCGCGAGCCGAACTTCGGCCTCGCGATCGTGCTCGGCACCGGCGGCGTGCTGGTCGAGCTGATCCGCGACACCGCGACGCTACTGCTGCCGGTACGAGAAAGCGACGTGCGGGATGCGCTGCTCGGGTTGAAGCTCGGGCCGCTGCTGACCGGCTATCGCGGGCGGCCGACGGCCGATCTCGACGCCATCGTCGCGAACGTGATGGCGATCGCGCGCTTCGCGCAGGCGCACGCGGATACGCTCGTCGAACTCGACGTCAATCCGCTGCTGGCGATGGAACACGGCGCGGTGGCAGTCGATGCTCTGGTGAGGCTCGATAGCTGATGCGCCGGCCATGAAACGCACCGGCCCGCTCGCGCGATGCGTGAGCGGGCCGGATGCCGCCGTGCGGCGTAATGCTCAAATCTCAAAGCACCTTGCCGGGATTGAGCAGCCGGAGTGGATCGAGCGCCAACTTGAGCCGGCGCATCGCGGCGATCTCGGCGTCGCTGCGCGAGCAGTCGAGCCAGTCGCGCTTGTAGCGCCCGATTCCATGCTCGGCCGACACCGATCCGCCTGCGTCGCGCACCAGCGGATACAGCACCGCGTCGACGTCGTGCGCGCTTTCGCCCGCCGCAAACGGCGCCGATACGCAGACGTGCAGGTTGCTGTCGCCAAGATGCCCGAAGAAGAACACGTGCGCGCCGGGCCAGCGCGACGTCAGCGCGCGATCGCACGCGTCGATGAACGCCGCCGTCTCGCGCGGCGGAATCCCCACGTCGAAATTCACCAGGCCGGGCAGCCCATCGATCGCGAGCCCTTCTCGCAGCGTCCAGAACGCCTGCGCGTCCGCGGCGCTCTGCGCAAGCGCCGCGTCGTCGATCAGGCCGCGCTCGAGCCAGCCGGCCAGCACGGTTTCGAACCACTCGGCCGTCTGCGCCGCGTCGCCGCTTGCACACTCGATCAGCACCTTGACGCCGCCGTCCGCCGGCAACGGCGCACGCAGGCCCGGCGTGTGTTCGGCGACGTAGCTATAGAACGCCGGCCACATCGTCTCGAAACTCAGCAAATCCGCGCACGACACCCGCGCGTCGCGCAGTAGCGCGAGCGCCGCGGCCGTGTCACGCACCGCGCACATCGCGGTCGACGGCGCGGCGAGCTTCGGATGCAGCCGCAGCACGACGCGCGTGACGATGCCGAGCGTGCCTTCGCTGCCGACGAAGATCTGCCGCAGGTCGTACCCCGCGTTGTTTTTCAGCAGCTTGTTCAGCGATTCCAGCACGGTGCCGTCGGCCAGCACCACTTCGAGACCGAGCACCTGTTCGCGCGTGGTGCCGTAGCGGATCACGCGGTTGCCGCCCGCATTGGTCGCGACATTGCCGCCGATCTGGCACGAGCCGCGCGCGCCGAGATCGATGCCGAGCGCGAACCCCGCCTCGTCCACCGCCTGTTGCAGGTCCTGCAGCGTGGTGCCGGCCCAGGCCGTGACGGTCGCCGCCTCAGCATCGATCTCGACGACACCCGTCAGCCGCTCGAGCGACAGCACGACGTCGCCCGCGGCCGGCGACGCGCCGGCCGCGAGCCCCGTCATCCCGCCCTGCGGCACGACCGTCTGCCGGCATGCGGCGCAGATCGCGAGCGCGCGGCTCACGTCGGCGACGCTGCGCGGCCGCAGCAACGCACGCGGCCGCGCGCCCGGCGCTTCACCGTAGTTCGTGAAATGACGCGCGCCGATCGCGTCGCCCGTGCTCACGCAATCGTCGCCGAGCGCAGCGCGCAGCGCGGCGACAACGTCGCCGTTCGAGGAAAAATCGGACATGGTCGACGGGGCCGGCCGTTCCCGGCCCATGGTGAAAGAAGGATCAGAAGTTGTGCCGCATGCCGACCCGCGCGGCGGCCTGCGTGCGGCTCGTCGACGGCGCGAAGCTGTAGCCGATCACCGCATCGACGCCGTTCGACGCGCGCATCCAGTCGACGGCCGCATACACGTCGGTGCGTTTCGACAACGCGTAGTGCGTCCCCAGCGCCACCTCGTGCCAATGATGGCCTTCGAACGTCGTGTACTGGTAACCCGCGACGAGCGACAGCGGCGCGGTCGCCTGGTACAAACCGCCCGCCTCGTACACGCGCATCGTCGACGATTGCCCGTAGCCTTTGAACGTCGTGTTGCTGAAGTCCGCATTGAGCGTCAGCTTGCCGAGCGTGTACGAGGCACCGACCCCGAAGATCGACTGCGAATTGATCGCAAACGGTGTCGAGTCGTGCAAGTCGGTGACGGCGCCCGTCGCCGGATCGATCGTCGCGACCGTCTGCCCGAGCATCGTCGTCACGCCGATCTGCGCATACGGGTCGAGCGCCGCGAGCCCGCGCGGCGAATTGAGCCGCGTATAGTTGCCGCCCGCCGAGAAATTGCCTTGCGTATAGGTCGCGCCGACGCTCCACGCGCTGCCGTCGTGGAAACTGCCTGCGTCGTTGCTGAACGAATACATGCCGCCGACCACGAGCCCGTGGAAGCTGTTGCTGACGAACTTCACCGCGTTCTGCAGCCGGTCGCCGCTCTGGCGGTCGAAATCGCCGAGGTGCACGCCGTAGCCGCTGCCGAACGCGCTGACGTTGAAGGCCGCCGTGAAGTCGAACGCGAAGTCGTACTGGTTGCCGAACGTCAGCGTGCCCCAGTCGTTGCCGAGCCCCACGTAAGCCTGGCGCCCGAACATCGCGCCGCCCTGGTTCAGCTTGCCCGTGCCGAGCCGGAAGCCGTTCTCGAGCTTGAACACGGCCTTGTTGCCGCCGCCGAGATCCTCGGTGCCCATCAGGCCGACGCGGTTGCCGTACGACACGCCGTCGTCGAACAGGTACGCATGCGCGCCGCCCGTGTTGTTCACGTAGGTGATGCCGCCGTCGATGATCCCGTACAGCGAGACGCTGCTCTGCGCGTGTGCATAACCGTGGGCCATCACCGACATCAAGCCGGCCAGCAGGAAGCGTTTCTTCATTTCCGGTGTCTCCAGTTTCCGCGCGACGCGGATCGTTTGTCGTTGTTCGTGAAAGACCGCCCGCCTGCTTCGCTTCGGCATCGCGGCGCTGGCGAGTATAGGTTTCGTTGAATGAATGTTCAATCGATATAGGCACCGGTCGGCACCGGTGTTTACACGCATCGGCGATATCTTTATTGAAAAAACGTTCAACCCGTCATAACATCGACCGGCAGCCCCGCAGACGACGTGCGGGCTCGTTTCGACTTTCGGAGTGCACCGGATGACGACCCACCTCAGCCTCGCCGCCGAGCCGCGCCTGCGCTCGGCCTACGAAGGACAGAAGTCTCGCCCGTACGATCCGGCCGTGCCGATCGCGACGCCGCTCGAACTGCACCGCTGCACCGTTCAGCCCGAATGGGTCGACTACAACGGCCACATGAGCGAATCGTGCTACCTGCTCGTGTTCGGCGACAGCAGCGACGCGTTCTTCCGCTACTTCGGCATCGACGACGACTATCGCGAAGCCGGCCGCTCGATCTATTCGGCAGAGACACACATCCGCCACCTGGGAGAAGCGATGCTCGGCGAGCCGCTCAGGCTGACGCTGCGTCTGCTCGATGTCGACGACCGGCGCCTGCACGTGTTCCATTCGATGCATCACGCGACGACCGGTGCGCAGCTCGCAATCGGCGAGCAGTTGCTGACCCACGTCGACATGCGCGCGAAGCGCTCCGCGCCGTTTCCCGACACGATGCGCCGGCATCTCGACGCGATTCACGCCGAACACGCGCGTGCGCCGCGCGAACCTCATGCGGGCCGCGCGATCGCGATCCGCCGCCCCGCCCCCGCTTCACGCTGAACACCGACGGAGCCTTCCATGCAGACGAACGACGCCTGGCGCACGCGCGCCGGTCAACTCGAAATCGAATCGCGCGCCTTCGTTAACGGCGCGTTTCGCGACGCGCACGACGGCGCGACCTTCACGTGTACGAGCCCGATCGACGGCCGCGTGCTCGCCCAGGTCGCGCATTGCCGGCAGGCCGACGCCGACCTCGCGGTTGCGGCCGCGCGGCGTGCATTCGAGAACGGCGCATGGCGCGGCGCGACGCCGCGCGAACGCAAGCGCGTGCTGCTGCGCTGGGCCGCGCTGATCCGCGAGCACGCGGGCGACCTCGCACTGCTCGAAACGCTCGACACCGGCAAGCCGATCGCCGATACGACCGCCGTCGACATTCCGTCCACCGCGTATTGCGCCGAGTGGTTCGCGGAAGCGATCGACAAGACCGGCGGCGAAGTCGTGCCGGCCGACGCGCATCTCGTCGGGCTCGTCACGCGCGAGCCGATCGGCGTGGTCGCAGCGGTCGTGCCATGGAATTTTCCCGCGATGATCGCGATGTGGAAATGCGCGCCCGCACTCGCAGCCGGCAACAGCGTCGTGCTGAAGCCGTCGGAGAAATCGCCCCTGAGTGCACTGCGGCTCGCCGCGCTCGCGGCACAGGCCGGATTGCCGGCCGGCGTGCTCAACGTGCTGCCGGGCTTCGGCGACGCGGGCGAAGCGCTCGCACGCCATCCGGACGTGGACTGCATCGCGTTTACCGGATCGACCGCGGTCGGCCACAAGGTCGCGCGCTGCGCGGCCGATTCGAACCTGAAGCGCGTGTGGCTCGAACTCGGCGGCAAGTCGCCACAGATCGTGCTGCCCGACTGCCCCGACCTCGACCGTGCGGCACGCACCGTCGCGCATGCGGTGTTCTACAACACCGGCCAGATGTGCACGGCCGGCTCGCGTCTGCTCGTCCATCGCGAGATCCGCGACGCGTTGGTCGCGCGCGTGCTCGATATCGCGCCCGAATACGCACCTGGCGACCCGCTGTCACCCGACACGCGGATGGGCAGCCTGATCGACGCGGCGCAGGTCGAGCGCGTGCTCGGTTATGTCGAGGCCGGCCGCGACGAAGCGACGCTGCTGGCGGGCGGCAAGCGCGCGCGTACGGCGAGCGGCGGCCAGTACGTCGAGCCGACGGTGTTCGATTGCCCGCGCGCCGATGCGCGAATCGTGCGCGAGGAGATCTTCGGGCCCGTGCTCGCGGTCACGACTTTCGACGATCTCGATACAGCCGTCGCACTCGCGAACGACACGCGCTACGGGCTCGCGGCATCGGTGTGGACGGCAAACCTGACGACCGCGCACGAAACCGCGCGCCGGCTGCGCGCCGGCACGGTGTGGGTGAACGGCTACGAGGAAACCGACGACATGAACTTCCCGTTCGGCGGCTTCAAGGAGTCGGGTAACGGGCGTGACAACTCGCTGCACGCGCTGGAGAAATACACGGAACTGAAGTCGACGATCATCCGGCTGCGGTAGCGTGAAACGGGCCGCGCTCGCAGGCCGGATCGCGAGCGCGTAGCACGCCGGATTCGGCGAGCAGAAATCCGTTCCGGCCGCCGCATGACCGCAATGCGGTCAGCCTTCACGCGGCTCAGCGAGCCAGTCTTCGACTTGCAGCCCCTGAACGCGCTCGAATTCCCGGATGTTATGCGTGACCAGCACCAGTTGCCGCGCGCGTGCCTGCCCTGCGATCAATGCGTCATAAGGGCCGATCGGCGTACCCGCCGCGATAAGATGGGCCCGAATTTCGCCGGCATGCTGCGCATCCTCGACATCGAACGATACGACCTCGAACTGCAGCGCCTCGACACGCGCCACGTTCGCCTCCACTCGCTGGCTTTTGTACGCGCCGTAATAGAGTTCATGCGCGACGATCGCCGGTATCCCGAAATCGGCCGGCTGGTGCTGCCGCAGTCGGGACAGCATGGCCGGCTCGCCTTTGAGAATGGCGATGACCGCGTTGGTATCCAGCAGGAACTTCATTCAAATACGTCCAGCCCCGACCGCTCCTGAGTCGATGGCTGCGTGGTCGCGGCAGCCTCGAAATCGGCGTCGACCGGACCGATCAACGGCGTCAGCCATGCCCAGTCTTGCGGCACCGGCTCGAGAACGACGGACGACCCATGGCGGCGAATCCGGACCTCGGTCGTCTCGAAGCGGAAATCCTTCGGCAGCCGGACGGCCTGCGATCCGCCATGCTTGAAGATCTTGGCAATATCCATCTTCACGCCCTCACGTATCTACAGAATGTATCTATTTTATCAACTACGCGTGAGAATGACGAGTCGTCCGATCGGCCAGTTCCGTACGTCGCAGTACGGGCGATCTGTCCCCGGAACGAACCGCGCACCGATTCATTCCCACCAGGAAACAATCAATCGCCTCCCGGCGATTCACCTCCCCGCCCCCGCGCTCTAGACTGTCGCATCGTTCCTCTTTCCGGATTCACGCAATGACCGACGTCCTGCCGCTGACAACCGATCCCGAGTCGGGCCTCCAGTACCGGCTGCGCCCGGCCACCGACCGCCCCGTTGCCCGCCTGTTGCTGCTGCACGGCGTCGGCGGCAACGAAACCAACCTGCTGAACGTCGCCAACGTGATCGATCCGCGCATCGAGATCGCGTTCCTGCGCGGCCCGCTCACGTTCGGGCCCAATCAGCACGCGTGGTTTCCGGTGCGCTTCGGTCCGAACGGCCCCGAAATCGACGCGGCCCGCGCGGATGCCAGCCGCGTGCAACTGATCACGCTGCTGCGCGCATTCAGTGCGCAGGACGGCGCGGATTCCGCGTTGCCGACCGTGATCGCCGGCTTCAGCCAGGGCGGCATCATGAGCGCGGGCGTCGGCCTCACGTCGCCGGACGACGTCAGCGCGTTCGCCGTGCTGTGCGGGCGCATCCTGCCGGAAATCGATCCGCTGATTGCGCCGCGCGATGCGCTTCGCCCGCTCCATGCGTTGATCGTGCACGGCAAGTTCGACGACAAACTACCCGTCGCATGGGCCGACGCGGCCGATGCGAAACTCACGGCGCTCGGCGTCGCGCACGATACGCGGCTGTATGCGGCCGGGCACGAACTGACCGCGGAAATGGCCGGCGATTTCGGCCGCTGGGTCGGCGAGCGCACGGGGTTGAACTGACCGCACGGGGGAAGCCGGCCCGGGAACGGACCGACGCCCCCGGCGCATGCCGTCAAGCGTTCCGCGCAGGATCGGCAACGGCGCGCGCAGAGGCAGGCGCGGTAATCGCCTGCTCACGCTCGGCACCCCGCTTCGCCAGCTTCCAGCCGACCACCAGCGCGAGCACCACAACCGGAATCGTCGCGATGGTCCACGTGCCGCCCGGGTAGTCGAACGCCATCAGCACCAGCACGCCGACGAGGAACGCGAGCGTGAGCCACGACGTGAACGGTGCGCCCGGCATCCGGAACGACACGGCCTTCAGCTCGCCGCGATCGACCGCGCGGCGGAACAGGATCTGGCACATCACGATGAAGCCCCACGTCGTGATGATGCCGAGCGACGCCATGTTCAGCACGATCTCGAACGCCTGCGCCGGGACGATGTAATTCAGCGGCACGCCGATCGCATTGATCGCAACCGTGATCAGGATCCCGCCATACGGCACACCGCGTGCATTCATCCGCGACACGAAACGCGGCGCCGATCCGCCCATCGCGAGCGAACGCAGCACGCGCCCGGTCGAATAGAGGCCGGAATTCAGGCTCGACAGCGCGGCCGTCAGCACCACGACGTTCATCACGGTACCGACGTACGGCACGCCAAGCTTGCTGAAGAACGTGACGAACGGACTTTCGTGCGAGCTGTACGCCGTCCACGGCAGCAGCATCGTCAACAGCACGACCGAGCCGACATAGAACAGCGCAATACGCCACATCACGCTGTTGATCGCCTTCGGCAGCACCTTGCGCGCATCGGCGGTCTCGCCCGCCGCGACGCCGACGAGCTCGATGCTCGCGTACGCGAACACGACGCCCTGCACGATCAGCACGGCCGGCAGGATGCCATGCGGAAAGATCCCGCCATGATCCGCGACCAGATGAAGCCCCGGCATCTGGCCGGCGACCGGATGGCCGCTCGCGAGAAACACCGCGCCGACCGCGAGGAACACCGCGAGCGTGCCGACCTTGACGAGCGAAAACCAGAATTCCATCTCGCCGAATACCTTCACGCCGATCATGTTCATCACCGACACGATCCCGAGCGCGCCGAGCGCGAACACCCATTGCGGCACGTCGGTGAACACGGCCCAGTACTTCATGTAGATCGCGACCGCGGTGATGTCGACGATGCCGGTCGTCGCCCAGTTCAGGTAGTACATCCAGCCCGCGACGAACGACGCGCGCTCGCCCATGAACTCGCGTGCGTACGACACGAAGCTGCCGCTGGTCGGCCGGTGCATCACGAGTTCGCCGAGCGCGCGCATGATCAGGAACGCGAACACGCCGCAGACGAGATACACGAGCGCGAGCGCCGGCCCCGCGCTCTGCAGGCGCCCGCCCGCACCGAGAAAGAGGCCCGTGCCGATCGCACCGCCCATCGCGATCATCTGCACGTGCCGCGGCTTCAACTGTTTCGCATAGCCGGCTTCGTGCGATGCGAACATCGCATCGGGATCGGCATGGCGGGAATCCGCGCCGCCGGCCGCATCGGCCGGGCGCTCGCTGTCGTGTTTCATCTTGAGTCTCCGTTGTTTCTTGATGTGTCGCGCCCCGCGCGGGGACGCGTATGGAATGAGGGCGCGCAGGGCGCTCACGGCGCGCGTCGGCGCCCCGCAGCCGACGTCAAAGCACGCGCGGCCGGATCAGCGCCTCGGGTTGCAGCGCCTCGTCGAGCTGCGCGGCGGTCATCCACTCGCGTTCCAGCACGACTTCGCGGATCGATTTGCCGGTTGCGTGCGCCTCGGCGGCAACGGCGGTCGCGCGCTTGTAGCCGATGTACGGGTTCAGCGCGGTGGCGAGCGCCACCGAGCGCTCCATCGTTTCGCGCAGCCGCTCGGGGTTCGCGGTGATCCCGCTCACGCAGCGCTCCGCGAGTGTCGTGCAGGCGGCCGTCAGATGGCTGAAGCTGCGGAACAGCGCGCTGGCGATCACCGGCTCGAACGCATTGAGCTGAAGCTGCCCGGCCTCGGCCGCGAAGGTCACGGTCAGGTCGTTGCCGAACACCTCGAACGCGACCTGGTTGACGACTTCCGGGATCACCGGATTCACCTTGCCGGGCATGATCGACGAGCCGGCCTGCACGGGCGGCAGGTTGATCTCGCCGAAACCGGCGCGCGGGCCGCTCGACAGCAGCCGCAGGTCGTTGCAGATCTTCGACAGCTTGACGGCGATGCGCTTGAGCGCGCCCGACACCTGCACGAACGCGCCGCAATCCTGCGTCGCCTCGATCAGGTTCGGCGCGGTGCTCAGGTCGAGCCCGGTGATGCGCCGCAGCGCGGCCAGCGCCTTCTCCGCGTACTCTGGATGCGCGGTGATCCCCGTGCCGATCGCGGTCGCGCCGAGATTGATCTCGCGAATCAGCCAGCCGGCTTCCTGCAACCGCGCGATGTCTTCCGTCAGCATCACCGCGTAGGTCGAGAATTCCTGGCCGAGCGTCATCGGCACGGCGTCCTGCAACTGCGTGCGACCGAGCTTCAGCAAACCGGCAAATGCATCGGCACGCTCGGCGAATGCATCGCGCAACCGCGCCATCGCTTCGAGCAGGTGTTCGACCGCGAAGCACGTCGCGACACGGATCGCAGTCGGATAGACGTCGTTGGTGCTCTGCGCGAGATTGACGTGCTCGTTCGGGTGAAGGTATTCGTACTGCCCGCGCGCGTGCCCCATGATTTCGAGCGCGCGGTTGCAGATCACCTCGTTCGCGTTCATGTTGGTCGACGTGCCGGCGCCGCCCTGGATGACGTCGACGACGAACTGGTCGTGCAGGCGCCCTTCGCGGATCTCGACGCATGCGGCGGCGATCGCATCGCGGTACGGCCGCGGCAGCAGCCCGAGCTCGCAGTTGGCGTCGGCCGCCGCTTCCTTCACGGCCGCGAGCGCCATCACGAGGTACGGCAGCGACGCAACGGTGCGGCCCGTGATGTCGAAATTCTCTTTCGCGCGCAGCGTATGGACGCCGTAATAGGCGTCCGTCGGAATGCTTCGTTTACCTAAAAGATCCGCTTCGACGCGGAAGCCGTTTTCTGCCATCGTGCCCTCCTGAGTGTCTCGTACCGCTCGTCGTCCGCCGCTTCCCGACGCGACGGGTTCGCATTCTATGCCTTTGCAAAAACAAGCTCGCTTCTGTATTATCGAAAGCGGTTTTGCGTGAGACGCAACAGCGAGAATCAAATGAAAAGAGGCGCGAGAGAAACCGGCATCGATCACATGGGCGCGATGCGTGCGTTCGTGAGAGTGGTCGAAACGGGGAGTTTTTCGGCGGTCGCGAAGGAGATGCACGTGTCGACGTCGACGGTCGCACGCAAGGTCACGGCAATCGAGGAGGCCCTCGGCGTCGCGCTGCTGCACCGGTCGACGCACAGCGTGACGCTCACCGAAGCCGGCCACATCTACCTGGAGCGCGCAGTCACGCTGATCGCCGATCTCGACGACACGCTGCGCGTCGTCGCCGAGTTGAATGCGCGGCCGAGCGGCCCGCTGAAGCTCACCGCGCCGGTCGCGTTCGGCCGCCGTCATCTCGCGCCGCTGGTCGCGCCGTTTCTCGCGCGCTATCCGACGATCCAGCTCGACGTGCGGCTCACCGACAATCACAACGATCTCGTGGCCGGCGGCTTCGATCTCGACATTCACGAAGGCGAGAATTACCTGGACAACCTGGTCGTGCACCGGCTGTCGCGCAACGACAGCATCCTTTGCGCGACGCCCGGTTATCTCGACCGCTGCGGGCGCCCGGCGTCACCGGACGACCTGAAGCACCACAACTGCCTGCGCTACGTGCATCCGGAAGGCGATCCGCGCTGGGATCTCGTGAACGGCGACACGCAGCACAGCGTGCTGCCTGCCGGCAATCTCGTCACCGATCATTCGGAGCTGCTGCTCGAAGCGACCTGTGCGGGCCTCGGCATCGCGGAGTTCGAGATCTGGCTGGTGCGCGACCTGCTCGCGAGCGGCCAGCTCGAAGCCGTGTTGCCGCGCTACCGGCTGCAGAACCGGCTGACGGGCGAATACATCTACATCGCGTATCTGGCGAACCGGCGCAGCTCGGCGAAGCTGCGCGTGCTGAAGGAATTCCTCGCGGAACATCTCGCGCAGATCGGCGAGTTGTCGGAACTGGAACTCGCGAAGATTCGCAGCGGACGCGCGTAGCGCGCGGCCCGGATCGCAGGCCGCGCGCGTCGGCGGGCGACCGCGGTCAGGCCGCCTGCAATTCGAACGGGAACGTGGCGTGTCCGAACTCGACGCCCTGCGTGTTGAGCATCCGTGGCCGGTGGAAGCCCGCCAGTTGCGCGCGCTGCGCGGCCGTGCCGATCTGCAGCCGCTCGAGGATTTCGCTGACGACCATGTAGAGCACGTCGAGATTGCCGTCCTCGATCTTCACCGAGATGCCGAGCGCGCCATCCGCGCCGAGCTGCCGCGTGCGTTCCGATGCGCGCACGCCGATCCCGTAGCACGCATCGGCGCCGAGCTTGCCGACCACTTGCCCGTCGAACGCGTTCATCAGCACCGTGCAATAACGCCCATCGCCCGCGACGAGTTCCGGATGGGCCGTCATCGCATGATGAATGCGCGCCAGCGCGCGGACGCGATCGGTAATCGCGCTGCCGCCCGCTTCCACCGCGTCGGCACCGTCGGCCAGCGACGCATAAAGACGCGCGAGGCGATCCAGCGAGAACGCCGGCGTCGGCAGGTTGCAGCCGTCGATGCCCCAGTCGACCTCGTCGTCGCGCAACCCGCACGCGTCGGCCACCACATGCTTCACGCGCACCTGCATCGGATGGTCGGGCAGATGGTAATCGGCAATTGCCGCGCCGATCGCCTGCGCGCCGGCCAGCATCCCGACATGCTTTCCCGAACAGTTGCTGCACACGCCGGTCGGCGTGTAATCGCGCCTGATCCACGACCGGTACACCGCATCCGACAGCGGCGGATGGCCGCCGCATCGCAGGTCCGATTCGTGCGCCGCAACCTTCGCGAGCATCGCCCGCGTGCGCGCGATGTGGCGGTCCTCGCTGCTGTGCGACGCGCACATCAGCGCGATGTCCGCATCGTCGAAGCCGAAACGCTCGGGCGCGCCCGTCTCGATCACCGACAGCGCCTGCGCCGGCTTGGCGGCCGACCGTGCCAGCGTCATCCGGAACGGATCGCCGAACCGGGCCAGTAACCTGCCGCGTGCATCGACCACCGCCACATGGGCGACGTGCGTGTTCTCGATCGCGTTACCACGGTAAGTGACGACCGCTGCGCGTTGGGTGTCCATCGTGTGTTGTCTCCTTGCTCGGGGCCTGGCTGCCGGGGCCCGTCCAACCGGTACCGCAGTGTAGCGAGTCGCCGCCGCCGCGCGCCGGCCGGGCGATGGAAAGCGGTGTTGCACACGATGCAAAGGCAATCGCGCCCCCACTAAAGCCTGACTGGATTAGTACAAAAGCCATTCAATCGTTTACATATTTGGTACTAATCCGTACAATTGCGATCGCAAACGCGAATCATACGCATTTACATTGACGTTTTCCGATGTTTCGGGCTGTGCTGTCCGCATCGAGAAAACGCGCCCGATCACCGAACCTTCCGCTGCTTCCCGATATGCCTGCCCAGTTCAAGACGAGGCCTCGCGCCCTCGTGTCGGCGCTGACCTGCTCCGTGTTCCTGACGCCGCTGCTCGCTTCCGCCGCAACCGCTCCCGCTTCCGCCCCTGCCGCCGACCAGCCCGCGCCGGCCGCCGACGTACCGGCAACGCTGCCGACGATTGCGGTCCAGTCGTCCGCGCTGTCGGACATGCAGGTGAAACGCTCGCCGTCGTACAAGTTCACCGCGCCGCTGCTCGATACGCCGCGCTCGGTCACGGTGATCCCCGAGCAACTGATCAAGGAAAAGAACATCACGTCGTTCGCGGACGCGCTGCGCTCGGTGCCGGGCATCACGTTCCTCGGCGGCGACGCAGCCGCGAACCCGTCTGCCGACCGTCCGGTGATCCGCGGCTTCGAATCGCGCAACTCGATCTTCGTCGACGGGATGCGCGACTCGGGGCTGCAGAACCGCGAGACGTTCGCGGTCGAGCAGATCAGCGTGATCAAGGGCCCCGATTCCGTCTACGCGGGCCGCGGCTCGGTGGGCGGCAGCATCGACATCGTCACGAAGACGCCGAAGAACGACAACTTCATCAACAGCAGCATCGGTTTCGGCACCGACGGCTACAAGCGCGCGACGGTCGACGCAAACCGCAAGATCAACGACACGACGGCCGTGCGCCTGAACGTGATGGGTCACGACGCGAACCAGGCCGGCCGCAACGACGTGTACAACAAGCGCTGGGGCGTCGCGCCGTCGATCGTGTTCGGGCTGAACACGCCGACCACGGTCACGGTCAGCTACTACCACATGAACTCGTACGACATGCCGGACTTCAGCGTGCCGTTCCGCGCGTCCGGCGGCACACCGGTGCCGACCGATCGCGGGCAGTTCTTCGGGCTGAACACGCGCGACTACCGCTATGGGCAGACGGACACCGGCGAAATCCGCGTCGAGCACAAGATCAACGACGACTGGAAGCTGAAGAACACGACGATGTTCGGCCGCTCGACGCTCGATTACGTCGCGACGAATCCGCAGATCCTCGCGTCGAACCCGAACATGCTGAGCCTGCAGGCGAAGAGCGGCAAGTACGCGCTCAACGGCTTCTCGAACCAGACCGAAGTCACCGGCAGCGCGAGCCTGTTCGGCATGAAGCACACGATGACGGCCGGCGTCGAGTTCAGCCATGAACAGGCGCGCTACGAGGGCTATCTCGTGTCGGATTCGGCCGGCAACAACATCCGCTCGGGCGGCCCCTGCTCGGTGGCCGGCAACTGCACGCCGCTCGCGGGCGGCTGGAACCCGAACATGCCGTGGACTGGCAGCATCGTGCTGAACGGCGACAAGGGTTTCCCCGGCGCGACGACGAACACGCGCACCGACACGGTTTCCGCGTACATCTTCGACACGGTCAAGCTGTCCGAGCGCTGGCAGTTCAACACGGGCCTGCGTTTCGACCGCTACGACACGACCGGCAAGCAGGCCGGCGTCGCCGACTTGTCGAACACGTCGAACCTGTTCAGCTACCAGTTCGGCCTCGTGTTCAAGCCGGTGACCAACGTGAGCCTGTACGCGTCGTACGGCACGTCGTCGAACCCGCCGGGGTCGAACGGCGGCCTCGGCGGCGGCACCGATCAGATCACCGCGACCAACCAGGATCTCGCGCCGGAACGCTCGCGCAACATCGAGATCGGCGCGAAGTGGGACGTGCTGCAGGACCAGCTGTCGCTGACCTCCGCACTGTTCCAGACCGAAAAAACCAACGCGCGCGTCAGCGACGGCCTCGGTCACACGGTCAACGCGGGCAAGCAGCGCGTGCGCGGCTTCGAATTCGGCTTCGCGGGCAACATGACGCCGAAGTGGCACGTGTTCGGCGGCTACTCGTACCTGAATGCGATCACGACCGACGCGGGCCCCGGCAGCCCGGGCGCGTCGGGCCTGCCGATGGTGATGGTGCCGAAGCACAACTTCACGCTGTGGACGAGCTACGACGTGATGCCGAAGCTCACGCTCGGCGCCGGTGCGACGGTGATGAGCCAGACCTACGCGTCGGTATCCGCGACGACGAAGAAATGGACGCCCGGTTATGCGCGCTTCGACGCGGCCGCGACGTGGCGCGTGAACAAGACGATGGACGTTCAGCTCAACGTGCAGAACCTGTTCGACAAGAAGTATTACGCGAGCGCGTACCCGATCTACGCGACTTGGGCGCCGGGCCGCTCGGCGATGGTCACGCTCAACTTCTATCAGTAACGCGGTTGGCGGCGGGAGGGCGTGGCACGCCCTGCCCCGCCGCGTTCACCACGGCAGCGAATACGTCTTCACG
>NZ_CAJPHP010000040.1:0-32431 GCF_905339975.1 Burkholderia sp. BCC1999 | reverse complement strand
GAAGGCCGGTTTTTTCATGGTGCACGGCGAACATCAGTTGCGGTTGCCGCCGAAGATGCCGAGCAGGGCGAGCAGGTTCGTGAACACGTTGTACAGGTCGAGGTAGATCGCGAGCGTGGCCGAGATGTAGTTCGTCTCGCCGCCGTTCACGACGCGCTGGACGTCGAACAGCATGTACGCGGAGAAGATCGCGATCGCGAGCACCGACACGGTGAGCATCAGCGCCGGCAGCTGCAGGAAGATGTTCGCGACCGACGCGAGCAGGATCACGATCACGCCCATGAACAGCCACTTGCCGAGACCCGAGAAATCGCGCTTGCTGACGGTGGCGATCGTCGCCATCGCGGCGAAGATGATGCCGGTGCCGCCGAACGCGAGCATGATCAGCGACGGGCCGTTCGAGAAGCCGAGGATGAAGCTCAGCAGCCGCGACAGCATCAGGCCCATGAAGAACGTGAAGCCGAGCAGCACGAACACGCCGGCCGCGCTGTTTTTCGTCCGCTCGATCGCGAACATGAAGCCGAACGCGATCGCGAAGAACGCGAGCAGGCTCATCATCGGGCTCGTGGCCGCGAACAGCGAGAAGCCCGTCGCGACGCCGACCCAGGCGCCCAGCACGGTCGGCACCATCGACAGTGCGAGCAGCCAGTACGTGTTCCGCAGCACGCGGTTGCGAACCTCGGCGGTGCTGACGGAACCGCCGCGGCCGAAATTGTACGGATAGTCGTTCATGGTTTCTCCTAACATTGAACGCGTGGGCGTCCGGGGCCGGTTCGGCACACGCGGTGTGCGGCGCAGCAAACCGGAGCAGCTATGGCTAAGATACGTTCCGTGCCGGGAGGTTTCAATGGCCGTGCGGCACAAAACATATAGATTCGGAACCTTTCACATGTGTAAGGGTTCAATCGCAATGATACACGGGATCGTGCTACAATAGCGGATTCATTTGAACCTGTAACTTCTTAATTTTTTGGAGTTTTTATGGCAATCGAGCGCACCCTGTCGATCATCAAGCCGGATGCGGTGGCAAAGAACGTGATCGGCCAGATCTACAGCCGTTTCGAAGGCGCCGGCCTGAAGATCGTCGCATCGCGCATGGCACACCTGTCGCGTGCAGACGCAGAGAAGTTCTACGCGGTTCACGCAGCGCGTCCGTTCTTCAAGGACCTCGTCGATTTCATGATCTCGGGCCCGGTGATGATCCAGGTTCTGGAAGGTGAAGGCGCGATCCTGAAGAACCGCGACCTGATGGGCGCAACGGATCCGAAGAAGGCAGAAAAGGGCACGATCCGCGCCGATTTCGCCGACAGCATCGACGCGAACGCCGTTCACGGCTCGGACGCTGCAGAAACGGCAGCGGTCGAAGTCGCGTTCTTCTTCCCGGAAATGAACGTTTACTCGCGTTAAGCCCTGGCTGACAGCAAGTAGGCAGGATCCAGCGCACGCGGCAAGGCAGCACATCATGACGAGCGAAACTTCCGTCAATCTTCTCGACTTCGATGCCGAGGGTCTTGTCGCGTACTGCGGCGGCCTCGGCGAGAAGCCGTTCCGCGCCAAGCAGTTGCAGCGCTGGATCCACCAGTACAACGCCGGCGATTTCGACGGCATGACCGATCTCGCAAAGTCCCTGAGAGAAAAGCTCAAAGGCCGTGCGTCGATCGTGATGCCCGATATTGCCAGCGATCACGTTTCCACCGACGGCACGCGCAAGTGGCTGATCGACGTCGGAAACGGCAATGCGGTCGAAACCGTGTTCATCCCGGAAGAGACGCGCGGCACGCTGTGCGTGTCGTCGCAGGCCGGGTGCGCGGTCAACTGCCGCTTCTGTTCGACGGGCAAGCAGGGCTTTTCCCGCAATCTGTCGACAGCCGAAATCATCGGCCAGCTCCGCATGGCCGAATTTGCATTGCGAGCGTCGCTGGGCCGCGCGCCCGGCCCGAACGGCAAGGCCGAACGGGTCGTCACCAACGTGGTGATGATGGGCATGGGCGAGCCGCTGCTGAATTACAGCGCGGTCGTGCCCGCGATGCGGCTGATGCTCGACGACAACGCGTACGGCCTGTCGCGCCGCCGCGTCACGCTGTCCACGTCCGGCGTGGTGCCGATGATGGATCGCCTCGGCGCCGAGTTGCCGGTCGCGCTGGCCGTTTCGCTGCACGCGCCGAACGATGCGCTGCGCGACGAGCTGGTGCCGCTGAACAAGAAGTATCCGCTTCGCGAGCTGATGGCTGCGTGCCAGCGTTATCTGAAAGTCGCGCCGCGCGATTTCATTACATTCGAATACTGCATGCTGGACGGCGTCAACGACACCGAAGCGCATGCACGCGAACTGCTGGCCGTCACGCGCGACGTGCCGTGCAAGTTCAATCTGATCCCGTTCAATCCGTTTCCGGAGTCGGGCCTCATCCGCTCGAAGCCGGAGCAGATCAAGCGCTTCGCACAGGTTCTCATCGACGCGGGTGTCGTCACGACCGTGCGCAAGACGCGCGGCGACGACATCGATGCCGCGTGCGGCCAGCTGGCCGGCGCGGTGAAGGACCGCACGCGCCTGGCGGAACGAACGGGCACGGCAGGAAAAATCATCGAAGTTCGGGCAGTTTGACGGGGGCACCTGACCGGGGACGCCCGAACCCCTTGGCGGTGCAACACGCGAATAGCGATCGGTCGCGGCGCCTAGGCGCCGCGCATGGTATGAACAGTTGCGGGTGCCGGCCGGCAGGAGCCGGAGGCGCTCGCCAGTGAAGAAGAATCGACGCGAGGACAAGGATGAGTGAGCCGCAGCCGACTAACGGCGCAGAGACGAATGCCGCGAAACCGGCACCGGCGGGACTGGAATCGCTGGCAGCAGTCGGCAGCCGGCTGGCGCAGCTTCGGGAGACGAAGGGCTGGTCGGTCGACGACGTGTCGGCGCGACTCAAGGTCGCACCGCAGAAGCTCCGGGCGCTCGAGGCCGGCGACATCAGCCATCTGCCCGGTGTGACGTTCGCGCTCGGTGTCGTGCGCAGTTACGCGAAGATGCTCGGCGTTGACCCGGAACCGTTCGCGCAGGCGTTGCGCCGTGAGCGCGGGGTACCGGAAGTCGACCTGTCGATGCCCGCGTCGTCGGGGACGGATCTGCCGCGCGGCCGTGTATCGATTCCGCTGGGTGGCTCGTCGCGTCATCATCCGTGGCTGTGGGGAACGGCGATCGTCGTCGTCGCGGTGGTCGCCGTACTGATGTGGCACACTGGCGGCGATTCGTCGAGCCTGCTCGCGCGCCTGAAGGGCAGCGACGTGGAGCATGCGTCGGCGGCGAGCGCTTCGGCTGCATCGTCGGCTGCCGTCGAAGAAGCGGCCGCAAGCGGTGCGTCGACCGTCGCCGCCAATGAGGTTCCGGCCCCGGCGGCCGCATCTGCGGCGCCGGCGGCATCGGCTGTTCCGGCGCCCGTGGCACCGGTCGCGACGGCCGCTGCATCGCAACCGGTCGTGGCCACGACGGCGGCAAGCGCCGCCGCGCCGGCCCAGCCGGCGAGCGTCGTGGTCGCGGCAGGCCAGTCGATGGTCGAACTGAAGGTCAAGCAGGATTGCTGGTTCAGCGTGCGCGACAAGAACGGCAAGGAGCTGTTCTCGGCGCTGGTGCGGGCCGGCGAGACGAAGCAGGTCGCCGGTGACGGGCCGTTCAAGGTCACGATCGGCAACAAGGCAGGCCTCGACGCAGTCGCGTTCGACGGAAAACCGGTCGATCCGGCAAAATATTCGGCAGCGCGGGGTAATGTGGCACGGTTCACGTTGCCCTGACGTCAAGCGCCGTGACGAAGGCCTGTCGTCGATATCGGCAGGCCGTGAGGGCACGGCGCTTTTTCAATTCATGTGCCGCGTCGCGGCGCATTCCGCGTAAATGGATCTATCGATGCAATCCGAAGCTCAATCCCCACGCAGCAGTCAGATTTGTTCAACCGAGCCGGTGTTCGGCGGGCATCAGCCGCGCCGCGTATCGCATGCGGTGGATGTCCGCTGGGGCGGGCAACTCGTGACGATCGGCGGCGACGCGCCGGTGCGCGTGCAGTCGATGACGAATACCGACACGGCCGACGCGATCGGCACGGCGATCCAGATCAAGGAACTCGCGAACGCGGGCTCCGAACTGGTGCGCATCACGGTCAACACGCCCGAGGCCGCCGCCGCCGTGCCGGCGATCCGCGAGCAGCTCGACCGGATGGGCGTGACCGTGCCGCTCGTCGGCGATTTCCACTACAACGGCCACCTGCTGCTGCGCGATTACCCGGGCTGCGCGGAGGCGCTGTCGAAGTACCGGATCAACCCCGGCAACGTCGGCCAGGGCGCGAAGCGCGATACGCAGTTCGCGCTGATGATCGAGGCCGCGGCCAAGTACGACAAGGTTGTGCGAATCGGCGTGAACTGGGGCAGCCTGGACCAGGACCTGCTCGCGCGCATGATGGACGAGAACGGTGCACGTCCGCAGCCGTGGGGCGCGCAAAGCGTGATGTACGAGGCGCTGATCCAGTCGGCGATCGGCTCGGCCGAACGTGCGGTCGAACTCGGCCTCGGCCGTGACCGTATCGTGCTGTCGTGCAAGGTCAGCGGTGTGCAGGACCTGATCGCCGTGTACCGCGAGCTTGGCCGCCGCTGCGGCTTCGCGCTGCACCTCGGGCTGACCGAGGCCGGCATGGGCTCGAAGGGCATCGTTGCGTCAACGGCCGCGCTCGGCGTGCTGCTGCAGGAAGGGATCGGCGACACGATCCGCATCTCGCTGACGCCGGAACCGGGCGCGCCGCGCACGGGCGAAGTGATCGTCGGCCAGGAAATCCTGCAGACGATGGGCCTGCGCTCGTTCGCACCGATGGTGATCGCGTGCCCGGGCTGCGGCCGCACGACGAGCACGCTGTTCCAGGAACTCGCGATGCAGATCCAGACCTACCTGCGTGAGCAGATGCCGGTCTGGCGCAAGGAATATCCGGGTGTCGAGAAGATGAACGTTGCGGTGATGGGCTGCATCGTCAACGGCCCGGGCGAGTCGAAGCACGCGAACATCGGCATCAGCCTGCCGGGTTCGGGCGAGAACCCGGCAGCGCCCGTCTTCATCGACGGCGAGAAGGTCAAGACGCTGCGCGGCGAGCGGATCGCCGAGGAATTCCAGCAGATCGTCAGCGACTACGTCGCACGCAACTACGGCCGCGCTGAAGCCACGAACTAATTCGTCCAAACACACGAACGATGACTGAACAAAAACGCAAGATCGAGAAGCTCACCGGCGTCAAGGGCATGAACGACATTCTTCCGCAGGATGCCGGCCTGTGGGAATTCTTCGAAGCTACCGTGAAATCGCTGCTGCGCGCGTACGGCTACCAGAACATCCGCACGCCGATCGTCGAACACACGCAGCTCTTCACGCGCGGCATCGGCGAAGTCACCGACATCGTCGAGAAAGAGATGTACAGCTTCACCGACGCGCTGAACGGCGAAAACCTGACGATGCGCCCGGAAAACACCGCGGCCGTCGTGCGCGCGTCGATCGAGCACAACATGCTGTACGACGGCCCGAAGCGCCTGTGGTACATCGGCCCGATGTTCCGCCACGAGCGTCCGCAGCGCGGCCGCTATCGCCAGTTCCATCAGGTCGGCGTCGAGGCGCTCGGCTTCGCGGGTCCCGATGCGGATGCCGAGATCATCATGATGTGCCAGCGCCTGTGGGACGACCTCGGCCTGACCGGCATCAAGCTCGAGATCAACTCGCTCGGCCTTGCCGAAGAGCGTGCCGCGCACCGTGTCGAACTGATCAAGTACCTCGAGCAGTTCGCCGATGTGCTCGACGAGGACGCAAAGCGCCGTCTGTATACGAACCCGCTGCGCGTGCTCGACACGAAGAATCCCGCGCTGCAGGAGATCGCGCAGAACGCGCCGAAGCTGATCGACTTCCTCGGCGAAGAATCGCGCGCGCACTTCGAAGGGCTGCAGCGCCTGCTGCTCGCGAACAACATTCCGTTCAAGATCAACCCGCGTCTCGTGCGCGGCCTCGATTACTACAACCTGACCGTGTTCGAGTGGGTGACCGACAAGCTCGGCGCGCAGGGCACGGTCGCGGCCGGCGGCCGCTACGATCCGCTGATCGAGCAGCTCGGCGGCAAGCCGACCGCCGCGTGCGGCTGGGCGATGGGCATCGAGCGCATTCTCGAGCTGCTGAAAGAAGACGATCTCGCGCCCGAGCAGGAAGGTGTCGACGTGTACGTCGTGCATCAGGGCGAGACCGCGCGCGAACAGGCGTTCATCGCGGCCGAGCGCCTGCGCGATACGGGCCTCGACGTGATCTTCCACTGCAGCGCCGATGGCGCGACGGCAAGCTTCAAGTCGCAGATGAAGCGGGCCGACGCGAGCGGCGCGGCGTTCGCGGTGATCTTCGGCGAAGAAGAAGTCGCGAACGGCACGGTGGGCGTGAAAGCGCTGCGCGGTGCGGGTGCGGATGGGGAAAAGAACGTTCAGCAGACCGTACCGGTCGAAAGCTTGACCGAATTCCTAATCAATGCGATGGTTGCATCCGCCGAAGACGGCGACGACTGATCGCGCTGGCATTCGCTCGACAAGAAAGGCCTGAACAGGAAGGAATCGCTCGCCGATGAGTTATCACGACGAACAAGAATCGATTGAAAGTCTCAAGGCGTGGTGGGCCCGCTGGGGCAACCTCACCACGTGGATCGTGCTCGCGGCGCTCGTCGTCGCGGCCGGTTTCAACGGCTGGAACTACTGGCAGCGCCGTCAGGCTGCCGAGGCGTCCGGGCTGTACGAGCAGGTCCAGAAGGCCGCCGCCGCGAACGACAAGGCGACGATGGCCCGCGCGGCCGCCGACATGGAAGACAAGTTCGGCAGCACGCCGTATGCGCAGATGACGGCGCTCTCGGCCGCGAAGACGCTGTATGCAGCCGGCGACGCGGCAGGCGCGAAGGCGCAGCTGCAGTGGGCCGTCGATCACGCCAAGGACGACGAGTACAAGCAGATCGCGAAGCTGCGTCTCGCGTCGCTGCTGCTCGACGAAAAGGCATACGACGCGGGCCTCACGCTGCTGTCGGGTACGCCGGTCGATGCATTCAAGGGCCTCGTGGCCGATCGTCGCGGCGATCTGCTGGCCGCGCAAGGCAAGACCGACGATGCGCGCGCCGCTTACAAGCTCGCGCTCGACGGCCTGTCGAAGGACGACCAGTCTGCGCGTCAACTCGTGCAGTTCAAGCTGGACGCGCTCGGCGGCTGAATCGCGGTCCCCTCAACCTCTTAACTTCTGCTTCGCTAACCGATGAATTTGCTGAAACGTTACGCTGTGCCCGTTGCCTGCGCGGCGGCTGTCCTCGCATTGGCGGCTTGCTCGTCGTCGAAGGACGCGCGTCGCGTGCCGACGCCGCTGACCGAGTTCAAGCCCGTCATGGACGTGCAACAGGTCTGGAAGGCGAGCGTCGGCAAGGGCGGACGCTACCTGTTCTCGCCGGTGGCCGTGGGCGACGCCGTCTATGCGGCGGGCGAAAACGGTTCGGTCGAGAAGATCGACGCGAAGACGGGCCAGACGCTCTGGCGTTCGAAGGTCGGTTCGGACCTGTCCGCCGGTGTCGGCAGCGACGGTAACCTGACTGCGGTCGGCGCGCTGAAGGGCGGCGTGTTCGTGCTGGGCCCGGACGGCAAGCAACTGTGGAAGACCAGCGTGCAGGGCGAGATCTTCTCGCCGCCGCTCGTCGGCAATGGCCTCGTGGTCGTCCGTACGATCGACGGCCAGGTGATCGCGTTCAACGCACAGACGGGCGAGCAGAAGTGGAACTACCGCAACCGCGCGGTGCCGCTGAACCTGCGCGTGTCGGCCGGCATGACGTTCGCGGGTGACGCGGCGGTGCTGGCGGGCTTCCCCGGCGGCGGTCTGGTCGCGATCAACCTGCAGACGGGCGAGCCGTTCTGGCAGACGCCTGTGTCGTTCCCGAAGGGCGTGACCGAGGTCGAGCGCATCAACGACGTCAGCGGCCCGCCGACGCTCGTGGGCGCGGAGGCATGCGCGGTGACGTTCCAGGGTCAGCTCGGCTGCTTCGATGCGAACTCGGGCCGCCCGCTGTGGGAAAAGGCGTTCTCGAGCCGCAGCGGTCTCGCGCAGGACGATTCGGTGGTCGCCGGCGGCGACGACTGGTCGGTCGTGACGGCGTACGACGCGGCGTCGGGCAACCAGCTGTGGCGCAACGACAAGCTGAAGAGCCGTGACGTCGGCGTGCCGTACCTGCTCGGGCATGCGGTCGTGATGGGCGATTACAAGGGCTTCGTGCACTTCCTGTCGCGCGAAGACGGCAGCTTCATCGCACGGATGAAGACCGACGGCAGCGCGATTACGGCGGCGCCGGTCCTCGCGGGCAATACGCTCGTCGTGCAGACGAAGGACGGCGGCCTGTACGGGTTCCGTCCGCGCTGACACGCAGTAAACAGGTGCGGCCGCGGCACGGCGGGCTTGTCCCGCGCGCCTCGGCCGTACCGCATGAAGGCGGCCGGTGCTCCCGGCCGCTCGGTATTTGAAAGGCAGTTCGAGACGAAAGACGACGGCGCGCAACGTGCGCCGGGCGCGCGCATCCGACGCGGCGCGAATTCGTGATATTTTCATTCAGCGCAGCCGCCCGCAGCAGCGGGCCTCCCGCTGCTGCGCTTCACCGTAGAAAACACAGATGAAACCGGTTATTGCCCTTGTTGGGCGCCCCAATGTGGGGAAATCCACGCTGTTCAACCGGCTCACGCGCTCGCGCGATGCGCTGGTCGCCGACCTGCCGGGCCTGACGCGCGATCGCCATTACGGCGAAGGGCGCGTCGGCGAACGGCCGTACCTGGTCGTCGATACGGGCGGCTTCGAACCCGTCGCGAAGGACGGCATCCTGCACGAGATGGCGCGCCAGACGCGGCAGGCCGTCGAGGAAGCCGACATCGTCGTGTTCATCGTCGACGGCCGCAACGGGCTCGCGCCGCAGGACAAGTCGATCGCCGACTACCTGCGCAAGACCGGCCGGCCGATCTTCCTCGTCGTCAACAAGGCCGAGGGGATGAAGTACACGGCGGTCGCGACCGACTTCTATGAACTCGGGCTCGGCGATCCGCGCGCGATCTCGGCTGCGCACGGCGACGGCGTGACCGACATGATCAACGAGGCCCTGGAGGTTGCTTACGCCGACCGCCCGGAGGAAGAGGACGAAAACGATCCGTCGCGCGGTATCAAGATTGCGATCGTCGGCCGTCCGAACGTCGGCAAGTCGACGCTCGTGAACGCGCTGATCGGCGAAGATCGCGTGATCGCGTTCGACATGCCGGGCACGACGCGCGATTCGATCTACGTCGACTTCGAGCGTAACGGCAAGAAATATACGCTGATCGACACGGCCGGCCTGCGCCGCCGCGGCAAGGTGTTCGAGGCGATCGAGAAGTTCTCGGTCGTGAAGACGCTGCAATCGATCTCCGATGCGAACGTCGTCATTCTTCTGCTGGATGCGCAGCAGGACATTTCCGACCAGGACGCGCACATCGCCGGCTTCGTCGTCGAGCAGGGCCGCGCGCTCGTGATCGGCGTCAACAAGTGGGATGGCCTCGACGAGCACGCGCGCGACCGCGCGAAAGCGGATTTGACCCGCAAGCTGAAATTCCTCGACTTCGCGAAATCGCACTTCATTTCGGCCGCGAAGAAGACGGGCATCGGCGCGCTGATGCGCTCGGTCGACGACGCGTACGCGGCGGCGATGGCGAAGCTGCCGACGCCGAAGCTCACGCGTGCGCTGATCGAGGCCGTCGAATTCCAGCAGCCGCGCCGTCGCGGCCCGGTGCGCCCGAAGCTGCGCTACGCGCACCAGGGCGGCCAGAATCCGCCGCTCATCGTCATCCACGGCAACGCACTCGACGCGGTCACGGAAACCTACAAACGCTACCTCGAAAACCGGTTCCGTGAAACTTTCTCGCTGACCGGGACTCCATTGCGCATAGAGTTCCGTTCGTCGAACAACCCGTACGCGGACAAGGGCTGAAGCACGCCCCGCAAGGGATAGGCCGCAAGGCCTACGCCCCGGGCGGGGCAGGCAAAATCAGCTATAGTGTAGCGATTGGCGCCGGATCTCTTTTTCTTCCCCGCCAATCCAGATCAACCTGCAAAAAAAGATGGAGTACGCCATGAGCAACAAAGGGCAATTGTTACAAGACCCGTTTTTGAACGCACTGCGCAAAGAGCACGTTCCCGTTTCGATCTACCTCGTCAATGGCATCAAGCTTCAAGGGAACATTGAATCGTTCGACCAGTACGTCGTGTTGCTCCGTAATACGGTGACCCAGATGGTCTACAAGCACGCCATCTCGACGGTCGTGCCGGCGCGCCCGGTGAATTTCCACCCGGACGCGGAAGTCTCGTCCTAACCCATTGCAGCGGCCGGCATCCGGTCGCCGCGAGCGACCGATGCCAGCCGCCTTATCTTGACACCCGATAATTTGATCAACGCAGCGCTCGTCGGCATCGATTTCGGCAAGACCGATTTCGAAGCCAGTCTCGAAGAACTCAGTCTTCTCGCCTCCAGCGCGGGGGCCCGTCCCGCCGTCACCCTCACAGGTCGTCGCTCCAGTCCCGATGCCAAGATGTTCATCGGCAGCGGCAAAGCCGAAGAACTGCGGCTTGCCTGCGACGCGCACAACGTCGAAATCGTCATCTTCAACCACGCCCTTGCGCCGGCCCAGCAACGCAATCTGGAGCAGGCACTTAACAGGCGCGTGGTCGACCGCACGAGCCTCATCCTCGACATCTTCGCGCAGCGCGCCCGTAGTCACGAAGGCAAGCTGCAGGTCGAACTCGCGCAGCTGCAATACCTGTCGACACGGCTCATTCGTGCGTGGACCCACCTTGAGCGGCAGAAGGGCGGTATCGGCCTGCGCGGCCCCGGCGAAACGCAGCTCGAAACCGACCGCCGGCTGATCGGCGAACGCATCAAGATGCTGAAGTCGCGGCTCGACCGGCTGCGCCGGCAGCACAGCACGCAGCGTCGGCAGCGCGCGCGCAGCGGCACGATGTCGGTGTCGCTCGTCGGCTACACGAACGCGGGCAAGTCGACGCTGTTCAATGCGCTGACGAAAGCGCAGGCCTACGCGGCCGACCAGCTGTTCGCCACGCTCGATACGACGTCGCGGCGCGTGTACCTCGGCGACGAGGTCGGTCAGATCGTCGTGTCGGATACGGTCGGGTTCATCCGCGAGCTGCCTCACCAGCTCGTCGCGGCATTCCGCGCGACCCTCGAGGAAACGATCCACGCGGATCTGCTGCTGCACGTGGTCGATGCGTCGAGCGCGGTCAGGCTCGAGCAGATCGAGCAGGTCAACGGCGTGCTGCACGAGATTGGCGCGGACACGATCAGGCAGGTGCTGGTGTTCAACAAGATCGACGCCGTGCCCGAGCTGGCGGCCCGCGGCGACGCGGTCGAGCGGGACGAATATGGTAATATTTCGCGCGTCTTTTTGAGCGCGCGCACCGGTCAGGGTCTTGATACGTTGCGTGCCGCCATCGCCGAAATCGCCTCCGCGGAACACCTCTCCAGCGCGACGTTACCCAGCGGCGCGCTCGACGGCGCACCCGCTGAACCACACGAAGACCACACGATTTCCGAACACGGGCGCTAACCGGTCCCGGCCGGTTCGCCGGCGTCTTATCTGGTGAACAAACTCTGGTGAACGAATACAACGAGCGGAGTACCTGGCGGCGGATGCGCGCCTTGCTGTCGATCAACGATCCCCGCTGGGGACGTGGCGAAGGCAATGGCAAAGACGGATCCCGTCCGCGTCCGAACGAATCGAAGCGTCCGCAAGGCGGTGACGGCGATGGTCCGCCCGATCTCGACGAGATGTGGCGCAACTTCAACCGGCGTCTGAGCGGCCTGTTCGGCGGCAAGGGCGGCAACGGCTTCCGTCCTGACAACGGCCGCGCTGCGCGAGTCGGCGTCGGCATCGTGATCGGCGTGCTGGTCGCGGTCTACGCGGGCAGCGGGCTGTTCGTCGTGCAGGAAGGTCAGACGGGCGTCGTGCTGCAGCTCGGCAAGCTGTCGGGCACGGTCGGCCAGGGCGTGCACTGGCGCGCGCCGTATCCGTTCGCGTCGCACGAAATCGTCGATACGTCGCAGGTCCGCTCGATCGAGATCGGCCGCAACAACGTCGTGCGTCTCGCGAACGTGAAGGAAGCAGCCATGCTGACGCGCGATGCCGACATCGTCGACGTCCGTTTCATCGTCCAGTACCGGATCCGTTCCGCCACCGATTACCTGTTCCGCAGCGTCGATCCCGAACGCAGCGTCTCGCAGGCCGCACAGGCCGCGGTACGCGCGATCGTCGGCACGCGCAGCGCGGCCGACATGCTGAACCAGGACCGTGACGCGCTGCGCGAGCAGCTGTCCACGGCGATCCAGCGCGATCTCGACCGCTACCAGTCGGGGCTCGAGGTGACGGCCGTCACGATGCAGAACGTCGCGGCACCCGAGCAGACGCAGGCCGCATACGCCGAAGTCGCGAAGGCACGCGACGAGCGCGAGGCCGCGAAGCGTGCTGCGCAGGCCTATGCAAGCGACCTGCTGCCGAAGGCGCAGGGTGATGCCGCGAAGCTCGTCGACGAAGCGAAGGCGTATGCCGATCGCGTGGTCACGCAAGCCGAGGGCGATGCCGATCGCTTCAAGCAGGTTTATGCGCAGTACTCGAAGGCGCCTGCGGTGATCCGCGAGCGGATGTACCTCGAGACGATGCAGGAAATCTATTCGAACGCGACGAAGGTGTTCGTCGGCAACAAGGGCGGCAACAGCGTCGTGTACTTGCCGCTCGACAAGCTCGTCGAACAGGGGCGGCAAAATGCCGCGGCGTCCACCGGTGCGTCCGCGCCCGATGCGGCGTCGGCACCGGCAGCCGTCGCGCCGGCCGCGGCTGCGGCCGTACCCGCGAGCGCCGCACCGGCAGCCGCGGCGTCGGGTGTCGACGTGCTGCGATCGCGCGAAGCGTTTCGCAGCCGTTCGCGCGAAGACGATACGAAGTAACGGGGAGCGCAGAACATGAACCGAATCATTGCGCTCGTCGTCGCAATCGTGATCGTTGCCTTCGCGGCGTCCTCGACGGTCCTGACCGTCGATCCGCGCCATGCGGCCGTGCTGTCGGGCCGCGACGGCGCGCAGCCCGAACTCGCGGGCCCGGGCATCCACTTCAAGCTGCCGCCGCCGTTGCAGACGGCCACGCTGATCGACACGCGCCTGCAGTCGCTCGAGTCGTCCGATCCGCTGCAGCTGGCGACCCAAGACAAACACGACCTGCTCGTCGCGTATGCGGTGAAGTACCGGATCAGCGATCCGATGAAGTATTTCACCGCGACCGGCGGCGACCCGGCAGCGGCCACCGAACGCCTGGCCGGCGTGCTGAAGAGTGCGCTCGGCGATGCGTTCGGCCAGCGCGCGCTCGACGACGCCCTTGGCGGCCAGCGTGCGATCGCCGATGCGGCCCGCGACGCGGCCAAGGCGAAGGCGGCCGGTTTCGGCGTCGACGTGGTCGACGTCCAGCTGACGCGCGTCGACCTGCCGGCCGCGCAGACGGATGCCGTCTATCAACGGATGATCGGCGCGCTGCGCGATCAGGCCGCGCAGGTGCGTGCGGAAGGCGCGGCCGACGTCGAGCAGATCAAGGCCGACGCCGAGCGCGAACAGCAGGCCGTGCTCGCGAACGCGTACAAGTCCGCGCAGACGATCAAGGGCGAGGGCGACGCGAAAGCCGCGACGATCGCCGCCGATGCGTTCGGCCGCGATCCGCAGTTCTATCAGTTCTACGCGAGCCTGCAGGCCTACCGGAATACGTTCAAGCGCAACGACATCATCGTCGTCGATCCCGACAGCGAGTTCTTCCGCTTCATGCGCAGCCCGACGGGCGGTGCCGCACCGGCGGCACCTGCTCCCCGCAAACACTGACCCTGGGGCGCCGCGTCGAGCGGCGCCGTCGCTCGCATGGACCTGGCTGGCTCGTTGTTGCTCGCAGTAGCGCTGATGCTGATCATCGAGGGGGCGTTCCCCTTCGTGTTTCCCGTCGCCTGGCGCGACACGTTTCGTAGAATAGCTGAGCGGCCGCCGCATCATATCCGGATCGGCGGGCTGATCGTGATGGTGCTCGGGCTCGTGCTGCTGCTGCTCGCCACTTGATCCGAACGGCGCATCCGCCGTTCGTCCCGCCCGATTCCGAAGTTCCGATTCAACTCGCGGCGCGCGTGGCGCGCGCCGTTTCCCGTCGTAGGACCGTACCGATGTCGACCTGGTTACTTCCCGAGAATATCGCCGACGTACTGCCGTCGGAAGCGCGCAAGATCGAGGAGCTGCGCCGCAGGCTGCTCGACCGCTTCCGTTCGTACGGCTACGAAATGGTGATGCCGCCGCTGCTCGAGTATCTCGAGTCGTTGCTGACGAGCGGCGGCACTGACCTGCGCCTGCGCACCTTCAAGCTGGTCGACCAGCTGTCGGGCCGCACGCTCGGCCTGCGTGCGGACATCACGCCGCAGGTGGCACGGATCGACGCGCACCTGTTGAACCGCCAGGGTGTGACGCGCCTGTGCTACGCGGGCCACGTGATGCATACGCGTCCGCGCGGCCTGCACGCAACGCGCGAGCAGATCCAGATCGGCGCGGAAATCTACGGGCATGCCGGGCTGGAAGCCGATCTCGAGATCCAGCAGCTGATGCTCGACGCGCTGCATCTCGCGGGCCTGTCGCGCATCCGTCTCGACCTCGGTCATGCGGGCGTGCTCGCGGCGCTGCTCGCACGCGACGCGCAGGCCGCCGAGCGCGGCGAGTCGCTGTACGACGCGTTGTCGGGCAAGGACGTGCCGCTCCTGAACGAACTCACCGACGATCTCGGCGCCGATACGCGCGCCGCGCTGCGCGCGCTGCCGAGCCTCTACGGCGACGCGAGCGTGCTCGCCGAGGCGCGTGCGCGTCTGCCGGTGCTGCCCGAAATCACGCGGGCGCTCGACGATCTGGCGCAGCTCGCCGCACAGGCGAAGGGCGCGGAAGTGGCGATCGACCTCGCCGATCTGCGCGGCTATGCGTACCACAGCGGCGCAATGTTCAGCGCGTACATCGACGGCGTGCCGAACGCGATCGCGCGCGGCGGGCGTTATGACCACGTCGGGCAGGCGTACGGCCGTGCGCGACCGGCAACGGGCTTCTCGCTCGACCTGCGCGAACTCGCGCGGATTTCGCCGGTCGAGGCGCGCGGCACCGCGATTCTCGCGCCGTGGGCGCAGGACGACGCACTGGGCGCGGCCGTCGCCGCGCTGCGCGACGCGGGCGAGGTCGTGATCCAGGCGTTGCCGGGCCACGACCACGTGCTCGACGAGTTCGCATGCGATCGTTCGCTCGTCGAGCGCGACGGCGCATGGGTGGTCGAACCCCGCTAAACAGGCGTTCGCGGGCCGTGCTTCGGCGTGCATATCGTTGAAGCGAAACGGAAAAATTCGGAATCGCCCGCGAACATAGGTAGAATACGTTTTTAACCAGCTAACGAATCAACATGTCTGCCAGCGCAGTGAACGTGACTCCCGGGCGCAATGTCGTCGTCGTGGGAACGCAATGGGGTGATGAAGGCAAGGGCAAGATCGTCGACTGGCTGACGGACCACGCTCAGGGCGTCGTGCGTTTCCAGGGCGGTCACAACGCCGGCCACACCCTCATCATCGGCGGCAAGAAAACGATCTTGCGCCTCATTCCGTCGGGCATCATGCGTGAAGGCGTCGCCTGCTACATCGGCAACGGCGTCGTCCTGTCCCCCGAAGCACTGTTCAAGGAAATCGGCGAGCTCGAAGAAGCCGGCGTGAACGTGCGCGACCGTCTGTTCATCTCCGAAGCCACGACGCTGATCCTGCCGTACCACATCGCGATCGACCAGGCGCGTGAAGCGCGCAAGGGCGCGGGCAAGATCGGCACGACGGGCCGCGGCATCGGCCCTGCGTATGAAGACAAGGTTGGCCGCCGCGCGCTGCGCGTGCAGGACCTGTTCGACGCGAAGACCTTCGCCGACCGCCTGCGCGAAAACCTCGATTTCCACAACTTCGTGCTGACCCAATACCTGGGTGGCGCGGCCGTTGATTTCCAGGCAACGCTCGACACGATGCTCGGCTATGCCGACCGCCTGAAGCCGATGGTGGCCGATGTGTCGCGTCGCCTGTACGACGCGAACAATGCGGGCCAGAACCTGCTGTTCGAAGGCGCGCAAGGCACGCTGCTTGACATCGATCACGGCACCTATCCGTTCGTCACGTCGAGCAACTGCGTCGCGGGTGCGGCGTCGGCTGGCGCGGGCGTCGGTCCGCAGAAGCTCAACTACATCCTCGGCATCACGAAGGCGTATTGCACGCGTGTCGGTTCGGGCCCGTTCCCGAGCGAACTGTACGATGCGGACAATCCGCAGCGTCAGGACCAGATCGGCGTCACGCTCGCGAACGTCGGCAAGGAATTCGGTTCGGTCACCGGCCGTCCGCGCCGCACCGGCTGGCTCGACGCAGCCGCGCTGCGCCGCTCGATCCAGATCAACGGCGTGTCGGGTCTGTGCATGACGAAGCTCGACGTGCTCGACGGCCTCGACGAAGTCAAGCTGTGCGTTGGCTACAAGATCGACGGCAAGGATGCGGACATCCTGCCGCGTGGCGCAGCCGACGTGGCGCGTTGCGAACCCGTATACGAAACGTTCCCGGGCTGGAAGGAAAGCACGGTCGGCATCAATACGTGGGATGCGCTGCCGGCGAACGCGCAGGCGTACCTGTCCCGTGTCCAGGAAGTGGCTGGCGTGCCGGTCGACATGGTGTCGACGGGCCCGGACCGCGACGAAACGATCCTGCTCCGCCATCCGTTCAAGGTGTAATTTTCAGATGACGCAGCAAATCACGATGACGGCGGCAGACTTGATGACTGATCCGCGCAACGACGACAAGAACCTGTGGGTAGGCTGGGACGAGTATCACCGTCTGATCGAGCTGCTCGCGCTCCAGGTGCACGCCTCGGGCTGGAAGTTCGACCAGATCCTGTGCCTCGCGCGCGGCGGTCTGCGCGTCGGCGACCAGCTGTCGCGCATCTACGACGTGCCGCTCGCGATCCTCGCGACGAGTTCGTACCGCGAAGCGGCCGGCACCGAGCAGGGTGAGCTCGACATCGCGCAGTACATCACGATGACGCGCGGCAACCTCGCGGGCAACGTGCTGCTGGTCGACGATCTCGTCGATTCGGGTGTCACGCTCGCGCGTGTGCAGGAGCACCTGAAGGAGCGTTACCCGTCCGTGACGGCCGTGCGCTCGGCCGTGCTCTGGTACAAGGGGTGCTCGAAGGTCAAGCCCGACTATCACACGCAGTTTCTGCCGACGAATCCGTGGATTCATCAGCCGTTCGAGGAGTGGGACACGGTGCGTCCGCACAACCTCGAGGCGTGGATCAAGCGCGGTCGCGCGCAGCGCGACGGATCGGGCGCGTAAGCGCCCGGCCGATCGAAGGAAAGCCTGGTACGGCGCCGCTTGCGGCGCCGTTTTTCATTGGGGCGCCGGGTGCGCCGAGCGGTGCAATCGGAGGATCGGGTAGGCAGACGGCGCGGCCCCGGCTATGATGGCAGCCCTGCCACAGCTCGCGCCGAATTGCATGCGCAGCGTGGATCACGTGGTTCCACGGCAACAGAGCAGGGCGGCGTTTCACGGGGGCGCGAGTAGAATAGCGCTCGTTTTGTCCGACCCGGACCCGATTATTACGCTTCATATGAACGACACGATCCACGCGACCGACGCCGCACATGCGCCGCATTCGACGCAACAACACTCGATGCGGGCGCTAGCGATAGCAGCCATCGGCGTCGTGTTCGGCGACATCGGCACCAGCCCGCTGTATTCGCTGAAGGAGGCGTTCAGCCCCGCACACGGCATTCCGCTCACCGAAGGGTCGATTCTCGGCGTGATCTCGCTGCTGTTCTGGGCAATCATCCTGGTGGTCGGCGTCAAGTACCTACTGTTCGTGATGCGGGCCGACAACAACGGCGAAGGCGGCGTGCTCGCGCTGATGGCGCTGTCGCTGCGGCCGCTCGACTCGAAAACCCGCGTCGCGGGTGCGCTGATGGCGCTCGGGATCTTCGGCGCGTGCATGTTCTACGGGGACGCGGTGATCACGCCGGCGATCTCGGTGATGTCGGCGGTCGAAGGTCTCGAAATCGCGACACCTCACCTGTCCCACCTCGTGCTGCCGATCACGATCGTGATCCTGATCGCGCTGTTCTGGATCCAGCGTCACGGCACCGCGCTGGTCGGCAAGCTGTTCGGCCCGATCATGGTGTTGTGGTTCATCGTGATCGCGGCGCTCGGCGTGTACCACATCGTGCGCGTGCCGGGCATCATGGCGGCCATCAACCCGTATTACGCGGCGTCGTTCATGGCTGACCACCTGTTGCAGGCCTACGTCGTGCTCGGCTCGGTCGTGCTGGTGCTGACCGGTGCGGAAGCGCTCTACGCGGACATGGGCCACTTCGGTGCGAAGCCGATCCGGATCGCCGCGTACGGGCTCGTGATGCCGTCGCTCGTGCTGAACTACTTCGGCCAAGGCGCGCTGCTGATCCAGAATCCCAAGGCGATCGAAAACCCGTTCTTCCTGCTGGCGCCCGAATGGGGGCTGCTGCCGCTCGTGGTGCTGTCGACGGTCGCGACCGTGATCGCGTCGCAGGCCGTGATCTCGGGCGCCTATTCGCTGACGTCGCAGGCGATCCAGCTCGGCTACGTGCCGCGCATGAAGGTGCTGCACACGTCCGAGCTCGCGATCGGCCAGATCTATGTGCCGGTCGTGAACTGGCTGCTGCTGTTCGTGATCCTCTGCATCGTGGTCGGCTTCAAGAGCTCCGACAACCTCGCGGCCGCGTACGGCATCGCGGTGACGGCGACGATGGTGATCACGACCGTGCTCGCATGCGTCGTGATGGTGAAGGTGTGGAACTGGAACCGGCTGCTGGTCGGCGCGATCATCGCGGTGTTCCTCGCGATCGACCTCGGCTTCTTCGGCGCCAACCTGCTGAAGGTCGCGCAGGGCGGCTGGCTGCCGCTTGGCATTGGCGCGCTGCTGTTCTTCCTGCTGATGACGTGGTACAAGGGGCGTCACATCGTCAAGGAGCGCACGGCCGCCGACGGTATTCCGCTCGAGCCGTTCCTGCAGGGGCTGCTCGCGCATCCGCCGCATCGCGTGTCGGGCACCGCGATCTACCTGACCGGCAACGACAAGCTCGTGCCCGTCAGCCTGCTGCACAACCTGAAGCACAACAAGGTGCTGCACGAGCGGACCATTTTCCTGACGTTCGTCACGCGCGACATTCCTTACGTGCGCGACGACAAGCGCCAGACCTCGCGTGATGCGGGCGGCGGGCTGTACATCGTCAGGGCCGAGTACGGCTTCAACGAGACGCCGGACGTGAAGGCCGTGCTCGAGGAGTTCGGCCGGACCCACGACATGACGTTCGAGCTGATGGACACGTCGTTCTTCCTCGCGCGTGAAACCGTCGTGCCGACCCATCTGCCCGGGATGTCGATCTGGCGCGAGCGCGTGTTCGCGTGGATGCACCAGAACGCGGCGAAGCCGACCGACTTCTTCTCGATTCCGGCGAACCGCGTCGTCGAGCTCGGCACGAAGATCGAGATCTGACCGTGCGCGGCGCGCAGGCTGTTCAGCCGCGCGCCGCGTTCTCCGACAGCGCGATCAGGCTGCGATCGTCCGCATCGCTTGCCGCGAACGCAGCCGCATAGCGCTGCGTATCCCGCGCCACCCAATCCAGATAGCCGCGTATCCAGTATCGGTAGCCGTCGACGAGGCCGCGCACGCGCGTGTCGGCGTGCGGCACCAGCGCATCGGCGCACTGTACGAACTCGCCGATCTCGGCGCGCACGCGGGCGGCCGTGTAGTCGATGCCGGTCTGCAGCGAATGACCGCGCGACGCGTGGACCATCACCATGTTCCGGAACTGGCCTGGCTGACGCGCTTCGATCCCGATACTCTGGATGTCGTTGCTCCAGCAGACGATATTGTTCGCGTGCCTGCACAGTGCCTGGATCTCCGGGCGGTGAAACGTGTCGGGTGGGACGGCGCCGGAGTTGGCCACGTCCGCCAGTGCCAGGCACGGATTCATGCCGCTCGTGTGGCGCCGGATCGTCTCGTACTGCGGCACGGCGACCGGCTCGACTTTCAGGTGTCCGAGGATCTGCAATCCGGCCGTGGTGGCCCACAGGCGCATGCCTTGCGCGAAGCGCGCGAAATGCTCGGCGGACAGGCGCGCACGCAGGCGTTGACACACGTCGAGCCAGGCGCGCTCGCCGTAGACCGGCTCGGGGCCCGTACGGGCGTAGTCGAGTACGTCGATCATCGCGGTCAGGTTGCGCAGCGTATCGGGGCCGACCGGCTCCACGCGATCGACGAACAGATCGTCGACGAGAAAGAACCACACGAAGTAATCGGCAAGCGCCTGCAGCAGAGGTGGATCGGCGTTCGGGTAGCAGCGCGCGGCGAGCCAGCCGTAGCGGGTACGTACGACGCGCTCCCGATGGGCGTCGGAGACGAGCAGGCCGTATGCGTCGGCCCATTCGAGCATGCGGGATTCGATCCGCTCGACGTGCGGTGAACAGGCACCGGCCCACGGCACATCGAACACGGGAATGCGCAAGGTGCCCAGTTCGGTTTCCAGATCATCTGCTTTCATGATTCCCCGATCCATTTTTGCGAATATGCGCCGGCTTGCCGCCGGGCACATATTCCGGATGTGATTCGCCGCGAATCGACTTCAGAAAGTGGCAATGAAAGACGGGAGGCCTGAAACGCGCGGCGCGTATGAGCGCCGAGAGGAAGCCGGTTGCCGAGCGGAGAGTTCGCTTCGCTTATTGAAGACGTTGGAATACCGTCTGCGAATTTATTTTATGTGCGGTATTCAAAGCGTCAAGAAAATGCATGCTGCAGTGCGAATTATTTAATTCGCCGACTGGAAGCAGGGAAATGGTGACGAAAATGCACCTATCCGGTTTTCATCGCGATTTTCGAACCCGCGCGTCGACGCAATAAAAAAGCCCGCGTTTCGGCGGGCTTTTTTCTGTCAGCGGCTTTCGCGTGCTCAACGCTTCAGCTTTGCGAATGCCGCGGCCATCGCGCCGGCCGGTTCCGGCTCGCGCGAACGCTGCGGACGGGCCGCGCCGCGCCCCGCGGTGCCGCGATCCTGGCTGCTGCGCGACGCCATGCCGGGCGCTGCCGCGTCGTCGTCGAGGCGCATCGTCAGCGCAATGCGCTGGCGCTTCACGTCGACGTCGAGCACCTTCACCTTGACGACCTGGCCGGCCTTCACGACTTCGTGCGGGTCCTTGATGAACTTCGTCGACATCGCGGACACGTGGACGAGGCCGTCCTGGTGCACGCCGATATCCACGAACGCACCGAACGCGGCGACGTTCGTCACGACGCCTTCGAGCGTCATGCCCGGCACGAGATCCGACACCTTCTCGACGCCTTCGCGGAACGTCGCGGTCTTGAATTCGGGGCGCGGATCGCGGCCCGGTTTCTCCAGCTCGGACAGGATGTCGCGCACGGTCGGCAGGCCGAAACGTTCGTCGACAAACTCCGTCGGGGACAGGCCCGACAGGGCGTCGCGGTTGCCGAGCACATCGTCGATGCGCTTGCTGATCTTCGCGAGCATCCGTTCGACGACCGGATAGGCCTCCGGGTGCACCGACGAGCGGTCGAGCGGGTTCTCGCCGCCGTTGATGCGCAGGAAGCCGGCGGCCTGTTCGAAGGTCTTGTCGCCGAGGCGCGGCACCTTGCGCAGGTGTTCGCGCGACGGGAACGGGCCGTTCGCATCGCGGTAGTCGACGATGTTGCGCGCGAGCGTCGCGTTCAGGCCGGACACGCGCGCCAGTAGCGGGGCCGATGCCGTGTTCGCGTCGACGCCGACCGCGTTCACGCAATCCTCGACGACCGCGTCGAGCGAGCGTGCGAGTTCGCGCTGGTTCACATCGTGCTGGTACTGGCCGACGCCGATCGCCTTCGGCTCGATTTTCACGAGCTCGGCGAGCGGATCCTGCAGGCGGCGTGCGATCGACACGGCGCCGCGCAGCGACACGTCCATGTCGGGGAATTCCTTCGCCGCGAGCTCGGACGCCGAGTAGACCGACGCGCCGGCTTCCGACACGACGATCTTCTGCAGGCGCAATTCCGGGTGCTTCGCGATCAGTTCGCTCGCGAGCTTGTCGGTTTCGCGCGAGGCGGTGCCGTTGCCGATGCTGATGAGTTCGGCCTGCGTCTGCGCGGCGATGCGCGCAAGTTTCGCGATCGAGCCGTCCCAGTCGCGGCGCGGCTCGTGCGGGTAGATCGTGTCGGTGGCGAGCACCTTGCCGGTGCGGTCGACGACCGCGACCTTCACGCCCGTGCGCAGGCCGGGGTCGAGACCGATCACGGCCTTCGGGCCGGCCGGCGCGGCCAGCAGCAGATCGTTCAGGTTGCGCGCGAACACGCGGATCGCTTCGGTTTCGGCCGTTTCGCGCAGCTGCGTGAGGAGTTCATTCTCGATATGCGGCTGCACCTTGACGCGCCAGCACCAGCGGCAGACGTCCGAAAGCCATTTGTCGGCCGGACGATTCTGGTTCGCAATGCCGAAATGGCGCGCGATCATCGCCTCGCCGGGATGCGGCACCTGCGCGTCGAGCTCTTCGCCGAGGCCGAGCTTGACCGTCAGCACGCCCGCGTTACGGGCGCGGAACAGCGCGAGTGCGCGGTGCGACGGCACGGTCTTGATCGTTTCCGCGTAGTCGTAATAGTCGCGGAATTTCTCGCCTTCCTCGTTTTCCTTGCCCTCGACGACGGCAGACGACACGACGCCCTGATTGTGCAGGTAGTCGCGCAGCTTGCCGAGCAACTCGGCCGTTTCGCCGAATTGTTCGGACAGGATGTCGCGCGCGCCGTCGAGCGCGGCCTTCACGTCGGCGACGCCCTTGTCGGCGTCGACATACGCGGCCGCCTCGGCCTGCGGGTCGAGCAGCGGATTCGCGAGCAGCGCCTGCGCGAGCGGCTCGAGGCCGGCCTCGCGGGCGATCTGCGCACGCGTGCGGCGCTTCGGCTTGTACGGCAGGTAAAGGTCTTCGAGCACCTGCTTGCTGTCGGCCGTATCGATCGCGGCGCGCAGCTCGTCCGTCAGCTTGCCCTGTTCGTCGATGCTCGACAGGATCGTCGCGCGGCGATCCTCGAGCTCGCGCAGATACAGGAGACGTTCCTCGAGCTGGCGCAGCTGCGTGTCGTCGAGGTTGCCGGTCACTTCCTTGCGGTACCGGGCAATGAACGGAACGGTCGAGCCTTCGTCGAGGAGTTGCACGGCCGCCGCGACCTGGCGCGGCTGGACGGACAGTTCGGTGGCGATGCGCTGTACGATCTTGAGTGCTACGGTTTCCGTCATGTCGTGAATGATCTGCCTGCTGAAATCGCGGCGCGGGCCGGCAGGCCCGAAGCGGCGGGCTACATGGCGGGCCCGACGGGCCAGATGCCGCGGGTGAGTGAAGCGGGGCATTTTGCCATAAATGGCGGAGCGTCCAGCCGGGGGTGATAGAATTTGACACATGTCCCGCAGCTTTCCTACGACGTTGCCAACTTCCCGAATTTCTCTCGTCGCGCTCGGCGCAGCGCTCGCCGCGGCTTTGTCTGCCGGGCCTTCCGGCGCGTTCGCGCAGGCCTCGGGCGCAACCGCGCCGGACGCCGTCGCGGCCGTGCCCGGTGCAGCCTCCGCCGCACCGGATTTCGACGCCCGTCAAAAAGTGCTCAATCAACGCACCGCGGAAAACGATTATCGTTATGCGGTGGCCGAGCACGATTGCTACAGCAAATTCTTCGTCAATCACTGTCTCGGCAAGGCGCGCGACCAGATGCGCGACGAGCGCGCGAGCATCCGCCAGGAGCAACTCGCACTCAACGACGAGCAGCGTGCGGTGCGCGCGCAGCAGCGCGACCAGCAGCAGGCGCTGAAGCAGGCGCAGAACGCAGCGGAAGCGCCGCAGCGGGCGGCGAACGACGCGGCGAACGCGGCTGCGTTCCGCGACAAGCAGGAGCAGAATGCACTGAAGCAGGCGCAGCGCGGTGCGGAAGGGCCGCAACGTGCCGCGAGCAAGCAGGCATACGACCAGAAGCAGGGCGACTTCCAGCGCAAGCTCGACCAGGCGCACCAGCAGGCGGCGCAGAAGGCGCAGGAGCGGGCGGACAACGCCACGCGCTACGAGCAGAAGCAGAAGGAAGCCGCGCAGCACAAGGCCGATGTCGAGCGGCGTCAGCAGGAAGCGGCCGAGAAGGCCAAGCAGCAACAGCAGCAGGGGCAGTAACGTGTTGGATTGATCGGGATCAGTCTCGGGCGCGTCGGCACGCCAGCCGCCGCGCTGCTTCGATGAGGAGGCAACTATGCAAAACCGTCCCACGGAACAGCAGCAGGAATTGCACAACCGTTTGGCTGCATTGCAGGAGCAGCACCAGCAGCTCGCTCGGGAGATCGAGCTGAAGGAAGGACACTCCGACATCGACGACATCACGCTGCACCGGCTGAAGAAGGAAAAGCTGGCAGCCAAGGACAAAATCATTCTGCTGCAATCGCAGCTCGAACCGGATAAGCGCGCCTGAGCGCGGCCTGGCAAGCGCCGGCGCCGCCAGGGCGCTGGACACAGGAACGCTTGCCTTGAATTCACCGCTTGAAGCCACCCCCGATGCCCGGCGTGACACATCGTCCGCCGGGCGCGTTCGTGCGCCCGAAGGCACCTTCGAGCTGAGCCGCAAGCGCGTCGACGAACTCGACACGATCTTCGGCGAAGGCGGGTTGCTGGCGCGCGCGCTCGACGGCTATCGGCCGCGTACGTCCCAGATCGAGATGGCGCGGGCAGTCGCGTCCGCGATGGAAGCGTCCGCGCGCCGGATGCCCGAGCCCGAGATATTCGAAACCCGCAAACGGCCGGCGCGCCGCCTCGGCGACGGCGACAAGGCGGCCGAACCGGGCGCGGACGGCGCCACGTCAGCCGAATCCGATAACGACGCGGCCGACAACACGCTGATCGTCGAAGCTGGTACGGGTACCGGCAAGACCTATGCGTATCTCGTGCCCGCGATGCTGTGGGGTGGCAAGGTGATCGTGTCGACCGGCACGAAACACCTGCAGGACCAGCTGTTCCAGCGCGACATCCCGACCGTGCGCAACGCGCTCGCGGTGCCGGTGTCGGTGGCGATGCTCAAGGGGCGGTCGAACTACCTGTGCCATTACTACCTGCAACGCACGGCCGACAACGGCCGTCTGCCGTCGCGGCAGGACACCGCGTATCTGCAGGAAATCGTCCGCTTCGCGAAGATCACGAAGAGCGGCGACAAGGCCGAGCTTGCGAGCGTGCCGGAAACGGCACCCGTGTGGTCGATGGTCACGTCGACGCGCGACAACTGCCTCGGCCAGGAATGCCCGCATTACAAGGAATGCTTCGTGATGCAGGCGCGGCGCGAGGCGCAGCAGGCCGACGTCGTCGTCGTCAACCATCACCTGTTCTTCGCGGACATCATGCTGCGCGACACCGGGATGGCCGAGCTGCTGCCGAATGCGAACACGGTCATCTTCGACGAGGCGCACCAGCTGCCGGAGACGGCGACGCTGTTCTTCGGCGAGACGCTGTCGACCACGCAGATCCTCGAACTCGCACGCGACACGGTGGCCGAAGGCCTGGGCCATGCGCGCGACGCGGTCGAGTGGGTGAAGCTCGGCGGCGATCTCGAACGTGCGGCGCGCGACTTGCGCCTCGCGTTCGCGAACGACCAGATCGTCCGCATGTCGCTCGCGCAACTCGGCGACGATCACCCGATGTTCGGCGCGCTCGACGCGCTCGACGTTGCGCTCGATGCGCTCGCGTCGGCGCTCGCGAGCCAGGCGGAACGCGCGGAATCGCTCGGCGCGTGCCTGCGGCGCGCGCGCGAGCTGCAGGATCTGCTGGCCGGCTGGGTCGCGCCCGGTGCGGCGGAAGCGGCCGCGAAGGCCGATGCGGCGGCGGCCGGCGACAAGGCGAGCGCCGACGGCGATCCGAACGAGAAGGTGCGCTGGGTCGAGGTGTTCGCGCATACCGTGCAACTGCATGAAACGCCGCTGTCGGTCGCGCCGATCTTTGCGAAGCAGCGTGCGGGCGTCCCGCGTGCATGGGTGTTCACGTCGGCCACGTTGTCGGTGCGCGGCGATTTCACTCACTACGCGGCGCAGATGGGCCTCAGTTCGCGTCGCTCGATGACGCTCGCGAGCCCGTTCGACTACCAGTCGCAAGGTTTGCTGTACGTGCCGCGCAACCTGCCGCAGCCGTCTTCGCCGGCGTTTACCGATGCCGTCTTCGATGCCGCGTTGCCGGCGATCGAGGCGTCCGGCGGCGGCGTGTTCATGCTGTGCACGACGCTGCGCGCGGTCGACCGGATCGCGTCGAAGTTGCGCGATGTCATCGAATCGCGCGGCTGGAACACGCCACTGCTCGTGCAGGGCGATGCGAGCCGCACCGAGCTGCTCGATCGTTTCCGCGCGTACGGCAATGCGATCCTGGTCGGCAGCCAGAGTTTCTGGGAAGGCGTCGACGTGCGCGGCGACGCGCTGTCGCTCGTCGTGATCGACAAGCTGCCGTTCGCACCGCCGGACGATCCGGTGCTGGCCGCGCGCCTCGACGCGCTGACGAAGAAGGGCCTGAGCCCGTTCGCCGTGCACCAGCTACCGCAGGCCGTGATCACGCTGAAGCAGGGCGCAGGCCGACTGATTCGCGCGGAGACGGATCGTGGCGTGCTGATGATCTGCGACACGCGGCTCGTCGACAAGCCCTACGGGCGCCGGATCTGGCAGAGCCTGCCGCCGTTCAAGCGCACCCGCGAGATCGCGGTCGTGCAGGACTTCTTCGACGAGCACCGCTCGGAAAAACGCATGTGACGACACGCGCGGCTTCGGCCGCGCGTATCGCACCCGCCGCACCTGAGTGCGGCGCCAATAAAAAACCCGGCTCGATGGCCGGGTTTTTTGTTCGTGCAACGGACGTTGCGTCGCGCGTTCGTCAGAACTGCCACCACGACTTCTTCGCGCCGGGGCGCGAATGGCCCGTGACGTACGGGCTGTCGGGGAACGTGCCCGCGAGCACGCGCTTCGTGTCCTCGGCGAGTTGCGGCTGGTCCAGCTTGTTGTACGACAGGATCATGATGTGCAGTGCGTCTTCGATCGCCGGCGCACCCTTGTAATCCTTGATCGCGAGCTGGGCGCGGTTGATCGCCGCCACGTAGGCGCCACGACGGTAGTAGTAGTCGGCCGCGTGCACTTCGTGCGACGCGAGCGCGTTGACGATGTAGCGCATCCGCGCTGCCGCGTCGGGCGCGTACTTGCTCTTCGGGAAGCGGTCGACGACGACCTTGAACGCATCGTACGACTCGCGCAGCGCCTGCGGATCGCGTTCGCTCATGTCCTGGCCGGAGAAGCGCCCGAACAGGCCGAGATCGTCGTTGAAGTGGATCATCCCCTTCAGGTAGTACGCGTACGGGATATCCGGATGGTCGGGGTGGAGCTGGATGAAGCGGTCGACGGCCTGATCGGCGGCTGCCGCTTCGTTGTCCTTCCAGTTGCAGTATGCAACGTTGATCTGTGCCTGCTGCGCGAAATGACCGAACGGATCGCGGCCTTGCAGCGATTCGAAATATTTCGCGCACTTGCCCCAGTCGCCACCGGACAGTGCGTCCTGGGCCTCTGAGTATAATTTGTTATTCGACCAGGTAGCCGTCTCGTCCTGCTTCTGCGGCAAGCCGTGGCAGCCGGCGATGAGGGCCACGGCCGCTACCGCCGCAGCCCGGGCGGCGACGGTTCTGGCCGTACGTTTGGTCGAATTCATCATGCTCGCATGTCCTAGCTTCAAGTCTCGGTGACCCAGTCTAAATGACCCGTTCAAGTTCGCAGAATGCCCAGCCGGGCACACCAAATCGCGAAGATTATAGCCCAAGCGATCGGCTCGCCGACGCTGCGTCGGGGGATTCCCTCGATGACGATCTGGTTGGCGACGCAATGCAGCCGCCCGTCGTGCCGTCCGCGGCGGTCGACGATGCGCCGCGCGTCGTCGAAGTGCCGCTGTCGCTCGCAGGTGAACGCCTCGACAAGGCGCTTGCCCAACTGTTCCCCGAATTCTCCCGCAGCCGCCTGCAGAGCTGGATCGAGGCGCAGCGCGTGCTGGTCGACGGCGCGCCCGCGAAGATCCGCCAGCCGGTGCCGCTCGGCGCGAAAATCGAGCTCGTGCCCGACCTGCTGCCCGAGCAGCTCGCGTTCACGCCGGAGCCCGTGCCGCTCGACGTGATCTACGAGGACGATGCGCTCGTCGTGATCAACAAGCCGGCCGGCCTCGTCGTGCATCCGGCCGCCGGCAACTGGAGCGGCACGATCCTCAACGGGCTGCTGTATCGCTACGGCGACGCGGCGGCCGGCCTGCCGCGCGCGGGCATCGTCCACCGGCTCGACAAGGAAACGTCCGGCCTGATGGTGGTGGCCCGCACACTGGCCGCGCAGACCGACCTCGTGCGCCAGTTGCAGGCCCGCACGGTGAAGCGCCGCTACTTCGCGCTCGTGTGGGGCACGATGCCCGAGGAAGGCACGATCGACGCGCCGATCGGCCGCGATCCGCGCGAGCGCACGCGCATGGCCGTCGTCACGGGCGCGTCGGGCAAGCCCGCCCGCACGCATTTCCGCACGGTTGACACATGTCTGTGGCAACGTCAGCCGGTTTCGGCAATCCAGTGCGATCTCGAAACCGGCCGCACGCACCAGATCCGCGTGCACTGCGCGCACGCCGGGCACCCGCTGCTCGGCGACCCCGTCTACGGGCGGGCGCGCGGCAAGCGCTCGGTCACGCCGCTGCCGGACGGGTTCGCGCGACAGGCGCTGCATGCATGGCGGCTCGGCCTCGTGCATCCGGTCACGGGCAAGGCGATGCAGTGGCGCTGCCCGCTGCCGGACGACATGAACACCCTCGTCGCGGCGCTCGGCTTCGGGCAGGGCGACGAGGAATTCGACGACGGCGATGGTGTCTACGACGATGACGATTTCGGCGGCGAGTATCACGATGACGAGCCGTACCTGGACGATGATGAGGAGGCGTGAGTGCCGATGACGAACCTGACGCCGTTGACGTGGCAGGACTGCGTACAGCCCGACTGGCAGGTGTCGCCGCGCGTGCGTGCGCTGATCACGACGCGCGACGGCGGCGTGAGCGAAGGCCCGTACGGGCGCTGGCAGGCTGGAAACGCGCTGCCGGGCGGGATGAATCTCGGCTTGCATACCGGTGACGATCCGGCCCATGTCGCCGCGAATCGCGCACGTTTGCTCGCCCTCGCCGGTCAGTCGAACGCCGCCTGGCTCGAGCAGGTTCACGGCGCGGAAATCGTCCGCGCGGACGAGGTGATCGCGGCGGCGCCCGCGGCTGCGGCGCCGGTGCGGGCCGACGCGAGCGTCACGGACCGGGCCGGCGCAATCTGCGTCGTGATGGTGGCCGATTGCCTGCCCGTGCTGCTGTGCGACGCGCAGGGCCGTGCGGTCGGTGCCGCGCATGCGGGCTGGCGCGGGCTCGCGGCCGGCATCGTCGAGCAGACCGCGGCACGCGTCGCGGCGCTCGCAGGCGGCGCGACGGACACGCTGCATGCGTATCTCGGGCCGGCGATCGGCCCGCAGGCATTCGAGGTCGGCGCGGACGTGCGCGACGCGTTTCTCGACACGGCCCCGCAGTCGGAGCATGATGAAACCCGACTCGCGTTCGTCGCGATCGACGGCGCGCCCGGCAAGTTTCTCGCCGATCTCTACGCGCTCGCGCGCCTGCGTCTCGCACGTGCGGGCGTGGTGCACGTGAGCGGCGGGACGGCCTGTACGGTCACCGAACATGCACGCTTCTATTCGTACCGGCGCGATCGCGTGACGGGCCGCATGGCAGCGGCGATCTGGCTGGCCGATTGACGGCATGTGCATGCGCGCGGGGTTTGTTGCGTCGCGAAATCGGGTTATTTCGATATTTAGACGGCAATGCGGCGCGGCACGCGCAACTGAATGAAAGATCCCGAAGTCAAGCCAAACAAAATGTTTTATGTTTCGCCGGAACCCTTGTCCAGCCTGTTGCACGCGGATTATCTCCGTTCAGAAATGTTCAGCGGTTTGACTTGGCGCTTCACATGGGGAAAACGATAATGATAAAAATACCGCACTGCGGCAGAATCTGGAGACGCCTCTCCAGAGCATGACGGCCCGGCTCGCAGCCGGCACGCCGCGCGCGAGCAGGATTTCACGATTGACGCTCACGAATCACCGGTAAGGCAGGTAATGACAGCATCGAAAAATTCGTCGACGTCCGCTCAGGCGGGCACTTCCGCGGGCAGCACCGGTTTCGACCCGGCCGCCCAGCCGATGCAGCAGATGTTCGAGTCGTGGTTGAACGCGTGGCGCGGTTTTGCGGATCCCGCGCGCGCCGCGACTGCGTCGGCCACCGTTAATCCGTTCGCGACATTCCAGTTCCCTGCGTCGTTTCCGTTCCAGATGCCGTCGATGCCCGATCTCGGCGGCCTCGCGGGGCTGGGTGGCATGGCGTCGCCGTTCGCGGGGTTGAAACTGCCGGTCGCCGCGATTCCGCCCGAACGGCTCCAGGCGTTGCAGGCCGACTACGCTCGCGATTGCATGACGCTGATGCAGCAGGCCGCGGCCGCGAAGCTCGAATCCCCCGAACTGAAGGACCGCCGCTTCAGCGGCGATGCGTGGAAGTCGTCGCCCGCGCATGCATTTGCGGCGGCGTGGTATCTGCTCAACGCGCGCTATCTGCAGGAACTGGCCGACTCGCTGCAGACCGATCCGAAGACGCGCGAGCGCATCCGCTTCACGGTCCAGCAATGGACGGCCGCCGCCGCGCCGAGCAACTTCCTCGCACTCAATCCCGACGCGCAGAAATCGATTCTCGAAACGCAGGGCGAAAGCTTGCGGCAGGGGATGATGAACCTGCTCGGCGACCTGCAGCGCGGCAAGATTTCGCAGACCGACGAATCGCAGTTCGTGGTCGGCAAGAACCTCGGGTGTACTGAAGGTGCGGTCGTCTACGAGAACGACCTGATCCAGCTGATCCAGTACACGCCGAAGACGGACAAGGTGTTCGAGCGGCCGCTGCTGATCGTCCCGCCGTGCATCAACAAGTTCTACATCCTCGACCTGCAGCCCGAGAATTCGCTCGTCGCGCACGCGTTGTCGAACGGTCATCAGGTGTTCCTCGTTTCATGGCGCAATGCGGACGCATCGGTCGCGCACAAGACGTGGGACGACTACATGAACGAAGGGCTGCTCGCGGCGATCGACGCCGTGCAGCAGGTCAGCGGACGCGAGCAGATCAACACGCTCGGTTTCTGCGTCGGCGGCACGATGCTCGCGACCGCGCTCGCGGTGCTCGCCGCGCGCGGCGAACATCCGGCCGCGTCGATGACGCTGCTCACCGCGATGCTCGACTTCAGCGACACCGGCATTCTCGACGTGTTCGTCGACGAGGCGCACGTGCAGATGCGCGAGCAGACCATCGGCGGCAAGAACGGCACGCAACCGGGGCTGATGCGCGGCGTCGAGTTTGCGAACACGTTCTCGTTCCTGCGTCCGAACGATCTCGTGTGGAACTACGTCGTCGACAACTACCTGAAGGGCCGCACGCCCGCGCCGTTCGACCTGCTGTACTGGAACAGCGATTCGACGAGCCTGCCGGGCCCGATGTACGCGTGGTACCTGCGCAATACCTATCTCGAGAACAAGCTGCGCGAGCCGGGCGCGCTGACCGTGTGCGGCGACGCCGTCGACCTGTCGTTGATCGACGTGCCGACCTTCATCTACGGTTCGCGCGAGGATCACATCGTGCCGTGGCAGACGGCCTACGCATCGACGTCGATCCTGTCGGGCCCGCTGAAATTCGTGCTCGGCGCGTCGGGTCACATCGCGGGCGTGATCAATCCGCCGGCGAAGAAGAAGCGCAGCTACTGGATCAACGACGGCGACCTGCCCGAATCCGCGGACGACTGGTTCGCCGGTGCGGCCGAACAGCCGGGAAGCTGGTGGACGACGTGGGTCGAATGGCTCGACCAGTACGGCGGCCGCAAGGTGGCGCCGCCCGCCGAAGCCGGTTCCGCGCAGTTCCCGGTGATCGAGCCGGCGCCGGGACGCTACGTGTTGCAGCGCGATTGACGAAAACCGGACAGCGGCGCACGCTGTCCGGTGCACCGCAGTTTTTTTAACAGGGCCGGTAACGATGCGCCGTGTCGTGCGGGCCTGGAGGACAGGGAAATGACGGACGTAGTGATCGTATCGGCCGCGCGGACCGCGGTCGGCAAATTCGGCGGCTCGCTTGCGAAGG
>NZ_CAJPHP010000039.1:0-35086 GCF_905339975.1 Burkholderia sp. BCC1999 | reverse complement strand
GTCAGAAAGCTAACTTCCCCGATGTCATTTATCGGCTGCGAAACGGGTTTCGTCTGAGCAAAGAACGCGGGTTTACGATAGTTTACCGCCGCCTTTCCGCAGCCCTACAAAATACCCCGTGTCCGACCAAACACGCCACGGCACGCTGCGGGAGTTTCTCGACCTGATCGACGGTCTAGCGACCGCCGAAATCGCCCGCCGTTTGCGCTGCTGCACCCGCACTGTACGCAACTACCTTGCTGGGCGCACCCCGATCCCTTGGCACCGCATTGAAATGCTGCGCCTGCTCGCGCTCGAAGCGCTCGGGGATATCGGGCGTGTTTCTACCACCGCAGAAACTCCCGTCGTTGCCACACTCGATCCCGATCCGGCCGCACCGGACGTAACCCCCGACGAAATGCTTGCATGGGTCGGCGTTCATTCGCCACATCACCTGTCAAGCAAGCGGAGTCTCGCGCTCTACGTTCGCGGCTGGAACGTCGTGGACAAAATTCGCCGCGCGAAGTCCGAAGGTACGTTTGCCGCCGTGCTGGCGCGCTGGCGTTTGCTGGCCGTCGAACTACCGCGCATGTGGCGATCCGGCCCGATGTGGGCCGGAATCGGACCACCAGCGTACAGGCGGAAGTGATTCGGATCGCAAAGGTAAGACAATTTGCGATCCGCCACCGCTCAAGCAACTGAAAATAGGGAAATAACATGACCATTCCGGGGACGCCGCACATGCGGCGCGCTTTCTATCGCCTGCACGCCTCGCATCACCCGCCCTCCACCGTTTCGTCGCTCGTTGACTTCGGTTCGCGCGTTCCGGATACTGTATAAACATACAGTATTTGTTTGACGATCATGCAGCAAGACGACGACGCGAACGTGTGGGAATTCTTCAATGAGCGCGCCGCGATCATGACGTTCGACGGCGGACTACCGCGACACGACGCTGATTTCCGCGCGATGGTTCGCACGCGCCTTTACTTCGAACCACGCGGTATCGCCATGCCGACGGGCGGCTATTTCTCGTGCTACTGGAACAGCGAATTCGGGTGGAATGACAGCACCGGAACGGCCGTGACGTTTCCATGTGCCGTCGTCTTGATTTCCATGTGGTACGCAGCACAGGCCGAAGCCGACCGGGTCGGGCGATGCTACACGTGGCTGTTACGGCCCCCTGATGATCGGCATTGGTAGAATCCTCATCGAATCATCCGAACAAAACTGAGAGAGGCTGACGCGCTGCGCGCCGAAGCCGCATTTTCTAAGGGCTGAATCATGTTGCGAAAAATCGCAGTCGTCGGGGATACGTTGTCGACCGGCGGCAACGTCCTGCCGCACGGTGGACCACCCATCACCATGAACGGGCATCAGGTCGCGTTGATCGGCGGCCCGGCCTTCTGTGCTGCCTGCAAAGCAACCGGCGTCATCGCGAAATCAGGCGGGCCGTATCGCATGAGCATGGCGGGCGAATCGGCGCTCGATCAGGACATCGTGCTGTGCGGATGCCCGAAGCCGCCGAAAATCATTGCCGGGCTTTGTGGCGAGTCATGGTGCGACGACATGATCGAAGGGCACGGCAAGGTGATATCGAGCCTGACCGCCACGGGCGGCGTCGCAGCGGTCAAGAAAGGCGCTTTCGATGAACAAGTGAAGGCGACCGAGCATCAGGTGGAAGGCTTGCCGTACTACATCGAAACGGCCGACGGCCGCGTGCATTTCGGCCGTCTCGACGCGAGCGGGACATTGCCGCGCGTCTACACCGGGGACGATCCGGGTTCCTATACCGTTCATTGGGGCGACGACGCGATCGCCAAGCACCACGGGGAATGATCGATGCCGCACACGAAACCGACCAAGATCGACACGAACAAACAGACGGGCTCCCAGAAAGAGATCCCCGTAAAGGCGATCACGTTTCAAGAACTTTGGGATGCCTACCCTTCCGGCAATCCATACAACAACCCCGATTACGACAATCAGTGTGCTATCCGCCTGAGCGTGACCTTGCATCGTGTCGGCGTGGAAATGAAGTCGTTTTCGCAGAAAACGGTTAAGCCCATGTCCGGCTCGCCGACTATCGGTCGAATCATGCTCGACGGCAAGGCGACCGCGACGCGCGCGGATGAACTCGGAGAATGGTTGCAACATCAACCCTTCGCCGGACTGCCGAAAGCGGAAAACATCACCGGGGCAGATTGGGAATCGAAGGTAAAGGGGCGCACCGGTATCATCCAGTTTTCGCGCTACTGGTCGCGTGACGGTGAATCGAGCGACAACGCGAGCGGCGGGCACATTGACCTGTGGAACGGGTCGCGTCTCACCGTGAGCAGCGCCCCTGATGCGATCGCGACATTTAGCCGGGTGATAGGCTTTCAGGAGTTTCTGCCCGGCACGCATCTGGGATGGTCGGACCTTCGGAATTCGAAGCAAATCCTTTTCTGGGAAATCAAATAATGCGGCGTCTTTTGGGAACGATCGGATTCGCGATTGCTGGACTCGTCAGTGTAATTTCATGGTCTGCGGTCGATTCTCGCCTATGCACGGTCATCAAGAACTGGTGTACGCCACCGGCCGGAACGTGTGGCGGTGGCGTCGACGCGTGCCGCGCAACAGCAGGTTCCACGATCGAACTGTTCGTGTACCTGTTCGGCCCGCCGATCCTGTTCGCGGTGCTCGGCTTCTACCTGTTTTCGCGTCGTCGCCCAGCGCGTACCGTAGCGGCCTACCTTGCCGGTGCCGTAATCGTGCAATGGGTTCTCTGGTTCCTCGCGGTGCGCATTCTCCACATCTGACGCGATCCGCTGCAATAGAAAAAGCCCGCTCGTGCGGGCTTTTTCTATTTTCCTCCCTTGCGAAAGTGCGTCCGGTGTCGACTCGTCGTCGGATCGTCGCGCATCTCCATTTCAAGCGACGTAGTGAATCCGCCATTTCCGTCCAGGCGGGACGTTACGCGCTTCACGAGCCACGGCGTTTCGTCTATGTCCGGCTTGAACCCCTTCGCGGTTGCGGGCATTTCCGGGTACACATCGGCCCGCCCGAGTGCCAACGAAATGTCGAACGTTGCCTGCCCGCGCTGCGTGCGCGTGTACTCCGCTTTTGCGGCGGCTGTCGCCTCAGCCTGCGTCGCGTAGGTTTCGGGCAATAGCTTCACGCTGCTGCCTTTGTCGCCGCCGACCGTGACCGACTGCGCGCGCCCTTTCTTCGATGAGTGCCAGCGCGCACGAACGGACGAATAGCTTTCGCGCTGCGACACATGATAGCGGTACGAGTCGCCGCTCGATCGCCGGATCTGGACCGTCGGCAACGGCTTACCGCTCGCGGTCGCGCCCGCACCGATCGGCAGAAACAACAGCCGTCCGTCCTTCACGGTCATGACCGCATCGTATCGCTTCGCGAGCCGCGTCAGAAATGACAGGTCGCTTTCGCCTGTTTGGTCGATATGATCGATTTTGATTTTGCCGAGCGCTTCACCGACAACCGGCGTCATTTTGTGGCGCGTCGCGACCGCCTTCACAATCGCGCTGATGGTCTGTGCATGCCAACTTTTATCACGGCGTTCGTGCATTGCTCCCGTCATGGACGCCGACCGCGCGCTGATCGTGATCTGATCCGGCGCGCCGTGGAACTCCACTTCATCGACCGTGAAACTGCCCTTGTCGACCAACGGTTGACCGACCCACCCGAGCATCAGCTTTATCGTGACGCCGCGCTTGGGTATCGCCAGATCGCCGTGCGTGTCGTCCAACACGAGATCGAGTCTATCGGCTTCGTCCGCGCGGGATTCACTCAGCGTCAGATAGATCAGATACGGGGCGATGCTGCGGGAAATGTCGCGCCCGTCCAGCGTGATCCAATAGTCGCATTGCGGCACGATGCGCCCCGCATCCGCCGATTTCTCCCGTGTCGGTCTTGTCGACATTATTTCCCCTTCTTCGCACGCTTCGCCTTGCCCGTCTTGATGTACGGCGGCGCTTCCGACATTGGCGCGGTGTCCACCTTCCCATTCGCTGGCGCCGCTTTTTCGTTTTGCGAGCCGCCGTCGACGGTCGCGCCCAATGCCTCGTTATCCGCGACCTTCAACGTCAACTCGAACTCGATTTTTAGCGCCACGCCAAGGAAGTTGAAGTACGAGTGTGTTTCGTTCAGCGACTCCACGGTGAACGCACCGTAGATGCGGCCCGTGCCATCGACCAATACGTTCGCGTCCCCCACGTTCGCCATCGCTTCGAGAATATCGAGCGAAAGCGGCGTGCCGATTTCGCCGGTCGCAATCATTCCCTCAATCCTGATCGTGTCCTCACCCTGCCCGACGTATTGCGTGCTGTCGCGCGCGCCGACGCGCGAATTGCTCGCGTGCTTCCACGTCCGCTGACGTTGAAATTGATGGAACGGCGCGATTTCCGTACTGAAAACGAACTGCCCGAGAGAAACCAACATGCCTCACCCTCACCCGATATCCGAAAGACTCGACCCACCGCGTCGCCGGCGTTCACGCTCGGCGTCTTGCAGCGCTCGACGCACTGCCGCCTCGATATCGTCGGCGTTGCCTGATGGCGCGGTGATGTGGAACGTGTAGTGATGCACGCTCGGCTCGCCCCCTCCTGCTTGGCGATCGCTCCCGGCCGACGCGGCCGACGCAGCGAGCGGCCCGCGCTGATCGATCAGCGGTCGATACTGTTCGGCCCGAACCGGGCTCTGCATCGGCTCCATAGCCCCGGCCAGTGCGGACCCGGTGCCAGTCGCCGCGCCGAACGAGACAGCAGCAACGCCCGCGAGTCGCGCGGCCGACGATGCAACACGCACCCGCTCGCCGTCGATCCCGATCGCGGCCCCCTGCCCGATGAACCCGCCCAGCTCACCGAATACGCGGCTAGGGCTGTGAATGCCGAGCTTTTCCTTGAACCATGCGACCGTCGAACTCGCAACGTTTGAAATGGCATCCTTGACCGATTTCATCCCGTTCGTGATGCCGTTGACCAAGCCTTGCATCATGTTCGCGCCGAAGTCTACGAACTGCTTTGCCGCCTCCGCCGCCGTCACGATCAACCCGCCCAGCCACTTGCCGAACTCCTTCCCGCTCGCCGACGCCTTGTCCAGACTTTCTTTCGTCGTATCGACCGGCCCGAAAAGCTTCTTGAACCAGTCCCACGCAACCTGAACCTTTTCCAGCAGCCAATCCCACACCGGCTTCAACGGCGCGAACAGTTCCCCGAGCGACGCGAACAGTCCCGAGAAAATGCCGCTCAACGGGGCTAACCCTTCTTTCAAGCCCTCCCAGAATCCCGAGAAAAACGCCTTGATCGGCTCCCAATATCGAATGACCAGCAGCGCCGCGAGCGCGATCGCCGTGATCGCGATCCCGATCGGGTTCGTAAGCGCCAGCCGTCCAACGAACAGCAGCGTTTGGCCGAGCCCTGCGAGCGCACCGGCTACGCCAGTGATCGCCCCGCGCGCCCCACCCTTCACGAGACTGATGCCGCCACGCATGGCATCACCGGCCACGCCGCGCACTCCGCGGCTCGCGACATACCGGCCCGCGCCCACGACGCGCGATGCGATCGCCGCGCGCTTCGCGGCGGCGGCACGCCCCAGTTCGACAATGTATTCACGCGTCGCGCTCGTGCTGCGCTTCACGCTCGCGACCGCATCGACGCTCCACTTCTTCGACGCGTCACGTGCAGCACGAAATGCGGCCGGGATACGAGTCGATACAGTACGCGCGAAGTTACCGGGCGATGACGCGTCCCACGCAACAGACAACGCCGTTCGCAACCGTGACGCCGTTTTGGTCGCGGCACCGCCTGTCGAACTGAACACCTTCGTGACCTTCGAGAACCGCCCGAGCGCGCCCGCGCCGACGTTGATCCCGCCCACCGCTGCCTTGCCTTCGACGCCGAGCATCCGCAGGCCGAATCGCACCATCGCGAGCGGGCCGATCAACGCCGCAAGCCCGATCATGAGCGTTCCGCCCACGCCAAGAATGACGCCGAGCGCGGCCAGTGCTATGAGCGCAATGCGGGTCGCCTCGCCGTGCTGGCGCGTGAACTCCGTCACGCGCGACAGCAGCTTGGAAGTCAGTTCGAGCCCCCGGTTATACAGCGGCAGGATTTTTTCGCCCAACTCGGCTTCGAGCGTCGCGCGCTTCGCCAGCGCGTCCATTTCCTTGCCGTAGGCGATGTTCGTGCCTTCGTTGTAGAGCGCATCGACGCCGAACGCCTTCGGCGCGTTTTCGCGGTGCTTCATGATGTTCGCGCGCTCGAGAAACAGCGATGCGAAAAAGTCGCCACCCTTGCGCGACGAAAACAGATGGCCGATCTTCGACACAACCTGCATGTCCGTCAGATTTCCTTTCGGGTTGACCTTCGGGATGACCTCTTTCATCAAGTATTCGAACGGGTCGGTCTTGTATAACTCGATCTGGTTGAGCGCTTCGGGCAGGATCTTTGTGACGTGCCCGGTTTTCCCGTACTTGACCGATTTCTTGTTGATCAGTCCGGCTTTCACCAGTTCTTCACCCGATTGCTGCGTCGTGCGCCCCTGCGCCCAGTTCGTATAGGCGCTCATCAGGCCCGTACCGGCACGGAAGCCGCCCATTTCCTGCATCGTGTGCAGCAAGCCGAAATAGAACGCGTTGTCGCCCAACTGCTTCGCGGCAATGCCACCCGTCTTGATCGCGTTCAAGAAATCTTCGGGCTTCACCGTGCCACCCGATGCGACATAGGCTTTCGTCGCGTTGTCGACGGCCTGCTTGAATGCCTCCGGGCTCTTGAGCGACCCGCGCAATTCCGTCGTCTTAACGAGGTCCATCAGCATGTTTTCGGCGACCTCGCCGTGCCCCTCGCCGTAGCCGCGCCGGGCCATCACGGATTCGATGCCGACTTTCATCTTGGCGAGCAACGGGGCCATTTCTTCCGCGTGGTGCATGTCCCGCGTGATGGTGTATGTCTCTTTCAGCAGCTTGAGCTTGTCGAGCTTGCTCAGACCCTTGACGTCGATACCGTCGGCGAACTTCGTCGCCTCGCCGAGCTTCGTTTCACCAACGCCGAGCGCGCGGAATTGCGAAACCTGCTGTTCGTATTCCTTCGCCTCGTTCAGCGTGTGCCCCAAACCACCGAGCACGCGACCGCCGACGGTACGCGTCGCGTATCCGGCGACGGCCATCCCGGCCGCGAACGTCTGCGTTTTCTGCAACTGTTCACGCGCCGGGGCGAGCGCGGCTTTGCGTGCCTGCACCGCCTTCAACTTGCGCCCTTGATCGGACAGCGCGTCGTTCGTGCGCGTGATGCTCGAATGTAGTGAGCGTTCGTGTTCGGCGAGTGTCTGTGTTCCTCGCCCGGCCTGCTGCATCCGGCTATTCAGTTCGCCCAGGCGGTCACGCTGGCGCGCCTGCTGCGCCGTCAGGGATACGACAGCAGCAGACGCACGACGCAATGAATTTTGCATGCGTACCGTCGGCTCCTTCGTATCCCGGATTTTCGCACTCAGTTCCGCGACGCCCGCGCGCGCCTCTTTCAGCTTCGTTGCGGTGCGCCCCATTTCCGCACGCAGGGACTTCATCGCATCGACCGACCGCTTCTGATTCTGGAGTTGCGACAGCTTCTGTTGGAGAGCCCCCAACTCCTTCGACGCGGCACGGCTACCGCCGATGATCTTCTTCAGCGGCGCGGTGATTTTCTCCACCATGCCGAAAACGACACGCAGTTTCAGTTCGTTGTTCATTGCTTTTCGTATCGTTCGCGCGCGCGCTCGCGCCAATCCATCAGTTCAGAAACGGACATGCTGTCCATGACGGACGGCGGCCAGTGAAACACCAGCGCCACGTCCGCCATCGCGTCCTCGATTACAGGCGGGAATCCATGCTTTCCCGCATAGCCTTCGTCAGAAAAAAACCACTCATGACGCCCCCGATTTGCAGCAGGTCGGCCGGGTCGAGCTGTGCCACATCAATTTCGTTCAGCGTCGGGGTCGTGATGCGCGGAATCACCTTCTGGAGTGCGGTGACATCGAGATTCACCAGTTCCGTGAGCGACACGCCGCGCAGTTCGCCAGCCATCGGCTTGCGCAGCGTAACGGTCGTGATTTCGGTGTCGCCGCGTTGGATCGGTTGATCGAGCGTGATCGTGTTGTCGGTTGCCTTCGCTTTCATTTCGTTCGTTCCTTCGAGAATGGGTTGAGCGGCCCGGATCTGCCGGGCCGAGTGAAATTAGACGCCGATGATTTTGCGCACGTCGGCGAGCGAGTCGATACCGCCGATGTTCAGGATCGAGTTGAGCACGTCGATTTCGATTTCGGTGATCCCGTTGATGGACAGCTTGTAATACGCCAGCGGCATCGTCGCCTTCACCGTCGTATCGTCGCCGGGTTTCGCGGTGCCGAAGTCCAGTTCTTTGACGCGGCCACGCACGACGATTTCGACGGCCATCCACTGTTCGGACGTTTCGTCCTGATACGCGCCTGCAAAGCGCAGCATCACACCGTCGGCCGTGCCTTTTCCGTACAGGCGCAGCATGTCGCGCTCGATGCCGCCGAGCGTCCATTCAATCTCAATCGCCTCCTGACCGAGATCGATCTGAACCGGCCCCGGCATGCCGCCGCCGCGATATTCCTCCATCTTGCGCGACAGCTTCGGCAGCGTCAGTTCAGGCGTCTTGTGCAGGTACGATGTACCGTTCGCAAACACGTTGAAGTGTTTCAGTTTGCTGGGCATCCCCATGTTCTTTTCCTCCCTTCAATCGTGCGCGGCCGTCGCCGCGCACCGTGTTAGCTGTTGACCTGCGACGCGAAGTCGACCAGATACGAATCGGTGATGGTCTGACGCAGCGTGAGGTTTTCGAGCGGCGGAACCGGTGTGTAGTCGTAATCGACCACCAGCTTTCCGTCACGCAGTTCGGCGACGCCGTTCCGGTCCATGTCGTAACTGGCCGACGCGCCGATCAGGTAGCCGTTCGTCGTCATCGAACGCAGCTTCGCGCTGATGCTTTCGATAATGTCGCGCGGCAGCTTCGGCACCATCGCACCGTCGATCGACGGAAACTGCGCTTCGGCGATCGTGTCCGCGAGCACTTGCCCGGTGCGGGTGTAGTTCTCGAACTCGAAATCGGTGTCGGCCGACGCGGTACGCGAACCCCAAAACCGAAAACCGTCACGGCTGATAAGCGTCGTCACCTGATTCTCGTTGAGGAAACCGGCATCCGTTGCCGGGTTTTGCAAGTCCCACGAAATCGGCTTACTGATGCCCTGCACACCGTTCACAGCGACGTTCGACAGCGTTTTGTGCCAGCCGACGAGCTGATCGATCTTCGCGCGCATGCCGACGGCATACGCGACAGCGGGCACCACGGCAGCTTGCGACGCAACGTCGTCCCATGCGATGAAGTCCGGCCAGATCACCATCACTTCGCGTTGACCGAACAACTTGCGGTAGGCCACGGCGTCCTCCTTCGTCGCGACCAGTTCGCCGTCCACGCCGCGCGCGGCGATGTACGCGAACCCGCGCAGCATTTGCGCGGTCGTCGCCAGCGCGTTCGCGACCGGCTGCGTATCGAGCCCCGGCGCGGCGAGAATCCGCGGCTTGACCTGCACGACACCCGGTGCCGATTCGAGCGCCTTGATACCGGTTTTCGTACCGTCCGGGTTCACCGAGCCGATGACATTCGACGTCGTTTCGTCAGCGTCCTTCCCTTCCGGGACACGCACGACGACGACGAACGGGCGCGCCTGTTTCGAGATCGCGTCGAGCGTCTTGTACAGCGTACCCTTGCGCCCTGCCTTGGCGAGCGCCTCAACCACGTTCGTGATGAGCACGGGCTTGTTCATGGGGAACGCGGTAGCGTCAGCATCGGACGCCGTGCAGACGACGCCGATAATCGCCGTCGAAATCGTCGTGATGGGACGGACCCCGGAACGGTCCTCCACTACGGTTACGCCGTGGTGATAGTCCTGCGGCATGGTTGATTCACTCCTTTGATATTGGTTCGACGCGGCCCGGATCAGGACCGCATTTCAGGTTCGCGCGCGTCAGTCGGCGACGATATCGGCACCCGCGAACGCGTAGCGGTTCGTCCCGTACTGGCGCAGCATCGCGTCGCCGTTCTCGCCTTCCGGCACCGGAGCGACCAACACGGATTCGACATACGCTTTCGGGTCTTTGCCGCTTTTCGGAACGCCCTCCACACTGAGCATCGAATTTGCGAGCGGCGCCAGATTCGATTTCTTCGCCGCGTCGTCGTAGAAGCTGGACATCTGCACCGAAGTGGTGTTGGTCGTGTAGCTGATCGTCACCGAGTCGATGCGATGCACGCTTGCGGGTGCGCCCGTCTGTTCAACGGTGATGGTTTTTTTCAGGGTCATTGCTCGAATCTCCAATCAAGGTTCAGTAAATGCGTCGCCGATCGCTCGGCTCAAACAGGCTCAGTCGGCCATACAACACTCAGCGGAAACCCGGCTTGCTGCGGAATGTCGCGCAACTCGGCGCGGTACTTCCGAAGGGCGGATTCCAGATCAGCGCGGCCGGAATCTGCCGCCCGCTCGACCAGCGGGTCGACCTTCAACAGCAACGCATCGCGCTCGCTGCGTACGCGTGCGGCCGCGTCGACCAACGCGAATTCCGCCTGGAATTCGGGCCACCACTTCAACAGGTCTGCGGGTGTCGGCTGCGGAATGTCGCGCGGCTCCCAGATCGGCACCCACGCCGATTTCGTTTGTTCGAAGGACTTTTCATCGACAGGGTGCGCAACCCAGTAATCCTTGCAGCGCACCAACTGCGGGAATTTTTTCGACAGGATGAAAGCCGCTTGCTCAACGTGGAGCATGAATTTGTTCGTCATTGGTTTCTCAGGAGTACGCCGTACACCACGATCGCATTGGCGGTGCCGTTGCCGGGGCCACTCAGCCCACACACGACCCACGGCGCAGGCAGTGCGCCGCCGAGTCGATCGACGGTGCCGAAATTGTTCACACCGGAGTCCCATTGCACGCGCGCACCGGCACCGGCTCGTGCGTTGATGTTTCCCCAAATGTCGTCAATCTCGGCGCTCAGGTATCGGCCGCGCCATGTCAGATTCAGGTTCCCGTCGGTGTTGAGAATCTGCGTTCCACGCAGGTACACCGTCCCCCAATCGTCGACGCCGAGCGTCGTTGCGTTGTATGCGCCGTTGATGAACTCGAAACCGCCGTTGTCACGTGCGCGCAGGTACGTCCATGAGTCGAAACCCGGACGGTTGTTGCGCAAGCCGATGTCAGCCTGCCAACCATCGCGATTCAGGGTCGGCCGGTTGTAGAAGCGCGAAAGCGCCGTGACGTGGATATCGGTGTTGAACTGAACGCGGTTGTCTGCGTTGTAGACGACGATTGCGTTCGACTGCCACGAACCATCCGGTTTCATGGTCGCCCACGCCGAATAGTTTCCGTTCATCGTCGCGTGAAACCACGCCTGCGCGGTGCCGTCAGCGCGCGCGGCGACGAAGCCTCGTGCGTCCGTGTTGTTCGGCTGCTTCACGCGTAGGTCGCCGGTCATGGTGTCGCCGGCCTTGTTCACCTTCGCGTTCGGATCGAAATTTCCCTGATCCCACACGCGCGCGCCGTTCACGTAGAAACCGCCCTTCACGTCCCACTTGCCCGCGCGGAAATCGTAGTAGCCGTTCACTGATCCGTCATAGGTTTTCATCCCCATGCCGTTCCAGCCGAACATCGCGAAGTTGTACTTGTCGTACGCTGCGCCGTCGCCGTTGCCGCTCTCGAAGCCGTTCCGCGATCCACCGAAGGCTTGGAGGTATAGCGCGGCTTGCATCGTGCCGCCGATGTTCCTATCGAGCGGGGTGAGGTTCATGCTGTCCCACGGCGTCGCACCAGCGAATGAGGGGCGCTTCATGAAGCTCACGACCTGATTCCCGCGCGAGATTTCGAGCACACGACTCTGACCGACACCGTCGTCAGCCCATGCGGTCACTGCAAAATCTTCCGTGTCCGTCTTGCCGACGGCGAAGCGCGTCTTTGCGCCGTTTTTGAAATAAATGGTCGCCCACGACGATCCGCCGTCCACCGCGTAGCCACGCCCGCGAATCAGTCCTTCTGCATTGAGAATGGAGCCGTCGTCGGCTGCGCCACCAATCAACACGCGACCGCCATTCGGCATCAAGAACATATTCCCGACGGTATAGCCGCTGCCGCGCGAAATAGTCAGTGCGTTTTGCGAGTTCGAGTAGGCATCGTTCACGGTGCGGATACCGAACCCACCAGCACCATCGCTCAACAGTTCCCACTGTCTTTGGTCGGTTGTGCCACCTTCACGCCGCAGAACGATCGAAGTCTGCCCTGCACCACCGCCGTTAGTCGCGACGAGAGCGCCAACCCCGCTCGCCCCTTTGATCGAACCATTCGCTTTGACCGGGCCATTTACCTGAACCAGCGCGTCGCTACCGTCATCACCGGTCTGTCCGACGACGAACTTACCGTTTGCGGTCACGCGCGCGCGCTCGGTCCCGCCCGCGCTGAACGTCATCGCACCAGCGCCGATAGTGGAACCGCCATAGAAACCGATGTTCGGGCCGTTTGCGCCCTTGAACATGCCGACTAAGCCTGAGTCACCCGCGCCCTGACCGTTGATGAAGTAGTTCGCCGCGCGCATGCTTCCGGCGACCTGCGCCACGTTCACGCCGTCATCGACCGTCCCGCCGATTGTCATCCGACCGCCCGGCACGAGTTTCGCGATCTCAGAATTGCCCGCGATCAGTTGCAGGACACCCGTCGCCCCTTCGCTGCCGACGGACACGTGGCCGTTCGAGCGAAAGTAGGCCCAATCAACACCGGTGTTAGCCCACGCGGTAGTTTTGCCGGTGCCGAATCGATGCAACCCGCGCGTAACCGCGTTGCCGCCGATCTGTAACATACTGCCGTCATCGGCTGGCGGGCCAATGATGACGCGATTGGTATCGCCCGCGAGGAACCGCATGGTTTCTCGGCCGTTGTTCGTGACAGCAAATACGCCGTCCGAGATATGGAAAAAGCCCGTATCCGGTGCGCCGTCATTCACGAACGAAATACCGGGCTTATTCACGGTGCCTTCTGCGGCCAGAATCTGCCCGGACATGGTCATGCCGGTCGTTTGCGCCGGGCTCGGCAGATTCGCTGCGTGCCACACTTCGCCGTTACCGACGACAAGGTTCTTTTTCGCAAAATCGAACGCAAACATTGCGCCCGTGGACGGGAGGTAGAACCCGGCTTGCGTCGAGCTACCGAAGAAGTAGCCGCCGCTCGGCCCCATGATGGCGCGCCCTTCCATGCCGCCATTGCTGATGTTGACCATGCCCTTGACGTTCAACTGGCCGCCGACGTTCGTGCCACCAACGCCGGTTTGATCGAGAATCAAGCCGCCCGTCTTGGCGTCGATCGTGAGTGGACGCAGGCTGTTCCACGACGCGCCGATGCCGCTACCGTCGGACAGCAGCAGATAGAAATTCGAACCGTCGTTTCGTAGTATCACATCGCGGCCGTTCATCAGCCGGAAGTTAGCGCCGCCGCTATCGAGTCCGGCCGAGGCTACGCCCCCCGAGTACAGGCCGGTGCCGCCGACCTGAAGCGCGGTTGAGCCGTTGTCGTCCATATTGCCGACGATGACCCTGCCGCCGTGCGTGATCCGCATCGCGCGAATCTGGTTCGCGTCGCTGTTCGAGTCATTGGCCGCGCGGTTGATCCAGAAGTCCAGGTATTCGCGCCCCCACGTTCCAGCATCGAACCCCGCACGCATCGAAGCGATGAGCCGTGCATTGGTGTCGGAGGTCCCGCCCGCAAACGTCCCGTGAAAGCGAATCTTCGCGCCGCGATTCAGCGCGCCGGATGTCGCCGCGACCGCAAGCTGTGCATCCTGATCCGTCGGCGTCGACGTGACGCTCACCGGCCCGGTGAGTTGCGGGCGCACCAGCGGTGCATAGCGCGCGGCGGCAGTCTTAGGCGTCAGCGCACGCACCGGGTCCTTGCCCTCGTTGACCTCCTCCTGTGTCGCAATCTCGATAACGCCCTGCACCGTCTCCGACGCGGGCGGATTCAAGAAAGACGACTCACCGAAAACCAGCTTCGCCGCGTCGATCGACACGAACTGCATGTCAGCCGACAGCATCAGGTAAGCGGCCGGGGACTTTTCCATGATCGGCGTGCTCTGCACGTACACCGCCGCGAGCACGCCATTTTCCAGATACAAGCCATAGCCGAACAACGAATACTGATCGTCCGTCGTGTCCTGAATCGTAACGTGGATCGTATCCTTCGCGACGTTCTTCCCGCCGAACGTGTTCACGCGCTTGCGCTCGTTCGGCATTGCCAGCATGTCCGGCTTGAACACGAATGCACCCGTGCAAAGACCAATTTCGGTCACGCGGTGTTCGTTCGTCCCCGTGTTGCCTTGCGCTACCAATGCGGCACGCCCGGCGTCAGTCACCTGAATGAAATTTCCTGCCATGTTCATTGTTCCGTCAACGTCAGACGACGATAGAGCGCGGCCTGTCCACCAGCCCCGACACCGATCGAGCCACTAAGCGAAAACCCCTGCGTGAAGGTGTAGTGAGCGCGCACGGGTTTCGATCGATCGACTTCGCGCAGAATGTCGGCGATGTAATCCGCGGTCGGCGGGTTGCCGTCACGTGCGGCCACAGTCATGAAAAGTTCGAACGTGTACGGCGCGGCGGGCGGGGTTTGCTCGAACCACTCGCGAAGAACGATGTTTCCGCCGAAGCTTTCGACCACGTCGCGCACCGCTGCCGCCGTGCCGTTCTTGCGCGCAATCGGGATTGCCGCTTTCACGCGTGCCCGGCGCACCTGTTCCGGCCATTCGTTTTTCCACGTGACGACGCCCAGATGCCAGGCGAGCCACGGGAGCAGATCAAGGGGAATGCGTTCCGCGTTCATCAGGTCACGCAGGGGAACGGGAACGTCACCGAGCGGCGCATTGGCTCGCGCCGCTGCACGCATGAGCGGCGACGCGTTCGGCGGCAACAGGTCATCCGCCATACACGCCCCCGTGCTTCACCTTCAACGACGAGCAGAACGACGCCTGCGTGGACGTAATCGCAATATCCTTCGCAGGGGAAATGAGCACGACGCGCTCGACGCCTTCGGCATGCAGCGCGGCATAGATCCCGGACAACGGGATTTCCCGGCCGTTGCGCCGCGAGTTGTCGGCGAACTTCTGCGCGCGCGACTGTGCCTCCGTGATGACCACGCCCGAATCAGGCCCCGCGTAGGTGTAGATGATCGCGTCGATGCCGTACTTCACGATTTCGGCGCTTCTGACCGTTACCTTGTCCGTCAGCGGGCGAACGTCGTCAGCGCTCAACGCCGCCGCGACCGCATCGATTACGGCTTGCGGTGCCGTCCCGTCGCCTTCACGCACGAGCACCGACACGAGCACTTCGCCCGGATTCGGGCTCGTCGCCGATGCATCGAGCACCGAGCCGTGCGCCGCGCGTGCGTGCGAGCGATACGCGCCTTCCGGCCCTGCAACGGAATAACCTTGCGGCGCAAGCTGTGTGCGGTCGCGCAGGTCGTCGTTCGACTCCATCACCGGGTCGGTGCCGGTATCCGGATCACCGGGCGTGACGACCAAGCGCTCCACGCCGAGCAGCGCCGCGAGCTGATCCAGATCGCCGTCCATCGCGAATGCGAGCATCAGCGCACGCGCTGCGTCGTTCACACGCTGGCGCAGGTACATTTCGCGATACACGCTTTCCTGCAGCAAGATCGTGATCGGCTCGGATTGCAGTTCGAGCTTTGCCGCGACCGCCGCGCGAATCTCGTCAGGTACGAGCGCGAGGAAACCGGCCTTGCGCTCGGCAAAAAGCGATTCGAAGTCGATTTCTTCGACTACGTTCGGCGCGGGCAGACGCGACAGGTCGATAACGCTCTGGCTCATGCCCGGACCCCCGACACGTCGACGGACGATTTCACACTGACCTGAACTTGCCGCCCGTTCACCGTCTTGTAGCCCTCGATCAGAATCGGCACGCGGCCGTTCCGGAAATCGCCAGCGGCCAGCACAGCGGCATCGAATGCCACTTTGGTGAGCGTGAGGCGCGGCTCCCACCGCATGATCGCGGTCGCGACCGCTGCGTAGACGCGCACGAGCAATGCGCGGTTCGCGGGCCCGTCGATCAGGTCCGGCAGTTCGGAGCCGAACGTGCGGCGCTTGACGCGCGAGGCGAGCGGGGTCGACATGATGATTGCGAGCGATTGCGACAGGTGTTCGTCACCGTCGATGAATGCCCCGGTTTGTGCGTCCATGCCGCTCATGCGCCCGCCGGAAGTGCGGTGGACGTGATCGCGAACTCGCCCTTAGCTTGGTGCGGATGGTGGATCAGGCTTATGTTGCCCGCCTGATGGTCAGCGGCAGTCACAACGCCCTTAAATTCCGCAGGTCCGGCGATACGCATGACCGGGCCGGAGCCGCCCTCACCGGCCTGTCCGTCCGCACCCGACAGGAACACGAACGGACCTTCGACGGTGAGCTTGCCCTTGCACGTCGTCTGTTTGGCGTCGAGCGTGATCGTTTCAGCCTTCACGGTCGCGTCTTTCGTTTCCACGACGACGGACGCGGGAGCGACCATGCGAATCGTTGCACCCGCAGGCAGATCGACCGTCAGCGCGTGCCATTCCTCGTCATAGGAGATACGTGCGCCGTCATCGAACTGCATCACGTGTTCGGCAACGCTCGTGCTCGGCGCGGGCCGATCTTCGGAGTACAGCGCGCCCGAGACGATCCCTTGCGCGAGATCGCCCATCGGGCAATCGATTTTGACCTGTTCGCCGATCGTCGGCGCGCTCCACGTGCGCAACGAACCAGCGCGCGCGGTAGTCCAGCGAAGCCAACCGGATTGAAGCCCTTGACCGTCGGAATCTTCATCGCCGATCGCGACGCGACACACCGGGTTCTCTGCGTCCGATGCGTCGATTGCGAACACGCGACCGAACAGCACGCTATTGCGTGCGACTCGTCGCGCTTCATTTGCTGCCGCTTGCTCCACTGTCGATGCTCCCGAATATCACGTGAACATCATGGCGCGCGCGCGAACGCCCGGCGAGCACATGCGGCCGTGCTCGTGCCGGGTACAAAAGGCGTGAATACGAGAGACGTTGCGGAAGAATCAGGTGCGTGAAATTCGGCCCTCGAGATGCGCCATCAAGCGACCCCGGATCGATTCGCGATCATGCGCGGCGACACCGACGAGCGCCCGACGCGGGTACCGGTATTCGGGGCCGTGTGGTGCGACTGGTGCGCGCTCGCCGTATTGGTGGACCGCTGCGATACGGGCGATGCGGCCCGCGAAGCCTACCGCCGCTTCGTCGGCGCTGGCTTCGACCTTCAACCATCGAGCGGTGCGCAGCTTCTGGAACATCGCCTGTCGCCGGATGCGCCCCTTACGTGATCGCGCGCTCGCGCGCTTGCGGGGCTCGTATGGGGTGCCGTCAGGGTTCAACTGCTGCGCGATGCGTTCGGACTGTTGCCGCCGCATAACGCGCGCGACCCCCATCAGCGCGGCCCGCCGCTGTGATGGAGAAAGCCGTGCGAGCAGTTGGATCGCCAGCATTTCGAGCGCGTGCAGATCGTCGGTCATTTCTTCGGCCATGCCCCGGACGCCAGATCGCGCCCTTCGACCCACGCAGCCGAATCCCAATCGGTATTCGCGGGCAAGCTGTCATCCACGTGCGTAAATGTGCGTTGTCCGTTCTCACCCACTCGCGCCACAACGCTTTCGGTGAGCTTGACGCGAACGGACAGGTCAACCGTGCTGTTGTTCAGCACATCGGCCTCGAACTCGATCCCGTGCGCCTCGTTGTCGCGATTCTGGAACAGATCGGGTTGATTCGCCTGCGCCCACTGCACAATCGCCCCCATGACCGAATCCGTCGACCCGCCGAATTCCAGCATCACGAGTCGCGCGAAGTAGCGGTATTCGAACGACGCGGTTTGTCCAGGCGACGCCGCGATGTGCCCGCCCTCCACGAACATCAACAGCCGGTCGGGATTTTCAGGAAGGCCCGGCACCGCCGCCGTGATCGCGGCGCGAAGCGAATCCGATTTCTTCACTTCGCGCCCGCCGTCGCCGTCGAGTCGCCAGCATCGGCCCGCGCCTGACAGTCAAAAATCATGTCCACGACTGCCGCGCAACGCGCCCACGCCGCTCTCACGGCCGTAAGCGTCGTGCTCATGTCACCGTTCGTTGCTGGCGCCGTTGCAGCCATCGTGCAGCGTGTCACCGTCGGGCATGTGTTGAACGTAATCACAGGCCCCGGTGATGGCGGGACTTGCGTGCAAGCGGGCAATGCCAGCAGGCAGGACAGTATCAGCCCATGCGCGAGATTCGGGCGTTTCATTGATGATCCTCCGGGTTGCGTCCTCGATCCGCTTCTGAGCAATGTCGATCTTCGATTGCGTGACGCCGAGCCGCTGTTGCAGCTTGGCGTTCTCCTGCGCCGTCGCGAGCAACGCGGCAATCGTGTTGTCACGCGCCATCACGGTTTCGCGGGCCTTTGACGCCTCGTCCTGCGCAGCCCGTAGGTCGCCGCGCAGGTCTTTGACGTAGCTCACTGCGCCCCATGCCGCGAGCGCGGCAACGGCGACAGCGAGCAGCCGTCCGGCGACCGGGTTCATGCGCCGACCGTGTAAGTCGTGTGCTCACCGCTGAAACTCGCGGTCAGCACCTGTCGGCGGGGCTTCTTTCCGTCAGCAGCGAGCCCGATATGCACCCACCGCCCGCCCTCGTGAATGACCTGATCGAACGGCAAATTCGACGCCGCAAGCTTGCGCACCACTTCGAGAGGTGAGCCGAACGCGGGGCAGACGAAATCGGCCGCGAGCCCGTAAAGGTGTGCGCTGTCCGATACGCCGCCGACTGCGCGGTTCAGCGCCGGACACCGGAAACCCGACGAAACCAGAATCGGCTTTCCGCCGAGCAGCACGCGGGCCTGTTCGAGTGTTTGGGCTAGGCGACGCAGGTTGTCGACCGTTTCGGTCGACGGCGTGTTGTCGATGCCGCGTTTGCGTGCTTCGGTGCTCGCGATCAGTTCGGCGAGCGAGAAATGGTCAGTCAACTGCATGTGTTCTCCCTGAATCCTGTCGTGAAAAATCTATCGGCTCGCGTCGACGCCGCGATCAACCTCGCGCAGCGCCCGGCCGAGCATCCGATCGAGCACTCGCGAACCACCGTAGCCGGACAGTGTGATAACGCCTGCCTCCAACACGGATTGCAGGTCGAGCCATTCCGACACGAAAAACGCAACCAGTCCGGCGACCAGCGACACGACCGTGTCTTTCGCGATTTCCAACGCCACCGAGCGAACCGGCGGATCGTCAGCGGCCAGCTTCTGCAACGTGCTTGCGAGCCCGCCGATAAACGACAGCAGCAGGCACACGGCAAACGCGGCGGCCGGAATGTGCGCCAGATCGTCGCCGAACGTGATCGACGCGGCCCACGCAGACAGCGGCCATACCATCAGCATCCAAAGCCAGTGGTAGCGAATCAGGTTTTGCACACAGCCCTCCGATGACGTTTTTCGAATAGATCGTGAAATGCCATCGCCAGCGAGACGACGGCCATTGCGACAGACACCACGTAAGCGCTCCACATGTCGCCGAGAACGGGCGCGAGCACGAACGGCGGCACCAGATACCAAAACGCCGCGTACAAGTACAACCCCCGCCGCATATCCGCGAGCCACGAGCATGCGAACCGGCCGTGAAAAATCACGTTCGTGAGCACGTCCGCAGCCTGCATAGTTGCGACGACGAGCATCCCGATAAACGGCGCATAGGCCAGCAACCCACCACGCCCGAGCATCATCAGCGCGAGCGGGTATTGCGCGATCCCGCTGCGCGGAGCGGTCGCCACTACGGCCACCATGTAGGCAATCCTCACCGCAGCGGACAGCGCGCGGCGATCATGGGTGTTTGCGAGCCCTTGCATGTCCACCTCAGTCAAAGATTTGAATCAACGGGGCCGTTCCGGAAACCGTAGCTGGGTCGGGAATTTCGACCTCGTAGCCGATCGGCAGGAAAAGCCCCACGTCGGCAATGCCGGGGTTCGCCTCCAACACCGCCTCCACGACGCCATCGGTTCGGCCGAGCACACGCCAGCAGAGCGCGTCGACCGTTTCGTTTTGGAGTGCGTGCGCCTTCATCAGATCAGGTCCACCGTGACGCGGCCGCGCCTCATCAGGTCGGACATCGCCCAATACGCATCGCGCCGGGCGTCGTCCGGCACGCAATCGAGCGCATCCGCGCGGCGTGCGCCGTCCTTCGACGTGTCGTAATCCCGGTAGCGCTCGGCCAACTGCGCGCGCGCCCATCCGTAGACGGCGCGCCGGAAGCGCTGGATCTGGACGTTCTCCCCGTCGATTTCGAGTGGCGACGTCGCCGAAAGATCGCCCGCCCCGGCGCGCTCGTTCTCGGTGCGCCAGTCGGCCAGCACATCACACGTGTGTGCGATGCCTTCGATCAGCGCCTCACGTAACCGGGCGTCCGTGATCGTGCCATCCACAAGCCGCAGCACGGCACGCGCGTTGCGCATGTCGATCGACGGATACCAGCTATCCACCCGAATGACCGGCGCGGCCGACGGATCGTCGGGCGCGGGCGCAGTGGCGACAGGCACCGGAGCGGTGGAAATCAAGTCGCTCATTTCGGCACCGCCGCGAAAAAGGTGTGGCGGTGGACGCGTGCCGTTTGGTGAGGCTTTCCACCTACCGCCCGGCACGCGTGCCGCCACGTCGCGAGGGACACGTTACGCATCCACGCCCTCACCGTCGGGCATGGATGCAGATTCATCGCCGGAAACCGCCGCTTCGAGCCGCGCGATATCGCGCTTGACGCCGATCTTGTCGTTCAAGTCGAATGCGCGCCGAAACGCGGCGAGCGCGACCGCCGGTTCGTTCGCGGCAGTCGCGAGCCCATACGCCTTGAACAGCTTCGCCCGGATCTGATCCACCATATCGAACGGCTCGGTCAGATCGATCACTTCGGCCAGCATGTACGGCGGTACGTCGGCCGCGTCCGCGAACTCTTCGGCCACGGTAGCGGGTAGCGTGCGTTCGAACTGCGCAGGCATGGTGAGCCCGTGGCGGATCGCGTAGCGTGCGATATCGAATGCGCCGCCCATGTCGCCCGCATCGAGCCGCCACAGCATGATCGTGACCAGCACATCGTCCTGACCACCAGCGTCGCGGTTCAGCGCTTCGCCGACGTATGGCACGTAGTCCGGCAGGACTTCGCGCTTGATCGCGACCTTGCGCGCGACGGATTGCGTTTCCTTCAACCGTCGCTGATCGGTCGCGAGCTTGGCGCGCATCATGTCGGACGCCCTGTCCTGGCCGCGCTGCACGCTCGCCGCGATCGGCGCGTCAGGCTCGCTGACGGCCACCGACGCGGCGACGCGCATCAGGTGCCGGGTGATCGGGGTATGCCTCACCATGCCCGCCCCTTACTGGCCCGCGCCCGGCGCGGCGGGTTCGTCAGCGCCCGGCGCACCAGCGAACACGATGTTTTCGAGCAGACAGCCCGCGCCGAAGTCCTCGATCACATACGCTTCGTTGCTCGATTCGAAGAATTCGAGCTGATCGCGCTTCGGGTTGTCGATGATCGCGCGTCGACGGCCGCTGATTTCCCAGTAGATCGACAGGTTCGACAGCATCGTGACCAGCATCTTGCCGCGCGGCATGAACGGAACTTGCATCGCGCTCACGTTGCCCATGCGCTTCTGGCTGATGATGAGACTTGCTGCGATCGATTCGGTCGGCGGATTGTCCCGGTTCACGATGGGGAAATACTTGTCCAGCATCGTGTCGCGGCCACACAGAACCACGAGGTCGGGATTGTCCGCATACCACGGTTCGATCAGCGAATTGATCGCCTCGTACACGAGCGCGTCGATGTTCGCGTAGTCGGAGCCGGTGCCGCCGATCACGATCTTGCCCTTCGCCTTGCCGTCTGCGACGACGCGACTCGGTGCTTGCTCGCGGTATTTCTGGAGCCAGCCTTTGTTCACGTCCTCCAGATTCGGATTCTTCGTGCGGTCCGACGTGTTGGCCCGGCTGATGCCGTTGAACCCCACGCGGATGCGATCGAGCGCTTGCTGCTGCGCGTTCGCGTCGCGCACCATCGTTTGGAAATTTGGCGTCGTCGCCCACGCATCCAGCTTGTTGTAACGCAGGTGAGTGTCGAAATTCGTCTGCGAACAGAAATAGCGGTTCGGATCGAGATCGGTCAGATCGACCGTTTCGCGTTCCTTCACCTTCGTGTCGGTCGTGCTCGCGATCGGCGCGCCGACAAGCAGACCGAGCTTTTCACCCTCCTGCGCGGTAACGCCTTGGACGTTGATGCGTTTCAGGAGCGCGGCCGATTCCTGAATACGCTTTTCGACTTTCTGTTGCACGCTCGGCACGACCGAAAATTTCTTCGATACGTCGCTGACGCCATTCAGGCGCGCGATGTTTTCGGTGTAACGGTCAACCGCACGTTGAGTATTTTCCAGCATGATTTCTCCGATGAATCGATGTTTCGCCTTGATGCACTGACCGCGATCAGCAGTCCGTCGCGTCCCATTCGCCGCCCGTAGCGGTCGGCCGTTGCGTGCCGCTCGGCTCGCGTTCGAGTCGCTGGCTCAGTGCGTTGAACGCCGCGCGATCCTTCGCGCCTTCCGCTTTCAGCGCATCGATTTCACGCCGCATGTCCTCGATCAGCACCTGTTGCGATGCGCTGTGGTACGACAGACGCGAGGCGATATCCGACGGAACGGCACCACCAGTCGAATCCGCGGCCGGTGCCGTCACTGCGCTTTGTGCCGATGCCTGTGCGCCACCATTGGCACCGATGCCGAACAGTTCGGCCAGCTTCGATGCAACGAGCGTCGCAAACGACGCAGGGGGCGCGACCGGGACGGCAGCGGGTTCGTCGTTGAACAGCGCCACGTCGACCTCGACACCGACCGAAAACAGATTTTCCGGCGCGAGCTTGTGCGACTTGAAGTAGTCCGGGTGCTTCGCCGAGAACGCCAGAATTTCGGTCCCGAGACTTGCGGGGCTGTCGGTCACGCCGAGGCCGACCATGTACGCCTTGCCGCTGTCGGCAAAATTCGGTGAGATTTCGATGCTCGTGTAGACCTTTTGGCGGGCCTTCGTCATTGCCTTCAGATCGTCGGTCGGATCGATCTGTGCGAACAGCGCCAGCTTGTCGTCCTCGACCGTGCGCGCCTCGACCGCCTTCACGTCGCCGTACGCGCGGAACGGGCCGTCGGGGAAGATGCCGCGATAGTGTTCGAGAAACACGCGCGCGCCGTACTTCGCCGGGTTGTACGTGTCCGCCATTTCTTGAATCTGCTGTCGCGTGATGGCGCGACCGTCGGTCGTCGCGCCCTCCGTTGCCACCCGCACAAACTTCATCGTGTTTTCTCCCTGTTGGTTCCTGTGCGCTGATTAAGCGGTTCCGTCATCGTGCGCGTGCGCCGTTGCCCCATCAACGCGGTGCGCTGCGCGTGCGGCCGGGTACAAATTCATGCGGTCGATTTCGCCCGCGCGCGCGCATACGCTCGACGCATGGCAAAACCTGCAAACCCTTTCGCCGATTTCCCGGCAGCAAACGACAAGACCGAAACGAACGTGACGAGCCTCGCGACGCGACGCGTCGCGCGCGATCTGTTTTGGAGCGGATGGAAAGTCCGAACGATCGCCGAGTACATCGGCGAACCGCGCTCGACCGTCGAAACATGGAAGCAGCGCGAGGGATGGGACAAGGCAACGTCTACGGACAAGGTGTCCGATGCACTCGTGCAACGCATGCGCGTGTTGATCGCGAAAGACCCGAAACAACCCGGCGATTTCAAAGAGCTTGATCTACTCGGCCGCGAAATGGAGCGGCAGCAGCGCATGCAGGTTCGCGCCGAGCGCATCGAATCCGGCGCGACTGAGACGAGCACCGCGAGCGGTAGCACGCCGCGCGCTTCGTCGCGCTCGTCGGGCCGAAAGACGACGCGCAACGCGATCACACCGGAGCAGCAACAACGCATCCTCGACGCGATCCGCGATTCACTGATCGGGCATCAGCACACGTGGTACGAGAACCGCCATTTGCGCCGTCGGAACATCCTGAAATCCCGGCAGATCGGCGCGACGTTCTATTTCTCGCACGAAGCGCTCGGGCGCGCCCTCGAAACCGGATACAACCAAATTTTCCTGTCTGCGAGCCGTGCACAGGCCCACGTGTTCCGCGCGTATATCCAGAAATTCGCATGGGATGCAGCACAAGTCGAACTAACCGGTGATCCGATGTGGCTCCCGAACGGTGCGGGCCTGATCTATCTCGGCACCAGTTCGCGCACGGCACAGAGCTATAACGGCGATCTGTATTTCGATGAGTATTTTTGGACCAGCAATTTCGCGACGCTCAACAAGGTTGCGATGGGGATGGCGACGCATTCGCATTTGCGGATGACGCACTTTTCCACGCCGTCCACGACGACACACGAAGGCTATCCATTCTGGACTGGCGCGCACTTCAATCGCGATCGACCAGACGACGAGCGGGTTGAAATCGACGTATCGCACACGTCGCTCGCGCGCGGGCTCGCGTGCGGTGATGGACAGTGGCGGCAGATCGTGACCGCCGAGGATGCGATTGCATCCGGATTCACGAAACTCGATCTGGAGGATTTGCGCCGCTCGAACAGTCCGGCCGACTTCGAAAACCTGTACATGTGCCAGTTCGTCGACGATACCGCTTCGGTGTTCTCGTTCCGGCTCGTACAGGCTTGCATGGTCGACTCATGGGACGTGTGGACCGACGTGAAGCCGTTGCTTGACCGCCCGTTCGGTTACCGCCCGGTTTGGATCGGCTATGACCCGGCGCTCACGGGGGACTCCGCCGGGTGCGTTGTCATCGCACCGCCGGAAGAACCGAACGGGAAATTTCGCGTTCTCGAGCGCCATCGCTGGAAAGGCATCGACTTCGAAACGCAGGCTGACAAGATTCGCGAACTGACGCAGCGCTACAACGTCACCTATATCGCGATCGACACGACCGGCATCGGCCACGGCGTCCATCAGCTTGTGCGCCAGTTTTTCCCTCGCGTCATTGCGTTGAATTACTCGCCCGAACTGAAAAATCGCCTTGTCCTGAAAGGCATGTCGGTGATCGGGAAAAAGCGCCTGGAATTCGACGCGGGTATGACAGACCTCGCGCAATCGTTCCTGTCCATTCGACGGTCGATGACGCCGAGCGGCGCAAAGATGACCTACACCGCCGCGCGTAACGAAGAAATCGGCCACGCTGACCTTGCATGGGCCTGTCTTCACGCGCTCGATAACGAACCCCTCGAAGGTGCAAGCCGCGCGCGCAGCACCGTGGAGATTTGCTAATGACTTCCGACCTCGTACCCACCGCACACGATATCGCCACGCGCGCACCGCTAACGTCGGTCGAATCGTTCACGTTCGGCGACACCGTTTCCGCGATGGACGGTGCCGACATTCTCGACTACGCCGAGCTGTGGGCCGTAGACGACTATTTCGAACCGCCCATCAGCCGCGAAGCGCTCGCGAAGTCGATGCGCGCCGGGACGCATCACGCGTCCGCGCTGTACTTCAAACGCAACGTGCTCGCGTCGACGTTCATCGAGCATCCGAAGTTTTCCCGAGACGCGTTTCGCCGCCTCGCGCTCGATTTTATGGTTTTCGGCGACGCCTACCTTGAACGGGAGCGCAACCGCGCGGGTGGCGTGCGCAGCTACCGCCCTTCCCCGGCGAAGTACACGCGGCGCAAAACGGATCTGGTGAATTTCGTGTTCATCGACGGCTGGCTGAACCGCCACCAGTTCGACACCGGCTCTATCTTCCAACTCATGGAGCCCGACGTGAATCAGGAGGTGTACGGCATGCCCGAATACATCGCCTCACTACAGTCCGCGTGGCTGAACGAGTCGGCCACGCTGTTCCGGCGCCGTTACTACGCGAACGGATCGCATGCCGGGTTCATCCTGTACGTGAACGACCCGAACATGGACCCGGAGGACGTGGACGCGATCCGGAAGGCGCTGCGTGACTCGAAGGGCATCGGCAATTTCCGAAACCTGTTTCTGCATTCAGCGGCACGCGGCGGCAGCGGCGAGAAAGGCGCAGTCCAACTGATCCCGATTTCGGAAGTCGCAGCGAAAGACCAGTTCTTTGACATCAAGAACGTGACGCGCGACGACTCGCTTGCGGCGCACCGCATCCCGCCGCAGCTTATTGGCATCGTGCCGAGCAACACGGGCGGATTCGGGGCGGTCGAACCGATGGCGCGCGTGTTCGCCCGGAACGAGGTGGTGCCGCTCCAGCAGCAGTTCTTGAAAATCAACGAGTGGGCGGGCGAGGAAATCGTGCGGTTCAACGATTACGTGTTGCCGGTCGCCGCCTGACCGCTAAAAGTGCCGAATCTGGCACTTTTCGGTGCTGCGTCTGGTGTCACGCGTTGCGCGCCTGTTTGCGTCTGGAAAATCCACCCGAAAATCGCCGAACCCCGCCCCGCGCGGGGCCCGACCGGTCGCACGGGTTGCGTCTGGAATCGCCGTTTCTTTTTAGCCCGCAGGCGCGGAGGGGACTGCGAAATTCCGGGGCGGAAGTGTGATCCGCCCCCACCTACCGCCCGCGCGGCACGGCCCGCCCGAGCCCGCGTCTGGCCCGCTACGGGCCTGCCGCCGTCTCGCCGAACCCCATGCCCCCATCGCGCGCGCGAACCGCGCAGAGGCCCGGAAAACTGGCCGGACGCATGGTCGCGCTTTCTCGATGTGATATCACTTTTTGATTGCATACTGATAGCACTTTCTGCTATCATGCCAGCATGAAATCGAAACACGCCCGCACGCTCGCCGCGATCTTCACCAAGCCGACTTCGGCCGGGATCGTGTTTTCTGACATTGAATCGCTCGTTGCCGCACTCGGCGGCGAAGTCCACGAAGGCGCAGGGTCGCGCATCGCCTTCGAACTGAACGGCACCCGCCGCTATCACCACCGCCCGCATCCGGGCAAAGAGGCGAAGCGGTATCAGGTGGAAGATTTGCGCGACTGGTTTATCGAAATGGGAATCAAGCCATGAACAACGCCATGTCTTACAAGGGATATTTCGCCCGGATCGATTTCGACGGGCGCGATAACATTTTCGTCGGCCACGTGCTCGGCGTGGACGACAAGATCAGTTTCCACGGCGAGACGGTGGACGAACTGTCGCGAGACTTTCACGCGGCCGTCGATCACTATCTGGATGACTGCCAGCGCGCCGGGCGCGAGCCGCAAAAACCCGCATCCGGAAAGCTGATGCTCCGCATCGATCCGGCCGTGCATGCGCGCGTCGGTATCGCCGCTGCCCTGCTGGACGAAAGCATCAATCAGTGGTCGGAGGAGGTATTGGGGCGCGCGGCCCGCGAAGTGTTGGAGCGCGCCGGTTTCGCGAACGACGAGCGCGCCCCGGCGCAAACTGCCTGAACGTTAGGCGTTAGCCGCAACAGGTGATTCGACGGCCGCCGCTCGCTCAAGAGCCGTAATACGTTCATGCTGAGCGAGCAGCAGCGCGGCGAGCGTAATGAACGCTCCACTGTAGCCATTCCCAAAGCCGGTGTGCGTTGCACTGTACTGCTGTTCGAGCCGGAATTGCTTGCCGTTTTCCATCACGATGGTAAGCCCCTTACTGGCGCTATCGAACGTCACCATCTTGATATCGCCGCGCTGTTCGCACGCGGTGACGATGGAATAGCTGTTTTCGTCTTGCATCATTCCCCCTGACATTGCATAGGCGCCGTTGCCTGTTCGACAGGCGCCCGCTGAAAGACTGCTGCGCGGGACATTGCTTTGCGCGCACGTGCGCGCGTCTCGGAGTGCTCGTCCGGATCGCTCGCGACCGATTCAGCAAAATCCCACAACGAACCAATCAAGCCGTCCTGCCTCTGCCATGAAAGACGCACGACACCGTACGACGGCGACGGCATGTCGCGGTTTCGATGTTCCGCCCGCGCGCCGACGGCCCACGATCGCGCCTCACCTTCATCGTAGGCAAGATGGACGAGCGCCCGGCCATCGGTCACCCCCCATGCGGTCAACGATGCCACGTCCGGCGGAATCCAGGCGCGTGCGGCGCACTCCATCCAGACGGCCCACCCGATACCGCGCCAGCCGTCGCGATCACCGGCGTGGAACCATGCTCCGGTGGCCCAACACTGCGCAAAGCGCGGCCCCTCAACGTCAGCCAATGCCCGCAGATCGGCGGCGGTCAGCGCCGCGAGCGCCGTCATTTCGCACCTCGCGCGCGTGTGTTCACGATCGCCGCGCGCAGGTCGGCACCCTCGCCGGACACCGGCCTTTCGATCACGTCGAACACGTCGACGCGAAACACCGGCTGATCTCCCGCCACGTGCATTTTGCTGATCGTGACGTTGTTTTGAGCAGCGAGCCAGTCGAGCAGATCGGCATCGTTTGACCTGGCTGTTTGCTTCTGGCCGCCGACTGCCTTCAGAGCCTTGGGCGTGACCTTCGTCTTACCGGCCGCCGTCGCCGCCTCTTTCGCGGCTTGCAGATGCGCGACAGCGTTCACGCCCTGTTCCTTCATCACCTTGACCGCGCTCGTCGCCGAGACTGCCCCCGACGTGACCATTTCCTTGATCGGCGTCGGTGCCGCCACGAGCGTGAGCGCATTGCGAATCGACGCGACGTTGCGCGTCAAGCGCCGCGCGATTTCCTTCTCATCGATTCCGCGGCCGATCAGGCGTTTGATCACCATCGCCTCGCCGAGCAGCGTCAGACGGCGGCCAGAGTTATCGAGAATCAGGCCAAAAATCCGATCTTCTTCGGTCGTGCCGCGTACTTCGTTGATGACCGGCACCGCTTCGATGCCCGCGCCTTCGCTGTTCGCAAGCAACACGCCATCCCACCGTGTATGACCGTCGGACACGTAAAGATAGCCGTCGGCCGCCGCTGCGACCTTGATCGGCTTGTGGCGAAAGAACCCGTTCGCCTTGATCGAGTCCGCAATCTCGCGAACGGCCGTCGGGTACTCCGGGTCAGCCTCGCGCGCTTCATTGAATTCGGGCCGGACGCGGATCGCGCCAAGCGAAACCATGTAGACGTCGGCCGTGCCCTGCCGAAACGGCTTCACGATCTCTTTCACATTGCCCGGCACCAGTTCCATTTCGGCCTGCACGTTCGTGACAGCATTCATCGTTAATCCCCTTTCAAGTACCCCAGCGACGGAATGTCGCCATCATCAGAAACAGACCCGCTATCCGGCGAGTCATCGAAAAGCGAAAGCGACGCCCGCCGCTCGGTGCGCTGCACCGGCCCCTCTGGCGTCATCGTGAGCGCGGTTCGATACGTGTGACCGCACAGCACGTTGTCGCACTGGAAATCCACGTTCCAACACAGATCGGACGTTCGCAGCATCACGCGCGCGATACCCCGCGCCTTGCAATGGGGACATGGCATGGTCCACCGCATGTCACAACCCGGCCCGCTTCGCCGTCCGCGAATTGACGGTGCCGCGCAGTGGGTCAGCGCGCACGATCGGCAGATTGAGCCCATCGCGCGGCGACGCCGACGGCGAAAGGGAGTACAGGATTTCGAGCGACGCAGGCGCACGAAACCCGCAGTCCGGGCAGTAGAAGTACAGGCGGCGCATGGTGTCGCTCATCGGTTCAGAATGGCGCGCCTCGATATGCCCGTCACACGCGGGACATTCGATCGTCATGTCGTGCGGATCGCGATAGCTGGCGTTCATACGGCTCCCGATTGGTTAGGTTGCGTGTGGGGCACGGCGTCGGCCTTTTCGTAGTCGGCGAGCCAGTCGGAAACGTCGTGCGTGGTGAGGGTGTGCGCGCCGTCGACGCGCATGCGGCCCGGATCTGCGGGCGGATCGATGCGAAATGATTCCGCGTATTCGAGCCACGCGGCGACCGGCGTTTCCACCGCGTCGACGTGCTCGGGCTGCTGCGTACAGTTATTGACACCAGTCCAAGGGCGGGCGGCTGCGCCGCCGCGCCGAACCACTCGCCACACGTGACGCGTTGACGGAACGAAGATTTCCGTTTCGCGGGTGTACGAGCAAAGCCCGTCAACGATGCTCGCAATGCCGATTGCCTCGACGCCATGCGGCACACGAACCGGCGCGATGCCGTACCGCCCTTCGCGGTGCTCGACCGTGTGACGGATGTAGACCATACGGGCCTCGCCCGCGATGCCGCCCATCGCACGCGAATACGCGGCCCAATCGGCGGGTTTGTCCTCACGCTTCTGCGCGGCCGTCCATGCGGCAACGATGCGCGCCGATTCCTCGATCGCGGGTAGATCGTCCTCTTTGACGCGGCGCAGCTCGCGCCACACACCAACCGGCGCACCGCCGAACTGCTGAAACTGTCGGATTCCCCACAACGCGGCCCACGTCTCGACGCGTGCCGACGGCGTGATTTCATCGTCATCCCACATGTCCGACTGCACGACGTAGCCTTCGTTTGTCTTGTGGTCGCCGACCGCGTGCCCGTCGATGTTCTTCGATATGTATTTGGCGATGTATCCGACCGCCGAGCCCTTCGCCTTGTCGATCAGTTCGAAGCGCACGCGGTGCTCGCGCGCACCGGGCTCGCTACCGGAGTCGCGCAGCCCGTGCTTGCGCATGATTTCGCAGAAGCGCTTGATATCGTTCGAGAACACCAGACCATGCCAATGCGGCGAGCCGTCGTGATGCGGCTCCGCAACGCGCATGCCGAAATACGTCACGCCCTCGCGGCTCAATTCCGCGCGGATGCGTTGCCATACCTTCCGCAAGTACGCCTGCCCGTCGCGCGGCGTGACGTCCGTATAGTTCGGGTTCGGTTTGAACCAGCTACCGGTCTGCCTCACGGCATGAAACCGGCTCGGGCACGTCAGCGTGAACATGACGCCGCGATACCGCGCGCCGTCGGCCAGTTCCTCCAATCCACGCAGGCGCGTGAACAGTTCGCCGCGCTTCAACGCCTTGTTCGAAATGCCCTTCGCGGCCAGTTCGGCCAACGTGAAGCGCTGGCCGTCCTCGTTCTCCATCGTGACCGCTTCGAGCGTGCGGGCGTTGCGCCGATTCTGCGCAATGCGACGCCGCACGGCCTCATCGCTCGCGTATGGCTCCGCTTTCAGGTGGACGAAGTGCAGCCGAATGTTCGAGTGCTCCAGCCCCCGTATGTGCATCTTGCGCAACTGGCGACGCCACCACAGTTCGCACTTCACGCGCGCGACCTGATCGGCCGGATGCTCGAAATTAGGCATGTCGATACCGTAAGCGCCGCACGTCGCGCGAGCGACGACGAGCGCATCGGCCAGTTCAAGCCCATACGCGCGCATCGTCACATCGGAAGCAATGCGGCGGGCTTTCATGCAGATTTCATGATCGGTCGCATCAGGCGATACCGGCATGCCGTCGGGCGCGTGGACTTCCAGAAAGTCGCGCAGCGTGTTCGCTGCTGCGGCGAGATCGAACATATGCGCCGCGTTGAACCCGGTTCGCTGGCGGTACGTGCGCGCGCTTTCACGCCCGGCCTCGCGCGCCTGTTCGAGCGCTCGGCGCATCCACTTCACGGGAAGACGTTTCTTCGCCTTGCTTGCTTCGGGTAGTTTCGGAACGCTGCTTTCCGCGTCGCGCGCGTAAATCCACATAGAGACGGCCGAGAATCGAGAGAGGGAACGTTAGGCGGGTTGCGTCGATTTAACGGGCCATGCGGGCTCGGTGCCTTCTTCGGGATGCGTGCCGCACCATGCGAGCGCAAACACGATAGTGAGTAGCCAAATCGCCCACAGCGGGAGCGGCTTTTTCACGGGTGCATGTTTCATCGTCTTGACCTCACAACAGCAGAATGGAAAAACGGCGTTATGCGATCCGCAGTGGGCTACCGTCGTCACCAACAACAAACAGGTTCACGTCGCGCAACCGGTAAAAATTGTTGTTGCCGTGTACGACGTACTCATCGCGTTGCGGATTGATTTCGACGGGGAAAATTGCACCGGGCAGCGTCTGACCGTAATACTTGCTCGATCGCTTGATCTTCGCGTGGATCTGCTGGCTCATGACCACTCCATCTGTTGTTGACCCGCTAGTAGCGGAATAGAAAGCGTCTCTTCGAAAGATTGCGTAGAAGCGGTCGGAGAACGTGCATTGCGGCCGCTTCGGCCTGATCCGACTCGGCAGTGCGCGCCGGGCTCGACAGTTCGGGGGGAGTAGCGAGCACGCCCGCACCGATGCCGAAATCCGCTAGATCCTCGATCAGCAATTCGCGCGTCGTCATGGTGCTGTCGGCGCTCGACTGATCCATGTCAGCCCCGCGCGCCTGCGACCGCGAACAGGGGCATTTCCTCGATCGCGTCGAGCCGTTCGACCTCGCGCGGCTCGATCCCTGCCGCCGCACACGCCGACGGCGATATCCAGATCACTTCTTCGCGCGCCACGGTTCCCGCCTGGCTGTTCGCGCGCGTCTTCCGCGTGAATCGAGCCCACCCGGCAAGCGCGCGCTCATACATATCCGACGCGTAGCCGCTCACGACGGCCATTCCGCGAAGGTTCGCGAGCATCGCCAGCAAATCGGCATGCTCAAACGTGGACATTTCGCATCGGTAGTCGCGGCCGATGCCGCGCGAGACGCTGTTGCGGACTTCCGGCAGATACGGCGGGTCGACGTAGAACAGCACGCCCGGCGCGTCGTATCGCGCGATCAGTTCCACAGCGGGCATGTTCTCGATCATGGTTCCGCACAGACGCGCGCCGATCGCGCCGAGCCTGCCCGGATACCGCTTCCACTGCCCCGGCCCGTCCGACCACACATCAGCGGCAAATCCGATCGGGGCATGCAGCGGCCGGGTCGACCCCACCGAACTGAAACCCATCTGCGCGCGGACACAGAGGCGTCGCGCACGCTCGATCGGCTCGTCGGTAGTCGTCCACGCGGCATCGAATTCCGCGCGGGCGTATGGCGTCAATTCGAGCGCTCCAATCAAGCGCTCGCGCGACGCATCGTCACGCACCACACGGAAAAGGTTCACGATTTCGCCATCCAGATCGTTGTAAATCTCGACAGGGCTTCGCGGCTTCTGGAGAAGAACAGCAGCCGAGCCGCCGAAGGGCTCGACGTAGATATCGTGTTCTGGAAGGTGCGCGAGCACCCACGAAGCGATGCGAAACTTGCTTCCCACGTAGCTGAGAAGCGGCGCCGTAATGCCGGTTTCCGTTGCCGCTCGCGTCACGCTGCCTCCGCGAGCACCGGGTGAAGGCATTCACGTGCCACGAGTAACGCCATGTCGCGCGACATGCAGCAGTCAGGGGCAATACCGCCTTCTTCGTACCAGTGGAATTCCGAGCCGTTCGCCGCGAAATACCCACCGCGCAAACACTCGCCGCGTGAACCGCGCTCATAGAAAGGGCCGGTTTCGACAATGCCGGGCTCGATCTGGCGCGGCGCAGCAGCCTGAAGGTCCGCGAGCGTCATGCGGACCTCACGATGGTGAATGCACGCTCGACGTGGCGAAGCGTCACCGCTTGCCGCTCTGCTTCATCGCTCGCGCGTCGACGTGCGATGTGCTCGGCGTTGCTCGCACGGATCATCCGTCGAATCGCGAGCGTAACCGCCTCTTGTTGCTGAGGAATGCTATAGACAAGAGCCATTGAATCACCCCGCTATGTGTGTTCGTACTATCGAGTGGAATTGCTACCGCCGAGGGTGACCGCGGTCACGCGGTCCCCGGCGTTCGTTTCAGGCTGCACACATCGCCCCTGCCCCGGCGCGCTGATCTGCCGGGCGGGGCATGGAGAACACCAGCGCGCCCAATCGCTCAAGCCCACGCAAGAACGCCGCGTGCTCTGCTGACATGACGTCCGTCGGAAGCATCACGACCGTGACACTATCGGCCGGGCCAGCCGGATCGAAACCGAACCACAAGCCCGACAGTTCCTGCGCCGCACGTCGTAGCGCTTTGTCGCGCACGTCATCACGCGTTGCGTTCCTCGACACAACACCGGCTAGGCGGATTGCATCGGCCCACAGTTCGCACTGGTGATGCGACAGCAGCGTCCGAGCGTTCACGATGATCCGATCCGCGCACTTCAACTCGCGATACAGCGCGTCGACGCCACCGCGTTCAATCGCGTCCTTCCGCTCGTCGGCGCGAGTCATCCCCTCGCCGGTCACGTTGTCGCGCTCGTTCGCGTTTGACCACTGGATTTTCTGGTCGAACGTCAACACGGACAGCACCGTGCGGATGATTGCGTGCGCGGCCCGCAGTTCGTCGCGCAGTTCGTTTTCGATGTTTTTCATGCGGCCCACCCTGCCTGTTGCATGTTCGGAATCGAAGTCCATTTCTGGACTAGTCCAATCATTGCGTCCATCAGCGCACGGAAATACGGTGCGACGGATTGGCGCGTGAGCGCCGAAGGTGTAAGCGTTTGTTGCAGCGAAACGTGCATTTGACTTCCCCTTGTTCAACCCCTTGAACGGATACAGCGTGAAACATCGCCCCGGCCCGTGAGGGATCAGCTCACAACCGGCGGGGTTGAAAACCGGTGCCGAGGCGACGGGTCGGAGAATAGTCTCATCTGATTAAACGTGTCAATAGCTGATGCGTCTCAGTCGCGGAGACAGTTGCATCTAATGAAGCGTCGCAGTACCTTTGACGCCGGGTTGAATTGATTTACAAGGGGTTGTCTATGAAAACGACAGTCGATTGGCTCGACGCGGTGAAAGCCCGCCTCGACCTTCCCTCCGACTACGCCGCAGCAAAAGTGCTGGGTGTGACGCGTGGCGCGGTCAGCAAGTACCGCAACCAGCAATCAGTGTTTGATGAGAAAACGGCTATCCGCGTTGCGGAAATTCTCGGCGTCGATCCGTTCGAAGTGATCGCCGCTGCGCATGCCGAAAGCTCGCGCGACGATCGCACGAAGGCAATTTGGGTTCACGCTCTGGAAGTTTTTTCCAAGGGCCTTCAGGGTTTTCGACGGCTGGCGCTACCCGCTAACGCTTGTGGGGCATTGGTCCCGCAGGTGTAACGCCAGCTTTAGTTAGCTTTCTGAACTGTAACGTTCTTCACGTTATGTCAA
>NZ_CAJPHP010000038.1:0-39874 GCF_905339975.1 Burkholderia sp. BCC1999 | reverse complement strand
GCCTCCAGTGACGGTGCGGGAAGTGACGGGGGAGCTTCAAGCTTAGTGAATCGCCGGGCCGGCCGACGGACCCGGCCAAGAAAATTTCCGGTCGCCACGACACGCTCGATCCACGTTGAATCAGGATGCTATTCGTGCAACAACCGGCGTTCCAGTCCCTTAAAATGCCGTCAGTGTTCTATGGGTGGAACAATCATGGATGACCTGAACGACCTCTACTATTTCGTGAAGGTGGTCGAGCACGGCGGGTTCACGCAGGCGGGGCGCGCGCTGGATGTGCCGAAATCGACGCTGAGCCGGCGCATCGCGGCGCTGGAAGCGCAGTACGACGTGCGGCTGCTGCAACGCACGACGCGTCATTTCACGGTCACGGAAACCGGGCGCGAATTCTACGAGCGCTGCCTTGCCGTGCTGGTCGAGGCCGATGCCGCGCGCGAGGTGATCGAGCGGCGCCACGCGGAACCGCGCGGCGTCGTCCGCGTGAGTTGCCCGACCGCGCTGCTCGAATACCGCGTGAGCGAACTGGTCGCGCGCTTCATGGCGATTCATCCTCAGGTGCAGGTGCATCTCGAGGCGACGAACCGCCGCGCCGACCTGCTGAGCGAAGGATTCGACCTAGCGCTGCGCGTGCGCTTTCCGCCGCTGGAGGACAGCGATCTCGTGATGCGCGTGCTTGCCGACAGCCCGCAGCGGCTGGTCGCGGCGCCGCAATGGCTGGGCGGGCGGAGTGCGCTGTCCGACCCGGCCGAGCTGACCGGTGCGCCGAGTCTCGACTGGGGGCCGGCGCGGCATCATGTCTGGCAACTGGTGGGGCCGAACGGCGAGCACGCGCAGTTGCGCCATCATCCGCGCTTCGTGACCGACGACATGCACGCGCTGCGCGACGCGGCGATTCACGGCGTCGGCATCGTGCAGCTGCCGTGCATGGTCGTCGAGGACGACCTGCGCGACGGCACGCTGGTCGACGTGCTGCCGGGCTGGGCGCCGAAGGGCGGCGTGGTGCACGCGGTGTTCCCGTCGCGGCGCGGGCTGCTGCCGCGCGTGCGGCTGCTGATCGACTTCCTGGCCGAACACATCCGGAAGGATTGACGGGCGGCGCGCCGCGATCCGCGCCGCACGCCGCGCCGGGATGCGTTCAGGCCGTCAGTGCCACTTGCGGATCTGCACCTGCACCTTGCCGTCGCGAATCGGCATGACGTCTGGGCTGTCGTCGCCGACTTCGCTGGCGATCAGGTCGTTCAGGCGGCCGTTCATCGCGAGCAGCAGTTCGCCGTTGCGCTTGCGGTCGGTCGCGAGATTGCGCATCTCGCCCGGGTCGCTCGCGAGGTCGAACAACTCGACGTCGTTGCGTGCGAACAGATTCTCGAGCGTCGTCGGCCGGTTGAATTCGAGCGGCGAGAAATAGCGCGTGAACCGGTAGCGGCCGTCGAACACGCTGCGGATCGTGCCGCGCAGCCGGAAATCCGGCTGCTGCGCGAGCGCACGGCGCAGCAGCTCGTCCTCGGGTACGCCTTTCTGCCGCATCGTGCCCAGTTCCTTCAGCATCCATTCGCTGTCGTAGTACAGCAGCATCGCGTAGTTGAACAGCGTGGCGTCGCGCGCTGCGTGTCGTTTCGCGTCGGCGGGCTTCGCGAGCCAGCGCGTGAGGTCGTGCCCCTTCAGCGCGCTGCCGCGGATCGCCGCGAGGCGCGCGTCGTCGAGGCCGGTGAGCCCGAGCAGCGTCGGCGCGATGTCGATGTGCGACGTCAGCGCATCGCATTGCATGCCGCCCGGATACGCGGGATGGCGGATCACGAGCGGCACGTGGTTCTGCGGCTGGTACGCGGCCGCGCCCTTGCCGACGAGCTGGTGCGCGCCGATGTGATCGCCGTGATCGGCCGTCATCACGACGATCGTGCGCTCGTCGAGTCCGAGCGATTGCAGCGACTGAAGCAGGCGTACGACGTGCGTATCGCAATCGCGGACGCAGTTGAAGTAGTTGTCCTGATAGATGCGCAAGCGTTCGTCGGTGAACGGGTAGCGCCCGACGAGGTTCGCATGCGCGGCGTTGAACATCCCGTGCGCGGGCGGGCGCCCCGGTTCGTCGTACGGCTGCCGCCGCGACGCGGCGAGCGGTACGTCGCGCCATGACGTGCGGTACAGCGCGTCGTTTGGCGGCGGCGCGTTGCCGAGCATCGGGTGGTTCGCGTCCTGTACCGTCGAGCCGTTCGTGTCGGTGTTCACGAACATCGCGTCGTGCGGGTTCACGAGATTCACCGCGAGGAACCACGGCTTGCCTTCCTTCGCGAGGCGCGGCGCATGGTTGCGCATCCAGCTCACCGCGGCCTCGGACGTGATTCCGTCGTACTGGTAGCCGCCGCGCACCATCCCGATCAGGTCGCCCACGCCGAAATAGTCGTCGAAGCCGTACGCACGGATCGTGCGGTTGTAGTCGGCCACGGGCGCGGTGTATGGGCTCGTGGTTTCGTGCATCGACGCGCTCAGGTGCCACTTGCCGAGGTAGGCGGCGTAGTAGCCGGCGTCGCGCAGCATGTGGCCGACGGTGCGCACGTCCGGCGACATGTCCTTCTGCCAGGGCACGCCCGCGTTGTCGAGCACGCCGGTGTGCTGGATGTGCTGACCCGTATAGACAGTCGAGCGCGACGGTGAGCACACGCACGCGGCGATCTGGTGATGCATGAACGTGATGCCGTCGCGACGCAGCGCTTCGCGTCCCGGCACCGGAAACGGCCAGCGGTCGAAGTGGCGTTCCTGGTCGGTCAGGATGAACAGGATGTTGTAGCCGGCGGGCGGCGCGGCAGGCGCGGTTGCGGCACCGTGGAACGCGGGGGCGGGATCGACGGTCGCCACGGCGGCCGGGGCCGGCGGCGGGTTCGCGGCCAGCGCATCGGCGCCGAAGCCGGCCGATGCGACCGCCGCGCCGGCCAGCTTGAGGAACTGGCGCCGGGCGGTGGGTTCGGCGGCGGCGGGGGTGTCCTGATCGTCTTTCACGTCGGCTGTCTCCTGGTCATGCCGGCTCGTGCCGGGGGTTTTCATGTCGACGACTATGCGGCAGGATCGCGTATCGATCGATGAAAGATCGGGATCGATCGATAACCTGGTGAACATGAATGACGGAGACGCCCGTGACCCTCGATTCTCGCGGCCCGGCCGCGCCGCCCCACGAGCAGCGCATCGCGCAGGCGCTGCGCCGGCTGCGCGTGCGCGATATGGAAACGCTCGACACGCTCGGGCGGACGCGCAGCTTCGCGCGTACGTCCGAGGCCGCGTCGATCACGCAGCCGGCGCTGTCGAAATGGCTGCGCGAGCTGGAGGAGGCGCTCGGGCTGCCGCTGTTCGAACGCACGTCGCGGCGTGTCGCGCCGACCGCATACGGCGATGCGCTGCTCGAATGCATCGGCCGCGTGCTGACCGACATGCGCGGCGTCGCCCCCGCGTTCGACGCGCTGCGCACGGGGGCCGGCCGCCCGGTGTCGATCGGCCTGCTGCCGAACATGGCGCCGCAACTGATCCCGGGTGCGCTCGCGTGGCTGCGGGAGGCCGGCCGCCCCGTGCAGCTGAACGTGCGCGAGGACACGCTCGACCGGATGCTCGCGCAGGCGCAGCGCCGCGAACTCGACCTGCTCGTGTGCCGGCTCGATGCGGCGGCGCTGAGCGCGGGGCTCGACGCAGTGCCGCTGTACCGCGATGACATGATCGTCGTCTGCGGCCCGCGCCATCCGCTGCTCGGGCGTGCGCGGATCGGGTGGCGCGACGCGGCCGCGTTTCCGTGGATCGCCCCGCCGCTCGGGTCGCCCGCGCGCACGGCGCTCGACGCCGAGTTCGCGAAGGCCGGCCTGGCGCCGCCGTCGGTGCTGATGGAATCGGTGTCATGGCAGACCAACCGCGTGGTTGCCGAACAGTCGCCGTGCCTGTTCGTCCAGTCGGCCCGCGCGTACGGCATGGCCCGGCGGGCCGGCGAGCGCATCGGCCGGCTGCCGCTGAAGCTGTCGACGATGCCCGACACGGTCGGCGCGCTGTTTGCGGCGCCCGCGAGCGTATCGGTTGAGGCCGCGATCGATGCGCTGACAGCCGTGACGCGTCCCCCGCCCGGCGTGGACGGTTGAGCGGGAATGGCACACGGTGGCGTCACAATCTGACGAACCGGTTTCGGAAAGGGCGAAACTGACTTTCGGCGAGTGACCGCCGGCCGCGTGCGGCGGCGCAACCGCGTGTAACCCCTGATGCACGTGGACGCGCGTGGTGTCATGGATTGGTGTTAAATGTATTTCGGCGCGCCCCGGCACGGCGCGCATTACGGGGCGCACCGGGCATCGGCGTATACCCGGAGCGAAAATCGGCACGAAGGATCGCAAACGAATCGGGCGTATCAGACCCGATCGGACAGACGGCAGGATTCATCTTGAATACCGAACCGCAAAGTTCTCGTTACAGCCTCGGGCTCGCGGCGGAAGTGCTCGCGTCCGAGCAAAGCGTGCTGAGGCTGATTACGCGCAACACACCGCTGCCGGAACTGTTGGTCGAGGTCTGCCGGCGCGCCGAGGCTTTGCTCGGCGACGGCGCATCGTGCACGATCCTGCTGCTCGATACGGACGGCGTGCACGTGCGCGTCGGCGCGGCGCCATCGCTGCCCGCGCAGTACAGCGCGGCGATCGACGGTGCGCCGATCGGACCCGCGGCCGGCTCGTGCGGCACGGCGATGTACGAGCGCCGGATGGTCGCCGTCGAGGATATCGAAACCGATCCGCTGTGGGCCGATTACCGTGCCGTCGCGCTGCCGCTCGGCTTGCGCGCGTGCTGGTCGGTGCCGTTTCTCGACGAATCGGGCGTCGTGCTTGGCGCGTTCGCCGTCTATCACCGCACGCCGCGCCGGCCAAGCGATGAGGAAGCCGAACTGTTGCGCGATATCGGCAACAGCGTCGGCCTCGCGGTGCATCAGGACCGGATCGCCCGGCAGCTCGCACGCAGCGAGGAACATCACCGGCTCGTCGTCAACAGCCTGAACGAAGGGATCCTCGTCGTGTCGCGCGACGGCGTCGTGGTCGCGAGCAACCCGAGCGCGAACCGGATGATGCGCGTGAAGGGCGATCTCGTCGGGCGGCGGCTGTCCACGGTGATCCTGCACAAGCTGAGCGAGGATGGCACGCCGATCGCGCCCGACGCGTGGCCGAGCCGACGCGCGCTCGAGACCGCCACGCCGATGCTCGACTACACGGTCGGCTTCGGCCTCGCGGACGGCGACATCATCTGGGTGCGCGGCAACGCGGTGCCGATCGTGAGGCCCGGCGAGACGCAGGCCGACTCGGTGCTCGTGTCGTTCAACGACATCGGCCCCGTGCGTGAAGCGCAGCAGCAACTGCGCTACCTGGCGACGCGCGATGCGCTGACGGGCCTCTACAACCGCCGCTGGCTCGCCGACCGCATGCGGGAACTGTTCGGCAGGCACGATGCGGCGGGCGGGCCCGCGCGCGTCGCGATCCTGTTCATCGATCTCGTCGGGTTCAAGAAGGTCAACGACACGGCTGGCCACGACGCGGGCGATGCGCTGCTGCGCAGTGTCGCGGCGCGGCTCGCGGCCTGCGCGGGCGGCCGCTACGCGCTCACGCGCGTCGGCGGCGACGAGTTCGTGATCCTCGTCGACGACTGCGCCGATCCCGACCGCCTCGCGGTGCTCGCGCGCGAGGTGATCGACGCGATCGCGAAGCCGTTCGCGATCGCGAACAACGAGTACTGGCTCGGCGTGTCGATCGGGATCAGCGTGGCGCCGCGCGACGGCGACGATGCGGTCACGCTGATGCGCAACGCCGATTCGGCGATGTACGACGCGAAGCAGCGCGGCCGCAACCATTTCACGTTCTTCACCGCGCAGCTCAACCTGCGGCTGCAGCGCCGCTTCGCGGTCGAGCAGTCGCTGCGGCGCGCGCTGACGTCGGACATGCTGCGGCTCGCCTATCAGCCCGTCGTCGATGCGCGCAGCGGCCGCACGGTCGGCGCCGAAGCGCTGCTGCGCTGGACCAGCCCCGAACTCGGGCCGATGTCGCCGGCGGAGTTCATCCCGGTCGCGGAAGATACGGGGCTGATCGTCGCGATCGGCCAGTGGGTGCTCGAGACGGCCTGCCGCCAGGCGGCCGAGTGGCGCCGCACGATCGCGCCCGACCTGATGCTGGCCGTCAACCTGTCGCCGCGGCAGTTCCACGAAGGGCTCGTCGAATCGGTCGACCGCTGTCTCGCGCAAACGCGGCTCGATCCATCCGCGCTCGAACTCGAGATTACCGAAGGACTACTGATGAACGACACGGACACCGTACTGCCGATGCTCGAGGCGCTCACGGACATGAACGTGCGGATCTCGGTCGACGATTTCGGTACCGGCTATTCATCGCTCGCTTACCTCAAGCGCTTTCCGCTGCACAACCTCAAGGTCGACCGTTCGTTCGTGTCTGGCGTGCCCGATCATCACGACTCGGTCGCGATCACGCAGGCCGTCGTCGCGATGGCGCATTCGCTCGGGATGAAGGTGACGGCGGAGGGCGTCGAGACGCAGGCGCAATCGTGGTTCCTGCAGCAGATCGGCTGCGACATGCAGCAAGGTTACCTGTTCAGCCGCCCGCTGGACCCGAACGACTACGCGCGCCGGCTCGGCGCGGCGTAGGCGGCGCGCGCGCTCATTCGCGCGGTGCGCCGAACCCGCCGGCGCCGGGCGTCGTCGGCGACGTATCGATCTCCACGCGGTTCTTGCCCTCGTGCTTCGCGCGATACAGCGCGCGGTCGGCCGCTTCGATCAGCACGGTCGTCGGCAGGCCGGGCGCGGGCACGATGCTCGCGCCGCCGATGCTGATCGTCACGGTGTTGCCGGTCGACGAATGCGCGTGCCGCAGCCGCAGCGCCTCGACCGCGAGCCGGATCTTCTCGCCGAGCAGCCGCGCGGCGCCCGGCGACGTGGCCGGCATCACGACCGCGAACTCCTCGCCGCCGAAGCGCGCGGCGAGATCGCCCGATTGCCCGAGACAGCGCTCGATGGTCGACGCGATCTGCTTGAGCACGCTGTCGCCCGACACGTGTCCGTACGTGTCGTTGTACAGCTTGAAATTGTCGACGTCGATCATCAGCATCGACAGCTCGCTGCGCTCGCGCGTGCCGCGGCGCCATTCGGCGGCCAGGTATTCGTCGAGATAGCGCCGGTTCGACAGCCCGGTCAGGCCGTCGGAGTGCGTGAGGCGCCGCAGTTCGAGATTGGCTTCGAGCAGTTGCTGCTGCGATTGCCGCAGCGCGCGATAGGCCTCGTCGCGCTGCAGCAGGTTCATGTACGAGCGCGAGTGGTAGCGGATGCGCGCGACGAGCTCGATGCGGTCGGGCAGCTTCACGAGGTAGTCGTTCGCGCCGGCCGCGAACGCGGCGCTCTTGATCACGGGTTCTTCCTGCGTCGACAGCACGATGATCGGCACGTCGCGTGTCGCCGGGTTCGCGCGGTACGACTTCACGAGGCTCAGCCCGTCGGTGCCGGGCATCACGAGGTCCTGCAGGATCACGGTCGGTCGCGTGTCGATCGCGGTGGCCATCGCGTCGTCCGAGCGCGGGCAGTAGTGGAAGTCGATGGCTTCCTCGTCGACGAGCGCGCGCCGTACGGCTTCCGCGACGATCGTCTGGTCGTCGACCAGCAGCACCATGGCCGGCGCGTCGGCGCTCGGCGTGGTCAGGCTGCCCGGCGGGCGGGTCAGGTCGCTAGTCATGTTCGATGCGGTGTATTGCGAGGGCAGGCATGGGTGTTGCGCGTGTTCATCGGGCTCAGATCCGCGCGAGCGCCGCCAGCTCGCCCGCGATGCGGCCGAGCGGCAGGATCGCGCGCGCCGCGCCGAGCGTCGCAGCCGCCTTCGGCATGCCGTACACGGCGCTGGTCGCCTCGTCCTGCGCGATCGTGTGGTAGCCCTTCATCCGCAGCGCCTTCAGGCCGATCGCGCCGTCGCGTCCCATGCCCGTGAGCAGCACGCCGATCACGCGGCCGGGCCAGTGCTCGGTCAGGCTGTTGAAGAACACGTCGACCGACGGGCGATACGGCGTGGCGGCCGGCTCGCGCGTGTATTCGAGCGTGCCGGCGCGCGTGATGCGCAGGTGGTCGTCGGTCGCGGCGAGCAGCGCGACGCCCGGCTGCGGGCGGTCGCCTTCGCGCGCGACGCGCACGGCGAGCGGCGTCTGGCCGTCGAGCCATTGCGCCATGCCTTCCGCGAACGCGCGGTCGACGTGTTGCACGATCACGATCGGTGCGCTGAAATCGGCCGGCAGGCCGCCGAGGATCGACGCGAGCGCGCCGGGGCCGCCGGCCGACGCACCGATCGCGATCAGCGGGCCGCCGCCGGCGCGGGCGGCCGTGCCGGTGAGGCGCGTGCCGCCCGGCGCGTCGAGCAGCCGGCCGATCTGGTCGATCTTCGCGAGCAGCAGTTTCGTCGTGTCGCCGGCCGAGCCGTCGCCCAGCCGCGGCGTATCGACCGCGTCGAGCGCACCGGCGCCCATCGCCTCGAACACGCGCCACGCATTTGCGCCGATGCAACTCGTCACGATCAGGATCGCGCACGGTCGTTCGGATCGCATGATCCGCCGCGTCGCTTCGATCCCGTCGAATTTCGGCATGATCAGGTCCATCAGCACGACGTCGGGCGGCTGCGCGGCGCATAGTTCGACGGCCTGCGCGCCGTCGGTCGCGACCCACAGCACGCGGTGCTCGGGCCGTCGCGCGATCGCACGGCGCATCGCCTCGACGGCAAGCGGGAGGTCGTTGACGATGCCGATGTTCACAAGCGGAATTCTCCGGTCGGTTCGTAGTATTGGTGGTTGGCCGGGTTCATGGAAGGGGCTGCCTGTTCGGCGCCGGCGCGCGGCATCGGCGGCCGGACGGCACGGCATTCTTTTTGGTTGGCGACGTCCCGAATGCTGTCATGCGGCGCGGACGGCGGCAATCGAAAAATTCGCGCATTGTGCCGTTTCAGTGCGTTTCCTCTATGACGGTGCGGTGTTTCCCGGGGACAAAGGGCGGCGGGGCCGTGTGCCCGCGCATGCCGGGCCATCGGATCGCGCCGATGCAGCCCGCGCTAGCCGGCATGTTACCGTGCCGGCTTCGACAAAAAAGAAAGCGGAGAACCGGATGACCGTGCCCGATACCGTACTCGTCAGCCGCGACCCGTACGCGCCGGTCGTGATCGAGCGCGACGGCCGGTTGCTGTACCGGATCCGCATCGAAAGCGGGCATGCGTCGTTCCACCGCGAATTTCCGGTCGACCCGGACGCGGTGCGCGTGCTGCGCGACGACGCCGAGCGCTACTACTTCCTGTTCGCGGCGCTTCACCATCCGTACCAGCTGAGCGCGACGAACCTGTCCGACGTGGAGCGCGAACGCTACTTCGGCACGATCCTGCTTGCCGGCCACGACGAGGTCGAAGCCTTCATGACCGAACTGGATCGCGCCAGCAACGGCGCCGTCGCCAACCTGCTGAGGATCTTCACGCAGGCCGACTACCGGCAACTGCGCGCGGGGAGGTGGTTCGGCATGGGCGCCGGCACGCCGGCCGCCTAGCGGAGCGCAACTGGAAGCCGGCCGCGCAACGGAGGCGCGGCCGCGTCGTCAATGGCTGCGTGCGTAGCCCTGGATCAGCGCGCGCATCATCCCTTCGACCGTCGCGTCGAGCAGGTCGCCTTCCTGCTCGGCTTCCTCGACGAGCGCGGCATAGGCCGTCGCGAGCGTCACGCGGTCGACTTCATGGCGTTGCTCCATCAGCGTCACCATTCCGTCCTTCGCCAGATGAGCGGAGAACGCGCGGCTGCCGATGGTCTGGAATACGTCAATCATGGCGGCTCTCCCGTCCGTTGCCGATGCTTTCCAGTTTAGTCGGCGGCCATGGGCTCCGCCACGCGCGCCGGCCGGTCGACGAGCCGGCCACCGTTTCCTCCGATGAAACACCGCCGACACACGGCCCGGGCACGGTATCCGCACGCTTCAACGTTTACCCGAAGCTGCAAATTGTCGACTTTTTATCGATAAAGTCTCGTGTTAGATTTCGCCGTCCGAGCCCGGTCGAAACCGGGCAGGCAGCGCGTTGCCTGGGTGCCGCGCATCCGACACAAGGAGGGGAAATGCTGGTGCTGATTGGGGTGCCGATCGTCGTGATCGGTTTCGCGCTGCGCTTCAATGCGCTGCTGGTGGTCACGATCGCGGGGCTCGCGACGGGGCTCGCGGGCGGGCTGAATCTCGTCGACATCGTCAGTGCGTTCGGCAAGGCGTTCACCGAAAACCGCTACATGGGGTTGATCTGGCTGACGCTGCCGGTGATCGCGCTGCTCGAGCGCAACGGGCTCAAGGAGCAGGCGAAGCGGATGATTTCGCGCGTGCAGGCGGCCACCACGGGCCGCGTGCTGATGCTGTACTTCGTGCTGCGCCAGGCCACGGCCGCGCTCGGCCTCACTTCGCTCGGCGGCCACGCGCAGATGGTGCGGCCGCTGATCGCGCCGATGGCCGAAGCCGCCGCCGTCGGCCGGCACGGCGAACTGCCGGAGGCGGTGCGCCAGCAGATCCGCGCGCATGCGTCGGGCGTCGACAACGTCGCCGTGTTCTTCGGCGAGGACATCTTCATCGCGATCCAGTCGATCCTGCTGATCAAGGGCTTTCTCGAGCAGAACGGAATTTCGATCGAGCCGCTGCACCTGTCGGTGTGGGCGATCCCGACCGCGATCGCCGCGCTGCTGATCCACTGCACGCGCCTCGCGCTGCTCGACCGTCGCCTGACCCGCGGCTTCGGCCTGGTGAAGCAGGAGGGCGCGCGATGATCGGCCTCGAATCGCTGTACACGCTCGCGGGGCTGATGTTCGCCGCGTTCGCGTGCTTCAACCTGACGGACCGCACGAACCCGCGCCGCGTCGTCAATTTCGCGTTCTGGGCGATCTACGCGGTCACGTTCCTGTTCGGCGCGCTGCTGCCGCACTTCGTGACGGGCTGCCTCGCGATCGCGCTCGCGGTGATCGCGGGCTCGGGCAAGCTCGGGCGCGGCAAGTCCGACGAAGCAGGCGAAGCGGCGGCGGTGCGGCGCGAGACGCTCGCGCAGCGCTTCGGCAACCGGCTGTTCCTGCCCGCGCTGCTGATTCCGGTCGTCACGCTGATCGGCACGTTCGCGCTGAAGCTCGTGCCGTTCGTCGATCCGAAGAGCGTGACGCTGATCTCGCTCGTGCTCGGCACGATCGTCGCGTTCGTCGTCGCGCTCGCGATGCTGCGCGATTCGCCGGTGCATGCGCTGAAGGAAGCGCGCCACACGATGGACGCGGTCGGCTGGGCCGCGATCCTGCCGCAGATGCTCGCGGCGCTCGGCGCGTTGTTCGCGGTCGCGGGCGTCGGCGGCGTGGTGTCGGGGCTCGTGAGGGACTGGGTGCCGATCGACTCGCCGTTCGCGGTGGTCGCGGCCTACACGGTCGGCATGGCGCTGTTCACGATGATCATGGGCAACGGCTTCGCCGCGTTTCCCGTGATGACGGCCGGCATCGGCCTGCCGCTGATCGTCCACCAGTTCCATGGCAACCCGGCGATCATGGGCGCGATCGGGATGCTGAGCGGCTTCTGCGGTACGCTGATGACGCCGATGGCCGCGAACTTCAACATCGTGCCGGCGGCGCTGCTCGAACTGAAGGACAAGAACGGCGTGATCAAGGCGCAGTGGCCGACAGCCGTGCTGCTGCTCGCCGTGAACACGCTGCTGATGTATGCGTTCGTATTCCGCTTCTGACGAGATGCCCATGACCGACCGACTCACCCCCGAACTCGCCTCGAAATTCGCGTCGCTCGCGCTCGCGCACCTGACCCGCGAATATCCGAACAAGCTCACGCATTCGCTCGAAGGCCCGCATGACGTGCAGGGGCCGCGCGCGCTGCACCCGATCTTCTACGGCAGCTACGACTGGCACTCGTGCGTGCACGGCTACTGGCTCGTGCTGAGCGTGCTCGAACGCTACCCGGCATTGCCGGAGGCCGAACGCATCGTCGCGACCGTCGATGCGCATTTCACCGAAGCGAACGTGGCCGGCGAGCGCGCGTATCTCGCGCTGCCGCACAACAGCGGCTTCGAGCGGCCATACGGCTGGGCGTGGCTGCTCGCGCTATCCGCGCAGCTCGAGCGGCTCGCGCTGAAGGGCGCGCTGCCGCAGGCCGCGCGCTGGGCGAAGACGATGGCGCCGCTCACCGACCTGTTCGTGTCGCGCTTCGAAACCTTCCTGCCGAAAGCGACCTATCCGCTGCGCGTGGGCACGCACTTCAACACCGCATTCGCGCTGGCGCTCACGCTCGACTTCGCGCGCGACACGCAGCGCGACGGGCTCGCGGCGCTGATCGTCGATACCGCGAAGCGCTGGCACCTGAACGATGTCGCGTGCCAGGCGTGGGAGCCGTCGGGCGACGAATTCCTGTCGCCCGCGCTGATGGAGGCCGAGCTGATGCGGCGCGTGCTGCCGGCCGCCGAATTCGACGGCTGGTTCGCGCGCTTCCTGCCCGATCTCGCGCGCGGCGAACCTGCGACGCTGTTCGAGCCGGCGACGGTCAGCGATCGCAGCGACGGCAAGATCGCGCACCTCGACGGGCTGAACCTGAGCCGCGCATGGTGCCAGCGCGCGCTCGCCGGTGCGCTGCCGGAGGGCGATGCGCGGCGCGCGAAGCTGCTCGACGCGGCCAGCCGGCATCTCGCGAGCGCGCTCGCGCACGTGGCCGGCGACTACATGGGCGAGCACTGGCTCGCGACGTTCGCGTTGCTCGCGCTCGACGCATAGCGCGCGAAACCCCGCCGGCGGCAAGGTCTTCGGCGCGCGGCTATACTCGCCGCTCGGGCCGTTTCGCGCGGCATGCGTTGCGCGAAACGGCCATCCGCCAGTTCGCCGCCTCGCCATGGACAAGCTCATTGCCTATGTCGCCGCGATCCACGGGCTCGCCGGCCCGGTGCGGATCGTGTCGCATGAAACATCGCACGACCGCTGGACCGACGACGACGTCGAGGTCACGCGCGACGAAACCGAATACCGCTTCGACAACGGCGCGATCGTGCGCCGCTCGGTCGAGCAGGACCGCGCACCGTCCGATCTGCTGTGCGCCGAATGCTGGATCGACTACGACGTGCTCCATCATCCCGATGCGCAGCCGATCAGCCCGTCGCGGCTGACGTTCGACAACGCGTGCCGCGAAACCTTCTGGCTGCGTTATCACCTTGCGTGACCGGGCGACCGCTTGAAAGCGTGACCGCACGCGGGCGTCTCAACCCGGCTGCGCACCCTCTGCCGCATGCAGCAGAGGCGCGAGGCGCGTGGCCGCGTCGCGCATCTTCGGCACGTTCTCCAGCAGGTCGTTGAGCGTCGCGCGCGCGGTCGGCGCGTGCACGGCGAGCGCCGCGAGCACGCGGCCGCTCGCGGCATCCTTCACCGGCACCGCGACGGCCACCATCCCGCGCACGAATTCCTCGTTGTCGATCCCGACACCGCGCGCGGCGAGCCGGTCGAGTTCGGCGGCGAGCAATTGCGCATCGGTCAGCGTCCGGTAGGTCATCTTCTTCAGCGTGAGCCGCGCGAGCATCGCGTTGCGCTCCAGCGCATTCATCTGCGACAGGAACAGCTTGCCGCTCGCCGTGCAATGCAGCGGCACGCGCATGCCGGGCCGCATTTCGAGCCTCAGCGGCTCGGTGGTCTCGACGCGTTCGACGTATAGCACCGTGTCGCCGTCGAGCGCGGTGAGGTTGCAGGTCTCGCCGAGCACGTCGACGAGCGCGCGCAGCACCGACCGGCAGCCGCGCGTGAAGGTGTTGTTCGACAGCGCGGCGAGCGCAAATTGCGCGGCGCGTGGGCCGAGTGCGATGCCGCGATCGTGGCCGCGCGAGTCGGGCATGTGGATCACGTAGCCGCGCGCTTCGAGCGACTCGATCAGGCGCAGCAGCGTCGCCTTCGGGATGTGCAGCCGTGCGGAAAGCTGCGACAGCGTGTACGGCTGTCCGGCCGATGCCAGCGCTTCGAGCACGGCAAGCGCACGCAGCACGCGTGCGTCGTCGGCGGGCGCGCCGTCGGGCGGCGCGGGGGCGGTGTCGCGCATCTGTCTCCTCCGTCGGGATCGGCGTGCGTCCCGGGATGGTTGTGTCCGGCAGAAATGAAACGAATTGAACGGTTTTTGTACCACATTCGTGGCGTGGACAATAAATCGGCTTGTACGCGTGCCGTGTGCTCCATAAATTTGGACAAAACATACCGGATTTTTCTCATACCCGGAACGGAGACACGGAATGACACGCAGCTTCGACTATGTCGTGGTCGGCGCGGGATCGGCCGGTTGCGTCCTCGCCAACCGGCTGTCCGACGGCGGCCGCCATACGGTGTGCCTGCTGGAAGCCGGCCCCGCCGACAACTACATGTGGATCCATGTGCCGATCGGCTATGGCAAGACGATGTTCCATCCCGTCTACAACTGGGGCTTCCATACCGATCCCGACCCGAACATGCACAACCGCCGCCTGTACTGGCCGCGCGGCCGCACGCTCGGCGGCTGCAGCTCGATCAACGGGTTGATCTATGTACGCGGGCAGCAGCAGGACTACGACCACTGGGCCGCGCTCGGCAATCGCGGCTGGAGCTGGCGCGAGTGCCTGCCGTATTTCCGCAAGCTCGAACACAACACGCTCGGCGACGGGCCGACGCGCGGCACCGGCGGCCCGCTGTGGGCGTCGGCGATCCGGCAGCGGCACGAACTCGTCGATGCGTTCGTCGCCGCGTCGAACCGGCTCGGCGTGCGCACGGTCGACGATTTCAACACGGGCGACCAGGAGGGCGTCGGCTATTACCAGCTCACGACGCGCAACGGGCTGCGTTGTTCGACGGCCGTCGCGTATCTGAAGCCTGCGCGCGGGCGGTCGAACCTGCATGTCGAAACCGACGCGCAGGCGCTGAAGGTGCTGTTCGACGGTGCGCAGGCGTCCGGCGTGCGCTACGTGCAGCACGGCAAGGTGCACGAGGTGCGCGCGCTGCGCGAGGTGATCCTCGCGGCCGGCGCGCTGCAGTCGCCGCAGTTGCTGCAGGTGTCGGGGGTCGGGCCGGCCGCGCTGCTCGACCGGCACGGGATTCCGGTCGTTGCCGATCGCAAGGGGGTCGGCGAAAACCTGCAGGATCATCTGCAGGTGCGCTTGATCTACGAGGTGACGAAGCCGATCACGACCAACGACGAGCTGCATTCGTGGGTCGGCCGCGCGAAGATGGGGCTGCAATGGGCGCTGTTCCGCGGCGGCCCGCTCGCGATCGGCATCAACCAGGGCGGGATGTTCTGCCGCGCGTTGCCGGACGAATCCGCGACGCCCGACATCCAGTTCCATTTCTCGACGCTGTCGGCCGATTCGGCGGGTGGCAGCGTGCATCCGTTTCCGGGCTGCACGTATTCGATTTGCCAGCTGCGGCCCGAATCGCGCGGCACCGTGCGGATTCGTACCGACGATGCGCGCGACGCGCCGTCGATCCAGCCGAACTATCTCGACACCGAGCGCGACCGCCGCACGACGGTCGCCGGCGTGCGATTCGCGCGGCGCGTCGCGGCCACGGAGCCGATGGCGCCGCTGATGAAGCGCGAGGTACGGCCCGGCGCGGACGCGCAGACGGACGACGAGCTGCTCGAATTCTGCCGTGAATACGGGCAGACGATCTTCCATCCGTCCGGCACCGCGAAAATGGGCGTCGCGAGCGATCCGCTCGCGGTCGTCGACGAGCGGCTGCGCGTGTACGGCACGCGCGGGCTGCGGGTGGTCGACTGCTCGATCATGCCGACGCTCGTATCGGGCAATACCAACGTGCCGATCGTGATGGTCGCCGAGAAGGCGTCCGACATGATTCTCGAGGACGCGCGCGAGGCCGATCGCGGCCGCAGCGTCGCGCCGGCCGCCGAGGCAGTCGCGTAGGACGGGGCGCCCGCGCGGCCCGTGCTCCTGCGCCCGGACGGCCGCCGCGCGCTCATCGATGCCCCCGCCGGCACGGCGCCGGGGCAGGTTGCGGCGCATCCTTACCTGGAGAAGCTCGCATGGCAATCGATTCCCGGGTCGTCCGACGCGTGGCCGCGGCCAGCGTGATCGGCGCGACCGTCGAGTGGTACGACTTTTTCCTGTACGGCGTGGTCGCCGGCATCGTGTTCGACAAGCAGTACTTTCCGGCCGGCGATGCATTCGTGTCGACCATGCTCGCCTATGCGACGTTCGCGGTCGGCTTCGTCACGCGACCGCTGGGCGGCTTGCTGTTCGGCCATCTCGGCGACCGCGTCGGGCGCAAGTCCGCGCTGATCCTGACGATGCTGATCATGGGCGTGTCGACGGCCGGCGTCGCGTTCCTGCCGACTTACGCGCAGATCGGCATGTGGGCGCCGGTGCTGCTGCTGACGCTGCGCGTGCTGCAGGGCATCGGCCTCGGCGGCGAGTGGGGCGGCGCGGTGCTGATGGCGTACGAATACGCGCCGCCGCACCGGCGCGGGCTGTATGCGAGCCTGCCGCAGATCGGCCTTGCGATCGGGCTGTGCCTCGCGGCCGGCGTCGTCGCGGCGCTGTCGCGTGCACTGCCGGACGCCGCGTTCCTCGCGTGGGGCTGGCGCGTCGCCTTCGCGGCGTCGCTGCTGCTCGTGGCGGTCGGCTTCTACATCCGCACGCGCGTGGCCGACACGCCCGAGTTCGTCGCGCTCAAGCGCCAGCGGCGCGACACGAAGTTGCCGGTCGTCGAGCTGCTCGCCAACTATCGGCAAGCCATCCTGCTCGGGATGGGCGCGCGTTATATCGATGGCGTGTTCTTCAACGTGTTCGCGGTGTTCTCGATCGGCTACATGACGCGCAACCTGTCGATCTCGCGCGGCGATGCGCTGCTCGGCGTGATGAGCGCGGCCGTCGTGATGTGCGTGTTCATCCCGGTGTTCGGCGGTCTGTCGGACCGGATCGGCCGCGCGCGGGTGTACCGGTGGGGCGCGACGCTGTGCGGGCTGTCGGTGCTGCCCGCGTTCTGGCTGCTGCAGACGCAGTCGACGAACCTGCTCGCCGTGTGGCTCGCGCTGGTGATCCCGTTCGGGATCTTCTACGCGATGGCGTACGGGCCGGAGGCCGCGCTGTTTGCGGAGCTGTTCGACGCGAATGTGCGGTACACGGGCATTTCGTTCGTCTACCAGGTGTCGGGCATTTTCGCGAGCGGCCTCACGCCGATCGTCGCGACCGCGCTGTTGCGCGTGAACGGCGGGGCGCCGTGGCTCGTCGGGGTTTACGTGATGTTGTCTGCACTCCTGTCGATCGTGTCGGCGCGGGCGATCGAGAAGCGCGACGCGATGGCGGGTGTCGCGGTGCGTGCGATGTGACGACGGGCAGGGTGGGGCGCGGCGCGGGGTCGTATCGACGGCGCGGTCGGGGGCGAGCGCCGCGACCGTGCCCGTGCCGCTGACCGTTGTCGTCAGCCGGTCGGCCGGCGCCGCCGGCCGTTCGGCGTCCCGGCAGTGTCAGGCCCGCGCCGCGGCCACTGCCGATCGTCACACATCACCGGTTGCCTGCGTTCGGCACCCCTGCGCGCTGGTCCAAGCGAATCCGGTCCACTGGCCCTACCTGCGAAAAATCGGCCTGCCTACACTTGCCTCGACAGATCGCCGCATTGAAGCATCTGCACACGATCGACCCGAAGAGCACGATCAGGAGACAGGCATGACCTACAGGCAGTCGGCAGCATTCGCTCGCGCCGCATGCGCGCGCCCCGCATCAGTCAGTCGAATCGCCTCGTGCGCCCGTTGCGGCGCAACAGGCTCGCCCGCGTCGGAGGGTTGATCATGTCGACGCCTTCCATCGAACGCACCGCGAGCGGCTTTGCCGGCGGCCGGCCGAACGATACGCGTTACGACCCGACCTACGATCCGCTCGTGTCGCCGGGCCCAGGGTGCGGCAGGCAGTACGCGCCGACCTACTGGGTCGCGACGGCCGGCACGCCGCCGCCCGACGACGGCCCCGTCACGCGCGATCTCGATGTCGACGTCGCGATCATCGGCGCCGGCTACACGGGGCTCGCGACTGCGCTGTGCCTCGCGCGGGATCACGGCATCAAGGCCGTCGTGCTCGAGGCCAACCGCACGAGCTGGGGCTGCAGCAGCCGCAACGGCGGGCAGGGGCAGAACGCGTCGGGCCGGCTGTCGCGCTCGCAGTGGATCGAGCGCTGGGGCAAGGACGTCGCGCTGAAGATGCACGACGAGATCCTCGAAGGCTTCGAAAACTTCAAGTCGCTCGTGTCGGAAATCGACTGCGATCCGCAGCCGGGCGGCCATTTCCTGATCGCCCATCGCCCGCGCATCATGGCGAAGCTCGCCGCCGAGGCGAAGGTGTGGAAGGACGTGTTCGGCTATCCGTCCGAACTGCTGAGCGCGGAAACCTTCCGCCGCGAATTCATCAACGACCACGAGGCGGCCGGCGCGCTGCACGAGCCCGAAGGCATCGGCATCCACGCGCTGAAGCTCGCGTTCGGCTACCTGCGTCTTGCGCGCGAAGCCGGTGCGAAAGTGCATACGAGCAGCCCCGTGCTCGGTTTCGAGACGATCGACGGCGTGCATCATCTGCGTACGCCGGGCGGCGTCGTGCGGGCCCGTGCAGTGGGCATTGCGACCGGCGCATACACCGCGCAGACGCTGCATCCGTCGCTGCGCAGCAAGGTGATGCCGATCCTGTCGAATTCGATGGTCACACGGCCGCTCACCGACGCCGAGATCGAAGCGTGCAATTTCCGCACGACACAGGTGCTGACCGATACGCGCACGCTGCGCTTCTACTATCGTTTCCTGCCCGATCGCCGCTTGCAGATCGGCAGCCGCAGCGCGATCACCGGCGACGATGCGCCGAACCCGCGCCATTTCGAATTGCTGAAGGAAGGGATGGCGCGCAAGTTTCCCGCGCTGCGCGGCGTGGAGATCGATTATTCGTGGTGGGGCTGGGTCGACGTGAGCCACGACATGATGCCGCGCGTGTGCCAGCCCGATCCGCGGCAGTCGGTGTACTACGCGCTCGGCTATGGCGGCAACGGCGTGTCGTACTCGCAGCAGGCCGGCCGCCGGCTCGCCGAGCAGATCGCGGGGAAGGGCGCACGCCAGACGCTGCCGATCTTCACGTCGCCGCTGCCGGGCCACCCGTTCGCGCCGTTCCGGCGCCTCGGGCAGCGAATGCTCTACGTGTCGTACTTCAGGAACGACGAGAAACCCTGAACGCGGTGCATCACGCCCGGCGAGAGCGCGTTCGCGCCGGGCCGTCCAACACAAGAAAAGCAACAGAAATCCGTGCGGCCGGGGCTGCAGGCGCCCCTGCACGCGCCGTCGCCGGCGGCGCTCGCGTTCACCCGACGGTGATGCGCGGGCGGCGCCGGACAACTGGATATGGAGAAGACATGCAACCCTCGATGGAACAGAGTGACCTGAAATGTGGGCTCAAGCAGCGCCACATGACGATGATCGCGCTTGGCGGCGTGATCGGTGCCGGGCTGTTCGTCGGCAGCGGCGTGGTGATTCAGCAGACCGGGCCGGCCGCGATCCTGTCGTTCCTGATCACGGGCGGGCTGGTCGTGCTCGTGATGCGGATGCTCGGCGAGATGGCGTGCGCGATGCCGGCCGTCGGCTCGTTCTACGAATACGCGCGGCTCGCGTTCGGTAACTGGCGCGGACCGGGAAAGATGGCGGGTTTCCTGACCGGCTGGATGTACTGGTATTTCTGGGTGATCGTCGTCGCGCTCGAAGCGGTGGCGGGCGCGAAGCTGATTCAGTTCTGGCTGCCCGACACACCGGCGTGGATCATCAGCCTCGCGCTGCTGGTCGTGCTGACGCTCACGAACCTGATCTCGGTCGGCAGCTACGGCGAGTTCGAGTTCTGGTTCTCGTCGATCAAGGTCGGCGCGATCGTCGTGTTCCTGTTCCTCGGCGGCCTCTACGTGCTCGGCCTGTGGCCCGCGTCGATGCACACGACGGCCGTGCTGCCGACGCTGCTCGGCCACGGCGGCTTCATGCCGCTCGGCATCGGGCCGGTGATGAGCGGGGCGGTCGCGGCTACCGGCTTCTACTTCGGCGCCGAAATCGTCACGATCGCGGCGGCCGAGGCGAAGGAGCCGGCCAAGGCCGTCGCGAAGGCAACCAACTCGGTGATCACGCGCGTGCTGGTGTTCTACGTCGGGTCGGTCGCGCTGGTCGTCGCGCTGGTGCCGTGGAATTCCGCGCAGATGGCGACGCCGTACGTGAGCGCGCTGGAAGTGATGGGCCTGCCTGCCGCCGCCAACGTGATGAACGCGATCGTGCTGACGGCCGTGCTGTCCGCACTGAACTCGGGCCTGTATGCGGCATCGCGGATGCTGTTCGCGCTGACCCGCCACGGCGACGCGCCGGCCGCGCTCGCGAAGGTCAACAAGCGCGGCGTGCCGGTGCGGGCGATCCTGCTCGGCACGGTGTTCGGCTACGTGTCGGTCGTGATGTCGTACGTGTCGCCCGACACCGTGTTCGCGTTCCTCGTCAATTCGTACGGCACCGTCGCACTGTTCGTGTACGTGCTGATCGCGTTCTCGCAACTGCGCCTGCGCAAGCGTCTCGACCCGGTGGCCGCCGGCAAGCTGCGCGTCAAGATGTGGGCGTATCCGTACCTGACCTGGGTCGCGATCGTCGGCATGATCGGCATCCTCGTCGCGATGGCGTTCATTCCGGACCAGCGCAAGCCGCTGTGGCTCGGCGTCGCGAGCCTCGGCGTGCTGGTCGTCGCGTACGGCCTGACGCGCCGCAGCCGCCGCGAGCATCTGGACGAAAGTGAGCTGCTCGCGTATCCGCCGCGGTAACGGGCGGAAATACCCGACGCCGAAGGCCCGGTGCGCGCGCCGGGCCTTTGCGCGTGCGGGCACGGCGGCGATCCGATGGATGGCGGGGCCAACTATCGGGCCGACCGATAGGACCGATCAGAGGATGCGACTTTATGTCGGCCGCCTGCCGGCATAGCATGGATGAACCGATTCACGGGTGCGCCCCGGCGGGGCGCGCCGTCATCCGCGAACGAGGACAGACGATGGAACATCGGGCACGCGAGCGCGACGAGCAGGCCGAGATCAAGACGACGACCTGCTATATGTGCGCATGCCGCTGCGGCATCCGCGTACACCTGCGCGACGGCGAAGTGCGCTATATCGACGGCAATCCGCAGCATCCGCTGAACCAGGGCGTCATCTGCGCGAAAGGTTCGTCGGGAATCATGAAGCAGTATTCGCCCGCGCGGCTCACGCAGCCGCTGATGCGCAAGCCGGGCGCCGAGCGCGGCGACGCGCAGTTCGAGCCCGTGTCGTGGGAGGTCGCGTTCGACGTGCTCGAAAAGCGCCTCGCGCACCTGCGTGCGACCGACCCGAAGCGCTTCGCGCTGTTTACGGGCCGCGACCAGATGCAGGCGCTCACGGGCCTGTTCGCGAAACAGTTCGGCACGCCGAACTATGCGGCGCACGGCGGGTTCTGCTCGGCGAACATGGCGGCCGGGATGATCTACACGATCGGCGGCTCGTTCTGGGAGTTCGGCGGGCCTGATCTCGACCACGCGAAGCTGTTCTTCATGATCGGCACCGCGGAGGATCACCATTCGAATCCGCTGAAGATCGCGCTCGGCAAGTTCAAGCGCGCGGGCGGCCGTTTCATCGCGATCAATCCGGTGCGCACCGGTTACGCGGCGATCGCCGACGAATGGATTCCGATCCGCCCCGGCACCGACGGCGCGCTGTTCATGGCGCTGATGCACGAGCTGATCGCGCGCGATGCGTTCGACCTGGAGTTCGTGTCGCGCTTCACGAACGCCGGCGAACTGATCGACCTGCGCGCCGATGCCGAAACCTCCGGGCTGTTCGTGCGCGATGCCGGCGCGCCGGAGGTCAACGCGCTGTATCCGCAGAACCGGATGTGGTGGGACACGAAGACGAACCGCGCGGTGCTGCACCACACCGAGGGCGCCGAGCCGGCGCTCGACGGCCGCTACACGCTCGACGACGGCACGCCCGTCGCGCCGTCGTTCACGTTGCTGCGCGAACAGGTAGCGGACTGCACGCCCGAATGGGCGGCCGACATCACCGGCATCGCGGCCGACACGATCCGCCGCCTCGCCCGCGAGATGGAGACGGTCGCGCGCGAGCACGCGATCGAATTGCCGGTGCGCTGGACCGATTCATGGGGCAAGGAACATGCGACGGTGAAGGGCGTGCCGATCGCGTTTCATGCGATGCGCGGGCTTGCCGCGCATTCGAACGGTTTCCAGACGATCCGCGCGCTTGCCGTACTGATGTCGCTGCTCGGCACGATCGACCGGCCGGGCGGCTTCCGCCACAAGGCGCCATATCCGCGCGCGGTGCCGCCGTCGGCGAAACCGCCGAACGACCCGGCCCAGATCAGGCCGAACACGCCGCTCGCGACCGGCCCGCTCGGCTGGCCGGCCGGCCCCGAGGATCTGTTCGTCCATCCGGACGGCACGCCCGCGCGGCTCGACAAGGCGTTCTCGTGGGAATACCCGCTCGCGGTGCACGGGCTCATGCATTCGGTCATCACCAATGCGTGGCGCGGCGATCCCTATCCGATCGACACGCTGCTGATCTTCATGGCCAACATGGCGTGGAATTCGTCGATGAACACGGCGGAAGTGCGCAAGATGCTGGTCGACAAGCGCGAGGACGGCGAATACCGGATTCCGTTCCTGGTCGTGTGCGATGCCTTCGCGTCGGAGATGACGGCGTTCGCCGACCTGATCCTGCCCGACACGACCTACCTCGAACGGCACGACGTGATGTCGGTGCTCGACCGGCCCATCTCCGAATTCGACGGGCCGGTCGATTCGGTGCGCGTGCCGGTCGTGCCGCCGACCGGCGAATGCAAGCCATTCCAGGAAGTGCTGATCGAGCTCGCGAGCCGGCTGAAGTTTCCGGCCTTCACGACGGCGGACGGGCAGCGCAAGTACCGCGACTATCCCGATTTCGTCATCAATTTCCAGACCGCGCCGAATTCGGGCACCGGCTTCCTGATCGGCTGGCGCGGCAAGGACGGCGACAAGGCCGTCGTCGGTGAGCCGAACCCCGACCAGTGGAAGCGTTACGCGGAGAACAACTGCGTGTACCACCACCGGCTGCCGGAGCCGTTGCAGTACATGCGCAACTGCAATGGCCCGTACATGCAGTGGGCGGTCGACAACGGGATGCGCAAGTTCGGCGTGCCGATCGTGATCCAGCTCTACTCGGACGTGATGCAGAAATTCCGGCTCGCCGCGCAGGGGCGCACGTCGGGCCGACAGCCGCCCGACCATCTGCGCGAGCGCATCGCGCGCTACTTCGACCCGCTGCCGTTCTGGCATCGCTCGCTCGAAAGCGGGTTGACCGATGCGGGCCGCTATCCGCTCGCGGCGATCACGCAGCGGCCGATGGCGATGTACCACTCGTGGGATTCGCAGAACGCGTGGCTGCGGCAGATCCACGGCGAGAACCACCTGTTCGTGAACCCGGTGACGGCCGCCGCGCAGCAGATCGACGATGGCGCGTGGATCTACGTCGAATCGCCGTGGGGCAAGGTGCGGTGCCGCGCGCGCTACAGCGAGGCCGTGGAGCCCGGCACCGTCTGGACGTGGAACGCGATCGGCAAGGCGTCGGGCGCGTGGAATCTCGGCCCGGACGCGGGTGAATCGCAGCGCGGCTTCCTGCTCAATCACGTGATCACCGACGAACTGCCGGATGCGGCGCGAGACGGTGCGCGCGTATCGAACTCCGATCCGGTCACGGGGCAGGCCGGCTGGTACGACGTGCAGGTGCGGATCTATCCGGCCGAAGCCGATGCGGCGACGACGCTGCCGCAATTCGCGCCGATGCCGGCGCTGCCCGGCACGCCGCGCGTGCTGCAGCGCGTGCAGGCGTATTTCGCGGGAACCGGTGCATTCGCCGCGCGGCTGCGGCGCGCGGCGTCGGCCGGCCCGAAACCAGACGACCGTTGATCGAAGGAGCACGACCATGACCCAGATGGCCCTCGTCATCGACCTGAACGTGTGCGTCGGCTGCCATGCCTGCGTGACGAGTTGCAAGGAGTGGAACACGTCGGGCGAAGCCGGCAGCCTCGCCGACCTGCGCCCGTACGACGACGATCCGTCCGGCACGTTCTTCAACCGCGTGCAGACGTACGAAGCCGGGGTGTTCCCGATGACCGACACGATCCACTTCCCGAAGTCGTGCCTGCACTGCGAGGATCCGCCGTGCGTGCCCGTGTGTCCGACCGGCGCGAGCTACAAGCGCAAGTCGGACGGGATCGTGCTGGTCGACTACGACAAGTGCATCGGCTGCAAGTACTGCGCATGGGCGTGCCCGTACGGCGCACGCGAGCTCGACGAAGGCCGCAAGGAGATGACGAAGTGCACGCTGTGCGCGGACCGCATCGACAACGAGGCGCTGCCCGAGCGCGACCGCAAGCCGGCGTGCGTGCTCGCGTGCCCGACCTCGGCGCGGCTGTTCGGCGACGTGCACGATCCCGAGTCGGAGGTGTCGCGCGCGATCCTCGAACGCGGCGGCTATACGTTGATGCCGGAATGGGACACGCGGCCGTCGAATCATTACCTGCCGCGCGTGAAGACCGAAGCGTCGTGCGCGTGTGGCAGTAGCGGCGGATGCGGCAGCGCATCGGACGGGCGCAATGAAGACGAGTCGTTCGAGGCCCGCGCGGCGCGCGGCGACATCGATCTCGTTTCGCTGGCGACGCCGCGCTGAGCGCCGCGCATTTCATTCAGAACCACACGGAGTCCCCATGCGCCCAGCCTTTTCGGTCGTCTTTCTCACCACGCTGTGCGGCGCCGCACAGGGCCTGCTGCTGACGCTCGTGATCGTCGAGGCGCTGGCGCGGCTGGCCGGCGTCGACGTGCCCGCCGCGTTCTACGTGACCGGCGCCGCGCTGTCGGTCGCGCTTGGCGTGCTCGGCCTGGCCGCGTCGTTCTTCCATCTCGGCCACCCCGAACGCGCATGGCGCGCGATCGCGATGTGGCGCACGTCGTGGCTGTCGCGCGAATGCATTGCGCTGCCGGTGTTTCTCGCGTGTGCGTTCGCGTATGGCGCGGCGCACCTGTTCGGCTGGCCCGGCACGCTGCTGATCGGTGCGGCCGGGGCGCTCGCGAGCGTCGCGCTGTTCGTGTGCACCGCGATGATCTACGCGTGCCTGCGCTTCCTGCAGGAGTGGGCGAGCCCGCTGACGCTCGTGAACTTCGTGCTGCTCGGCTGCGCGTCGGGCTGCACGCTCGCGACGGCCTGCGCGGCATGGCTCGCGCCGGCGCTGGTGGGCCGGCTCGCGGTGGCCGCCTGCGTGCTGACGCTCGCGGGCGGCGTGACCCGGCTCGCGTCGCTCGTGCGCAATGCGCGGCTGCGGCCGAAGTCGACCGTGCAGAGCGCGACGGGGATCCGCAATGAGAAGGTCGAACAGAAGTCGCGCGGCTTCACGGCCAGCGCGTTCAATACGAAGGAGTTCTTTCACGGCCAGGGCAACGGCACGCTGCGCGCGGTAAAGGCCGGCTTCCTGATCGGCGCGTTCGCGGTGCCGTTCGTGCTGACGGGGGCCGGTGCGCTCGCGCCGACGTCGGTCGCGGCAGCCGTCGCGCTCGGCGCGGCATTCGTGATCCAGTATGCGGGGCTGGTCGCGGAACGCTGGTTCTTCTTCGCGGATGCGCGGCATCCGCAGAACATCTACTACCAGCGCGCGTCATGACGCCGGATGCGCGCGGCCGCGCCGGACTAGAAGGTGTCCGCGAGCGCGCGGGCTGCTTCCTGCAGGCGCGGCACGTGGTCGAGCAGCCGCGACAGCGGAGCGCGCGACACGGGCGCGTGGACGGCGACCGCGGCGATGCACGTGCCGTCGTCGCCGAGGATCGGTGCCGCGATGCACACGATGCCCGCGACGAATTCCTCGTTGTCGATCGCGACGCCCTTGTGCGCGGTGCGGTCGAGTTCGGCTTCGAGCAGCTCGGGGTCGGAGATCGTGTTCGGCGTGTGGCGCGGCAGCGCCATCGCACGTATCAGCGCCGTGCGTTCGTCGCGCGGCAGCAGGGCGAGCAGCAGTTTGCCGCTGGCGCTGCAGTAAGCGGGCACGCGCGAGCCGGGCTTCAGGTCGAGCCGCAGCGGCCAGTCGGCCTCGACGCGGTCGAGATAGACGACGTCCGTATCGTGCAGCGCGGTCAGGTTGCAGGTTTCGCCGAGATCGGCGACGAGCCGTTCGAGGATCGCATGGCGTAGCCGGCGCGCGCCGGCATGCAGCATCACGCCGGTGCCGAGCCGTGCGAGGCGCGGGCCGATGGCGTACGCGTTCTTGTTGCCCGGCTCGCGGATCACGAGGCCGCCGGCTTCGAGCGACGCGAGCATCCGGTGCAGCGATGCCTTCGGGATATCGACGTTGCGCGCGAGATCGGCGAGCGACACGGCGTCGCCGGCCTGGACGAGATGTTCGAGCAGCGCGAAGGCGCGCAGCGTGGGCGTATCCGCGGGCAGCATGTCGGGCGTTCCGGAAACTGGACTGCGGCCATTGTACCGAACGGCCCGGCAGGCCGGCCGCGCGGGGCGGCGGGCGCGGCGAACCGGCCCGGATTTTCGGCAACGGAACGCATCGTTCCGCAAATATCAGACAGGAGCGCAGTGCAATGGATGGGGTGACGAACAAGCCGGACTGCATGGTGTCGGTCCGCGAACGGTTCGGTGTCGATTCGGACCTGATGGTGCCTGCGTTCAGCGCGCGCGACGATCACGTGCCCGATGTCGACGACGCGTACCGCTTCAACCCGGACGTGACGCTCGCGATTCTCGCGGGCTTCGCGCGCAACCGCCGCGTGCTCGTGCAGGGGATGCACGGCACGGGCAAGTCCACGCATGTCGAGCAGGTTGCCGCGCGGCTGAACTGGCCGTGCGTGCGCGTGAACCTCGACGGCCACATCAGCCGGCTCGACCTCGTCGGCAAGGATGCGATCGTCGTGCGCGACGACGTGCAGGTGACCGAATTCCAGGAAGGAATCGTGCCGTGGGCGCTGCAGCGGCCCGTCGCGCTGATCTTCGACGAATACGACGCGGGGCGGCCCGACGTGATGTTCGTGATCCAGCGGATCCTGGAGCGCGACGGCAAGTTCACGCTGCTCGACCAGAACCGCGTGATCCATCCGCATCCGTCGTTCCGGCTGTTCGCGACTGCGAACACGGTCGGGCTCGGCAACCTGAACGGGCTTTATCACGGCACGCAGATGCTCAACCATGCTCAGATGGACCGCTGGAACGTGGTCGCGACGCTCGACTACCTGCCGCGCGACGAGGAGATCGGCATCGTCCGTGCGCGCGTGCCGGAACTCGCGGACGAAGCCGGCCGCCCACTGCTCGAATCGATGGTGAGCCTCGCCGAGCTGACGCGCAACGGCTTCGCGACCGGCGATTTGTCCACGCTGATGTCGCCGCGCACGGTGATCAACTGGGCCGAGAACTGCCAGATCTTCCGCGATCCGGCGCTCGCGTTCCGGCTCACGTTCCTGAACAAGTGCGACGACGCCGAGCGGCCGGTCGTCGCCGAGTATTACCAGCGCTGTTTCGGCGAGGAACTGGCGGTTGCGTCGCGCGCCGGCGGCGGCGAGCCGGGAGCCGCGCGGTGAGCGCCGATCGCGACGCCGCGCGCCGTGCGTCGGCGCGCGAGGCGCTGGGCGCGTCGACCGTGCGTGCGCTGACGAGCGACGCGGCGCTGCATTACCGCGCGGGCCGTGTGTGCCGCGACCTGCGGCCGCTGCCGATCCATGCGCCGCACGTGCGCGCGCAGGCCGCCGAGGACGATCTCGCGTCGTGGCGCGGCGCGGCCGACGGTGCGGCGCTGCGCATCCTGCATTCCGATGCCGACCTGCATCGCGCGCTGTCGGGCGACGATCCGGTCGAGCGCGTGTTGTTCGAAATGCTCGAGCAACTGCGCTGCGAATCGCTCGCACCGCCTGCGATGCGCGGCATCGTGCAGAACCTGCGCCATCGTTTCGAAACCTGGTCACGCACGTTTCATCAGTCGGGGCAGGCCGATACGCATGTCGGGATCCTCGTTTACACGGTCGCGCAGATCGCGTGGTCACGGCTGACGGGCTGGCCCGTACTCGAGGAAACGGAAGACCTGATCGAAGCGTCGCGCGCGGCGATCGTGCCCGAGATCGGTGTGCCGCTCGCGGGGCTCAAGCGGTGCCGGCACGATCAGCGCGAATTCTCGAAACATGCGCTGGCGCTGGCGCGGCGCATTGCGTCGATGATCCGCGCCGCGCGCGCGGCCGTCGTCGACACGGAGACGGAGGACGCACGCGAGCAGGACGATGCGCTGACGAACTTCTCGCTGTGGGTCGATTTCGACGATACGGGCATCGACCTGCCGGCGCTCGTGGAAACGGGCGACAGCGTCGTGCTGCACGGCGGCGGCGCGGTCTACCGCACATACACGACGCGCTATGACCGCGAGTGGCGGCCGGCCACGCAGATCCGTCCGGCATTGCTGAGCGAGTACCGCGAGCGGCTCGATGCGCAGGTCGCCGCGCAGCGGATCAACGTCACGCGGCTCGCTCGCGTGCTGCGCGCGGTGCTTGTCGTGCCGCAGGCCGACGGCTGGTCGTTCGGCGAGGAGCAGGGCCGCCTCGATGGCCGCCGGCTCGCGCAGCTCGTCAGCTCGCCGGCCGAACGGCGGCTGTTCCGGCTCGAACGCGTGCGCCCGCATGCCGATTGCGCGCTCACGTTCCTGATCGACTGCTCGGGTTCGATGAAGGCGTGGATCGACGGCGTCGCGCTGATGGTCGACACGCTGGCGCGCGCGGGCGACGCCGCGGGTCTCTCGACCGAAGTGCTCGGCTTCACGACGCTCGCGTGGAACGGCGGCCGCGCGCGGCAGGACTGGCTCGCACGCGGCAAGCCGCGCCATCCGGGCAGGCTCAACGAAACCGGCCACCTGGTGTTCAAGGACGCCGACACGCGCTGGCGGCATGCGCGCACCGGCATCGCCGCGCTGTTCAAGGCCGACCTGTTCCGCGAAGGCATCGACGGCGAAGCGGTCGAATGGGCGTGCGCGCGGCTCGCGGCGCGGCCGGAGGCGAGAAGGATCCTCGTCGTGATCTCGGACGGCAGCCCGATGGACGGCGCGACGGCGCTCGCGAACGATCCGTTCTATCTCGACAACCATCTGAAACAGGTGGTCGCACGCCAGGAAGCGGCCGGCCGCGTCGAAGTCCTCGGGCTCGGCGTCGGGCTCGATCTCGGCCCGTACTACCGGCACCGGCTCGCGATCGACCTCGCGTCGGCGCCGGACATGAAACGGCTCGTCGAAATCGCGGGCTGGATCGGCGCGCGGCGGTGAAATCGAATGAAGATCAGCTGCGATGCAACAGCGCAGGCAGCGACGTCGCGATCAGCCCGACGCCGATCGCCATCAGCACACCGAACGCGAGCCGCCGCAGCGCGACGGGCGACAGCGGCGGCGGGTAGTGACGGCCGGCGACCGTCATCAGCATCACGACCGGCGTCGCGAATGCGGCCAGCAGCCAGATGTCGCGATCGAGCTGGCCTTCGCATGCGCTGTACAGCACGCGTGTGGCCGAGGTCGTCGTGAACAGCACGATCAGCGCGCAGCGGATCTGCACGAGCGTCAGGGGCTGCCGGTAGAACTGGAAGATCAGCGGCGGCCCCGACACGCCGAACATCCCGCTCAGCAAGCCGCCGAACAGGCCGCTGACGAAGAAGCTGCGGTTGTCCGAGCGTTCGGCCAGCGGCGTCGGGCGCAGCGCCGCGCTCAGGCCGCCGTACAGCACGACCGCGCCGAGGATCAGTTGCAGCAGGTCGGCCGCCGAGCGGCTCAGGCATTCGAGCAGCAGCACGCCGGCGACGACTGACGGCAGGATGCCGAGTGTCGCCGCGCCGACCGCGCGCCAGTCGATGTGATGCAGCCGGCCCGGCAGCGCGGTCGCACCATTCGCGAGCGACACGACACTCATCAGCGTGGCGACGGTGGCGAGCGGCGCGAGCCCGAACCCGCTCGTCACGCCCATCACGATCATCCCGAGGCCGAAGCCCGTGACGGTCTGGAAATAGCTGCCGGCGCCGATCACCGCGATCAGGATCGCCAGTTTGTCGGCCGTCATGCGTGCGCGGCCTCGCCGGTCGCGGCGCGTTGCGCGGCCGCCTGCGCCTGCACGGTGGTTGCCGCGATCACGTGATACACGTCGTCGGCGCCGCAGCCGCGCGACAGGTCGTTCGCGGGCCGGCGCAACCCCTGCAGCAGCGGGCCGACGGCCTTCGCGCGGCCGATCCGCTCGGCGAGCTTGTAGCCGATGTTGCCGGCTTCGAGGCTCGGGAACACGAGCACGTTCGCGTGGCCGCCTACCTGCGAATGCGCGATCTTGCGCTCGGCGATCTCGGCGACGATCGCCGCGTCGAGCTGCACGTCGCCGTCGATCGCGAGGGCGGGGCGCAGTTCGCGCACGCGCGCCGTCGCGGTCGTCACCTTGTCGACGGCCGCATGATGCGCGCTGCCGCTCGTCGAGAACGACAGCATCGCGACGCGCGGTGGCTCGCCGAGCAGCGCGTGCGCGCTGTCGGCGGCGGCCATCGCGATCTCGGCGAGCTGGTTGGCGTCCGGATCGACGACGAGCGCGCAGTCGGAGAAGATCAGCCCGCCCTTGATCGTGTGGAACGGCTCGCACAGCATCATCAGGAAGAAGCTCGACACGATCCGGAAGGCCGGGTCGACGCCGATCAGCTGGATTGCGGCGCGCACGACGTCGGCGGTCGCATGCACGGCGCCGGCGACCGAACCGTCCGCGTCGCCGAGGCGCACCATCAGGTTTGCCCAGGTCAACGGGGCGCGCACTGCGTCGCGTGCCGCGTCGGCGGTCATGCCTTTTTTGGCGCGCAGCGCATGCAGCGCGTCGGCATATGCATCGCGTTGCGGCGCGGTAGCCGGATCGACGAGCGTCATGCCGTCGAGGTCGATCGCGTCGCGCGCGGCCGCCGCGTGGATGGCCGCACGGTCGCCGACGAGCACGATGCGGGCGATGCCGTCGCGCGTCGCGCGTGCGGCGGCTTGCAGCACGCGCGGATCGTCGGCTTCGCACAGCGCGATGCGCATCGGCTGGCGGCGCGCGGATTCGAGAATGCGGTCGAGGGCTTTCATCGGGAATTCGAAGTAAAAAAGGCCGGATGCGGCGGCCCGCACGGGGCACGGCGTCCGGCCGGGTGCCGGCCGTGCGGGAAGGGCACGGCCGGAAGCGCTTGCGTCAGCGACGCGGCATCACACGTAGTCCTTGTACTTGTCGAGCATGCGCACCGGCTTCGACAGCGCATCGCGGCGGAACGGATCGCCAAGCTCGCGCGTGCACATGATCTCGATGATCGTCGTCTTGCCTTCGTTCATCTGCATGTCGATCGCGCGCTTGAGCGCGGGGCCGACATCCTCGAGACGGTCGACCGTGATGCCTTCGGCACCCATCGCCCGCGCGATCGCCGCGAAGCTCTGGTTGTCGAGTTCACCGGCGACGAAGCGGCGGTTGTAGAAGTCGACCTGGTTCTTCTTCTCCGCGCCCCATTGACGGTTGTGGAACACGACGGCCGTGACCGGGATGTTGTGGCGCACGCAGGTCATCGTCTCCATCAGGCTCATGCCCCACGCGCCGTCGCCCGCATACGACACGGCCGGGCGGTGCGGGGCGGCGACCTTCGCGCCGATGATCGTCGGGAACGCGTAGCCGCAGTTGCCCCAGCTCATCGCCGCGAAGAAGCTGCGCGGCTTGTTGAAGCGCAGGTAGCTGTTCGCGACCGAGTTGATGTTGCCGATGTCGGTCGACACCATCACGTCCTCGGGCATCGCTTTTTCAAGTTCGCGCAGCACCTGGCGCGGATGCAGGTAGCGGCCGCCGTTGAAGGTCTTTTCGTTCTTCTGCTCGTCGATCATGTCGAGGCTGTACGCGTCGCGCTCGTGCGTCCAGTCGTCGAGCTCCTTTTCCCACGCGGCCTTTTCGGTGGCGATCTGGTCGGCGCGCTCGCCGCGCGAGCCGTCGCTCGCGAGCGTGCGGCCTTCGAGGCGCTGCGTGAGTGCGACGGCTGCCGCCTTCGCGTCGCCGCAGATGCCGACCGAGATCTTCTTCACGAGGCCGAGCATCTTGTGGTCGGCGTCGATCTGGATGATCTTCGCGTCCTTCGGCCAGTAGTCCATCCCGTGCTGCGGCAGCGTGCCGAACGGCCCGAGGCGCGAGCCGAGCGCGATCACGACGTCCGCGCGAGACAGCAGCTTCATCGCGGCCTTCGAGCCCTGGTAGCCGAGCGGGCCGCACCACAGCGGGTGGTTCGCCGGGAACGAATCGTTGTGCAGGTAGCTGTTGACGACCGGCGCGCCGAGCCGTTCGGCGAGCGCCTTGCATTCCTCGATCGCGTCGGCCATCACGACGCCGCCGCCCGAGATGATCACCGGGAACTTCGCCTGCGCGATCAGTTCGGCCGCATCGTCGAGGCTCTGCTCGCCGCCGGCGCCGCGATCGAGCCGGCGCGGTTGCGGGATCTCGACCTTGACCTTGCCGTAGAAGTAGTCGCGCGGGATGTTCAGCTGCGTCGGGCCCATCTCGGCCTGCGCGCGGTCGAAGCAGCGCGCGGTGAATTCGGCCATCCGCGCCGGGTGCGTGACGTGGCCCTGGTACTTCGTGAATTCCTGGAACATCGGCAACTGGTTCGCTTCCTGGAAGCCGCCGAGGCCGATGCCCATCGTGCCGGCTTCGGGCGTGACGATCACGACCGGGCTGTGCGCCCAGTAAGCGGCCGCGATGGCCGTCACGCAGTTGCTGATGCCGGGGCCGTTCTGGCCGATCACGACGCCGTGACGGCCCGACACGCGGGCATAGCCGTCGGCCATGTGGCCCGCGCCCTGTTCGTGCACGACCGGGATCAGGCGGATGCCGGCCGGCGCGAAGATGTCCATTGCATCCATGAACGCGGAGCCCATGATGCCGAACATGTCGGTCACGCCGTTGGCCGCGAGGGTCTCGACGAAGGCTTCGGACGGCGTCATGTCCTGCGGGCCGCTGGTCGATGCACGCAGGGAAGTGGATTGTTCGCTCATGGGTTGTCTCCGATTGTTCAATTAATGGAACGTCTTGTTCCAGATGCTATTTGCCGGGAAAAGCCGGTCAAGTCATTCCACCTGCTGCCGGGGAATGTGGAATGAAATGAAATGATTCGTTTCAAAATGCGCGCGAGGCTGGGTATCCCGGCTTGCGCGCGAGGGGCGCGTTCAGGCCGGCTGCTTCGGCCGTTCCTTGCGGAATGCGCGCTTGACGGCGATCAGCCCGTCGCGGAATTCGAACAGGTCGCAGCCTTCGGCCTCGATGCGCCAGCCTTCGGCGTGCGTGCCCGTGAACACCCACTCGGATACGCCGCGCTCGCTGGCGACGTAGTGGCGGCCGTGACCCCAGTGCGCGTCGGGGAAGGTCTTGAACACGGCCTCGAACGCGGCGCGCACGGCGTCGCGGCCGACGAAGCGCGTACCGTGGATGTCGGGGCCGCCGGCCGCGTCGAACACGCAGTCCTCGGTCATGAAGCCCATCAGTGCATTGGCGTCGTGCCGGTTGAAGGCGTCGGAAAACGCCGCGAGCGTGGCGGCCGTGGCGGGGGCGGTGAGCGTGTCGGACATAACGTGTCTCCTGTCGAATGGTGGGCGGTGTGCAAGGCGCTGGCGCGCATGCGGCACGCGGTATCGACACGTTAGTGAGCGCTCGTTTTTGGCGGTAGCGCCAGTTCGGGGGTTTCGGTTGGGCCAGCGGCGGACGCCGGCCACGTTCGCCTGTTCATGGCATTGCCGATGTGGCGGGACGCGCGGCTTGATCTGAATGCGTGCCGTCTCGCATGACGTGACGGCGAATCAGGTCGGAGAGCGTGGTGTACGCGGACAGTGGCGGAAGGGGGATTCGATTGGCGTCGGGAGTGAACCGGCTTCGACCGAGCACGTTTTCACGTCGCGCGATGCGGGTAAGAGGAGGAGCCGGGGGCACATCGTCGCGTGCGATGTGCCCCCGTGGGTCATGCGGTCATCAGGAAGCCGTCATGCCGATGCCGAACACGTGCATCTTGCCGGCGCTGACCTGCCGCGGCAGCACGATGCTCGTCACTGCCTTGCCGGGCGGCACGGGAATCTTCTGCGCGAAGATGTAGGTCTTGACGTTGTCCTGCTGGCCGTTGCCGGCATTGCGGTAGGCCATCGTGACGGCCACCGTCGAGCTTGGGCTCGCACTGCCGCCGTTCAGCGTCCAGTCGTCGAAGGCCAGCGTGACGGCCTGACTCGACCCGTCCGCGAAGTTCAGCTGCGCGGTGCCGCTGCTCGGGCCGTTGTTGGCCGAACCGAGCACCACGACGCCGGTGCCGGCCGATCCCGGCGGCAGCATCACGGTCTGGCCGACGGTCACGGTGTTGTCGAGCGAGAGCGGCCCGCCCGCCACCGTCACGCTGGCGCCGGCCACCGCGAACGGCTTGCCCGGCTGCACGCCCGCCGCGCCCAGCGCATTGATCGAGTAGCTGAACAGGCTGCCGTCGAAGTCCGCGCCCTGGCCGTCGGTATTGGTCGCGCCATCCACGCTGAAGCCGCGGTTGTTGTAGCTGTCGGCCGCGTTGACCGCCACCGGCACGCCGAACGACGGCGGCTGCGTCTGCGCGCCCCATTGCGACGGTGCGCTGCCCATCGCGAAGTGCAGCGTCGCGCCGTTGGCGATGTCGTCGTACGCGACCCATGCGGCAGGGTGGGCGCGGCCGTTGATCGACAGCGACTGCACATAGCTCGAGGCCGGCGCGCCTGCGGCGCGGATCCGCCAGGTGTGGCCGTTGCCGAGCCGCACGTCGATCTGCGGGAACTGCGGGCTGCCGATCGCGAGGCCCGCCACGCCGGGAATCTGCGGGTACAGGCCCAGCGCGCCCCACACGTACCAGCCCGACACGGCGCCGAGGTCGTCGTTGCCCGGCAGGCCGTCGGGGCCGGTGCCGAACGCGCTGCCCATGATCTGCTGCACCACGCGCTGCGTGCCCGACGGTTGCGCGGCCCAGTTGTAGAGCCACGGCACCTCGAAGGTCGGCTCGTTGCCCATGTAGAAGTTCGGCAGGCTCAGGCCGGCATTGAGCACCGTGAAGAACTGGTCGAGCCGCGACGTCACGGCTGTATTGCCGCCCAGTTGCGCGAACAGGCCGGCCGCGTTGTACGGCACCATCCACGTGTACTGTTCGGCGTTGCCCTCCACGTAGTTGTCGCCGCTGCTCGGCGTTTCGGGTATCCACGCGCCGTTCGATTGCCGCGCCGCGATCAGCGGCGGCGTCAGCGCGGTATTGAGCAGGTTCTGCCAGTAGGCCGAGCGGCTCAGCAGCATGCGCTGCGTGGCGGTATCGCCGAGTGCGCCGGCAAAGCGCGAGATCGCGAAGTCGCTGCTCGTGTATTCGAGCGTCGACGAAGCCTGTCCCCACTCGCCGCCGGTGATGTAGCCGCCCTGCAGGTAGCTCGCGCGGCCGCCGTTGGTGGTCACGTTGTTGCAGGCGGTGCCTGGGATGTTCGCCATTTTCACCATGTGCTGCAGCGCGGACCGGGTATCGAAGCGCCGTGCGCCGAATGCATGGGCGCTCGCGACGATCAGCGAGCCGGCATCGCCCGGCATCACGCCGTCCTCGACGTTGTCGTTGACCCAGTGCGGAATCGCGCCGCACTGATCGGCGTCGTTGACGAGCGACTGGATCATGTCGCTGGTCTCGGACGGGTTGAGGATCGCCTTGAGCTGGATCAGCGAACGGTAGATGTCCCAGCCCGAGAACGACGAATACTGCGCCTTCTGGCCTTTGGCGAGCTGGTGCACGGTGTTGTCGAAGCCGATGTACTGGCCGTTCACGTCGCTGAAGGTACTGGGCGCCCACAGCGCGTGATAGAGCGCCGTGTAGAACTTCTTCTTCGCGTCGAGCGTGCCGCCCGCCACGCGGATCGCGTTGAGGCGGTCGTTCCAGGTGCGGTCCGCCTGCGTGCGCACGCCCTCGAAGTCCCAGCCGCGATTTTCCGCGTCGAGGTTGGCCTTGGCATTGGCGACGCTGACGTACGAAATGCCGATCTTCATCCCGACCGCCTGGCCGGGGCGGAAGCCGAGTTGCGCCACGCCGTGCGAAATCGACGCCGACGTGAAGGCCTGGTCGAACGCGGCATAGAAGTAGACGGGTACTGGCACCGAGTTGCCGCAGAAGCCGCCACCGATCGTGCTGCCGGAGATCGCGCTGCCGGAAACCTGCGTGATCGCGCCGGTGGTCGAGGTCTTGGTATTGGTGCGCGTCGCGTCGAGCACCAGCAGCGCGGGTTTGCCGGCCGGGTAGGTGAACCGGCCGAAGCCGGTGCGCAGGGTGGCGGTCAGTTCCACCTTGATCTGCGAATCGAGCAGGACCGAATAGTAGCCGGGGCGTGCCGTTTCATTCGCATGACTGAAGGTCGGAACGAGCTGCGTCGCGTCGGTGGTCGGCATGACCGGGAATTCGCCGTTGTTGCCGCTGCAGCCGGCGCCCGGCATGTGCGTGACGCTGAAACCCTGGATCGAATGAATGTCGTAGTAGTAGCCGGCGGGCGAGTTCGGCTCCTTGCTGTCGTTCGGCGCCGGCGTGGTGTTGGTGTCGGGCGCCCATTGCACCATGCCCGACGGCAGCCCGGCGGCCGGCACGACGCTGCCGGCCTGTCCCGCCGGCACCGGGTTCGGCGAATTGCTCGCGAGCGTGCCGATCAGCGGGTCGACATACTGCGTCAGCGACAGGCCGCGGTTGTCGTCGAGATTCGTCGTGTCGGCCGCATCGGCCGAGGATTCCGCCGGATGCGCGGCCAGTATCGACGCCGCTGTTCCGTCGCTGCCGTCACCGCCACCGCACCCGCTCAACGCGCACGCCGCGGCGAGCAACGCCGCAAGCGTCGTGAATCGATTCATGATCGCCCCCTCCAGTTGGAGATGCATTTTTTGCCTTGACGATCCCGACGATCGAATCGCGGAATCGCTGTGGTTTGTTGCCGTCTTGTTGCGTCGTAACACTAGGATTCGTATGAATTCGCTGTCAATCCGAATAACGGATTTGTAATGTTTTTATTAGATTTACTAAACGAATGGAAACGATGGCGGGCAGTGGCGTGGTATCGGCGGGTGAAGCGGATTCGCAGCGCGAGTGGCGAACGCAGTGCCCTGCGACAAAGCGGGCAACAACGTGCCGATCGAGTCGATGCGTGTTGCGTGCGTGAAGGCGACCGGTACTTGAACGGAGGCCCGCAGCGTGCCCTTCAGGGCAGTGCGATCGATCGTTACAACGGGCATCCGCACGCGTCACACGAGAGCGACGCGTGCGGCACCGATGTCATGCTTCCGGCGCAACGGAAGTCGAGATCGTTGCCGGATGCGTGATTGTGGTCGATGAAAGCGGGAGGTCGCGCGATCCGCTGCGCGACACCTGTCCGCGTCCGGTCAGGCGCCCGGCTTTTGCGAGCGCATGCATTCCGCCAGCGCCCGCACGCCGGGCTCGATCCGCTCGAGCGGAATCGCGGAGAAGCCCATCCGGAAGCAGCGGCGTGCATTGCTGTCGTCGTTCGTGAAGAACACGCCGCCCGGTTCGATCAGAATCCCGGCCTCCTGCGCATCTGCCGCGAGCCGCGCCGCATCGAGCCACGCCGGCCCCTCGACCCAGCACGACGCGCCGCCCGTCACGGGCACGTAGCGCGCTTCCGGTAAATGCGCATCGAGCGCCGCCATCAGCGCCTGCGAGCGCTCGCTGTACGCATGCGCGAGCCGGCGCAGCAGCGCGTCGTGATGGCCGAGCGCGAGAAAGGTCGCGAATGCGCGCTGGATATACGCGACCGGGTGGCGCACCATCAGCCGCCGCAGCGCGCGCAACTCGCGGATCAGCTCGCGCGGCCCGACCACGTAGCCGAGCCGCAGGCCCGGCGCGAACGTCTTGGACAGGCTGCCGACATAGATCACGCGGTCGGCCGTGTCGAGACTCTTCAGCGCCGGATGCGGTGTGCCGGAGAACGTGTTCTCGCTCTCGTAGTCGTCCTCGATGATCACGAAGTCGTGCTGCTGTGCGCAATCGAGCAGCGCACGGCGGCGCTCGACCGGCATCGTCGCGGTGGTCGGGCACTGATGGCTCGGCGTCACGTACACGTAGTCGCAGCGCGACAGCGTGTCGCCGAGCGCATCGGGCGCGATCCCGTGGCCGTCGACGGGCAGCGGCAGCAGCCGCGCGTTGCGGTTCTCGAAGATGTTGCGCGCGTCGGGATAGCCGGGGTTCTCGAAGCCGACCGTCGTGTGCTTGCCGCACAGCAGGTCCGCGATCAGGTACAGCGCCTGCTGGCAGCCGTTCGTGACGACGATCTCGTCGGGCATCGCGAACACGCCGCGTCGCGGCAGCACACGCGTGCGGATCTGCTGGATCAGCGATTCGTCGTCGCGCTCGATCAGGTCGGGCGCCCAGTTGCGGATTTCCATCACCGACAGCGCCTTCAGGCAGCATTCGCGCCAGTCGTTGGTCGGGAACAGCGACTGGTCGAACTGCCCGTAGATGAACGGGAATTCGTAGTGCTGCCAGTTCGCGGGTTTCACGATGTTGCGCTGCCTCGACGGCGGATGCGCGATGCGCTTCTCCCACGCGGGGCGGCCCGGCGTGTCGTTGCCGTCCGGCTTCTCGCCCGGCTTGGCGGTTGCGAAGCCCGGCACGCCTTCGAGCATCTTCGGGTTCACGAAGTGCCCGCTGCGTTCGCGCGAGATCAGGTAGCCCTCTTCGACGAGCATCTGGTACGCGAGCACGACGGTGTTGCGCGCGACGCCGAGCTGATCGGCGAGCTCGCGGCTCGACGGCAGGGCGGCATCGGGCGCGAGCTGGCCGTCGAGGATCGCGGCCACCAGCATGCGCCGGATCTGGTCCTGCAGGCTCGACGCCGACGACCGCCGGAACTGCTGGGCCCATAAGGCGGTCGGGGTACGACTCGGCATGCTTCCTCCTGTGATCGGAACGGGAAACGCGAGGCGGTGCGCGCGGTGGGGGCGCAGGCCCGCGCGAGGCGCGGTGTCGCGAGAATACGCGCGTCGCGCCGCGGATGTGGACTCAATGAAAGGTGTCGACTGGCACTACTGCGTGCCGACGTGGCAAGACGATACTCAACTCGTCGCCCCTGGACGATCCGGATAACTCCCCGGTACGCGGGCGCAGGGAGGCGTGCGCGCATCGCGTGCGCCTGCATCGTGATGCGAAGGAGGGGCGCCATGCACGTCGTCGTGTTCAGGGATCGCTGCGCGCGCGTGATCCGCATCGTGTTCGACGATGCACGTGCGACGGCAATCGCGTATCGCAACGACGAGGCGATCGGCGAACTCGGCATCGACGACGACGGCGATGCCGCACGATCGCCGTCGCTCACGCGGCTGTTCGTCGAACCCGCCTACCGGCGCAGCGGTATTGCGCACACGCTGCTGGCGTGTGCATCGCGCGAATTCGGGCGGCCGATCCGCATCGACACCGGCGCGCGAGCGTGGCCCGACTCGCCGGCATGGGCAACGCTGTGCCGCTGCCTTGAATACGAAGGGCTGGTCGTGATGCGCTAGTGCGCGCCGCGACACCCGATTGCGTGGCCACGATCACGCAACACCAAGACGGAGACGACATGAGTACGGTCCTGAAGCCGGTTCCCGCATCCGGCGTGCGGCACGAAGCGTTGCGCATCGACGGGCAGCGCGTGTGGCGCGACGCCGTGATCGACGTGCGTAACCCGTACGACGGCTTGCTGGTCGGCACCGTGCCGAAGGCGACGCTCGACGACGTGCGCCGT
>NZ_CAJPHP010000037.1:0-42604 GCF_905339975.1 Burkholderia sp. BCC1999 | reverse complement strand
AACTTCGCGTTCCCGGCAGCGCTGCGTTTTCAGCAGCAGAGAAGCGAGATTATGAACCGTGTTTCGCAGCTCGTCAACAACTTTTTACACTACATCGTTGCGACTGCGGGGCTCAACTTCCTGCACCGCCGAGGCCCGTACCACCAAGCCTCAACAGCACCGCTTCCCTTCCCTCCCGCGCTGCGTTTCCGTTAGCGCGAAAGAGGCGTGATTGTAGGCACCGTCCTCGAACTGCGCAAGGGGTTTGGCGCAACTTTTTTACAAAAGCCGCATTTCGGCCGGCCAGGCATGTCCGGGCACGAGACCGCTTATGGTGCAAAGAACGGACTAGAATGTGAGGTTCTTCGCCTCTTTCTATATACGTCTTTAATATGCGCCAGCGAATCGCCAAACGCCTCCCCCCCGATGCCGACAAACTGGTCGGTCTGTCGCTTGCGCTCTTCGCCTCGGGCAGCCGCATCGAGGATCGCTTCTGGGAAGCGAAGCTCGACGCGCTGCTCGCCAAGATTGTCCGCAACGGCAACCAGACCACGCTCGACGCAGCGCTCGACCATCTTCAGCAGAATCACCCCGATGCATACGGCGCGCTGGCCGACATGGCCGAGACGCACAGCGAGTCGATGGTGATCGAGCACGACGGTCAACCGTACGATGCGCTGCTGGTCGCGGTTCCGGTGCTCGCATGGACGCGCTACATGATTCCGTCGGGCCCGCTCAAGGGCGACGTTGCCGACGCGCTGCGAACGCACCTGCAGGCGCATGTCCTCGCGAACGGCACGCTCGTCGGGCTCGCGCCGTTCCTCTACAGCATCGACCAGTTGCCGCGGCACCACGTCGAGACCTACCGACTTGCGCAGCAGCTCGCGCACGCGGCGATCAGCCAGCACACGCCCAAGCTGAGCTTCGGCGACCTGCCCGAAACGTCGCCGATCCTGGCCGACCCGCGCTTCCTTCTTGCGGTGGTCGCCGCCCCTGCCGGCGCGCCGCTGTTCCGCTGGCAAGAAGAAGAGAACGGCAGCAGGATCGAACGCGGCCAGTGCCTCGAGCAGTGGACGGCCCAGGGCGGTCCGAACCTGTCGATCGCCCTGCCCGGCTGCGAATTCGAATGCCTGCTTCCGGACGCGTACTACTCGGCCTGCCGCGATGCGGACGAGCGCATTCGTCCGCACACGGTGCGAACGGCCATTCGTTATCTGTTTGACACACTTGGTGCGGCGCCGCAGGAGTTGCGCGCGGTGGTCGCCGGCTTCGGCGAACGCCGTATCGACGAGTATCGTGTCGGCTTCACGCGGCGTGCGAGCAATGACGTGATCTACGGCGTCGTATGGCCGCTGTACGGCCGCGAAAACGGCGACGTGTCGATCGACAACGCGACGCTCGAAGGCGAAGCGCCGATGGACGGGCCGCTCGAGGAAATCGTGAGCCTGCTGAAGGAATGCGGCGTAACCGACGTCCGCAGGCACGCGGGCCGCTTCGAACCGGAATACTGCGACGACTGCGGCGTGCCGCTCTACGCGGATCCGCTCGGCGAAATCGTCCATGCGGAAATGCCGGAAGACGCATCGCCCGCCCAGCCGCACTTCCACTGACCCGATGCCGCAGGCCTCCCGGCCTGCCGGTCCGAAGCCGCTCCCGGTTCCCGCCGGAGCGGCTTTTTTCTTGTCCGATCGTTTTCCGCCCGAAATTTCAGACAATTCCTAAGCCTTTCAGCCTAGCAGACATCGTGTAAGGTCTTTGTCATTATCGGGGCCAACGTATGCCCGACAGCAATCAATGACTCACCCTTACGGAGATTGAATATGCGGTTCCTGATACTCAATTCAGACGCCGAGCGGCGTGATGGACTGAAGGCCCTGCTGCGGCAGATCGACCGTCACGCCAGCATCAACGATGCGCCGGACGGTTTCCAGGCGCGCCGCCTGCTGCGTGCCCAGCGCTTCGACCTCGTCGCAATCGACTGGCTCGACGTCGGCCGGCTCGGCGAGCTTCAGGCGCTCTGCAGTGCATGCTCGCCGACACCAGCAGCGGTGCTGGTCGACGAAGCGCCGCCCGACGCCGTCCAGCGCTTCTTCAACCATGGTGTCGCGGGCGTGATCCCGCACTCCACGCGGCCGCATCTGATCGTGCGAGCACTGGAGATCGTGCTGCTGGGTGGGCACTACATTCCGCCAAGCGCGCTCAGCCTGCTGCCCTCCGTGACTGCGGCACGCCACGATGCCCATTTCCAGACGCTCGCCGGATCGCTTGCCCGCCGCCCACCGAGCGGCCTGCTGTCGCCGCGGCAAGCGCAGATCATGCGCTTCGTCCACATGGGCAGCACGAACAAGATGATCGCCCGGACGCTCGGCATCAGTGAAGGGACCGTGAAGATCCACCTCGCCAGTATCTTCCAGCAGCTCGGTGCCGCGAACCGCGCCGCCGCGGTCGCAATCTACAACGGTTGGCTGTCACCGCATCTCGAGGTGCTGCTGGCGAACCGCAACCGCGCACGCAAGCCGAACATCGGCGAACGCGGTCCGGTTCCGCTGCGCGCACAACGGAATGACCATCCGTACCCGGTGCCAGCCGCGAACGCCGGCGCGCAGGACCTGCCAACCGCCGCCGAGCCGCCGGCACGGTTCCGGCGCGAGCGCTAGGCGAACAGTCTCGATATTGCGACGGTCGGTATGTGCGAATTCCCACCTTTGATGCTCAACGAGTAATATGAACGCATGGGTTTTCTTTTCACACCGCTCCCGCTCTGGGTTGGCATCGGTGGCTGGATCGCCGCCGTGGCCCTGCTCGCGCTCGCGCTCTGGAAGCGCCCGTTCGTGCGCCTGCAGGACGCCACGCTCCAGCACGTGTGGCTCGCGCTCGTCACCGCGATTTCGGTCCTCTGGGCGTCGAATGCCTGGCTCGAAGACGGCATCGTCATGCATCTGCTTGGCGCCACGCTGCTCGTCACACTGTTCGACTGGACGCTTGCACTGATCGCGATGGGCGCCGTCACGGCGGTTGCCGCGATCATCTTCGACGCGCCATGGCAAGGCATTGGCCTGACCTATCTGATCTACGGTGCGCTGCCTGTCGCCGTGTCGGCGTTGCTGCAGCGCGCCGCGCTCGCGTGGCTGCCGCACAACCTCGCATCGTTCATCACCGGGCAGGGGTTCCTGTCGCCGGCCATCGCGATCGTGGCGGTCGCCGCCGCGGCAGCCGGCGTCCAGCTCGCGCTCGCGGATGGCGTACCCGTCGTGATTCCTGCCGGCTATCTGCTGAACACCGCACTGCTCGCGCTCGGCGAAGCGTGGTTCACGGGCATGGCGACGGCACTCATCGCCGTCTATCGCCCTGCGTGGGTCACGACCTTCGACGTCCGGCGCTATCGCCTCGGCGGCCCGCGCGCCTGAATTTCCTCCGGACGCGCGCACGTTTCAACCCATACCGTCGGCTCCTTCCGCGGCGCGGCAGAATACGCCACCTACTGCCGCACAACTTTTTTACGCTAAGATTGAACTCCTGTTCTTCATCGGGCATCTATACGTGCCCGATGTCTCATTCGCTCCTCACCAATAACCAGATGGACAGCTCTCCTGCCTCGCTCCGGTTTTTCCGGGCGCTCGGCAAGCTGGCAGCCTGTATCGCGGGCCTGTCGCTTGCGCTTCCCGCACCGGCATTCGCCGACCTGCTCGACCAGCGCTCCGAACTGATCAACAAATTCGTCAACGAAATGCACGCCGATCCGCTCGCTGCCGATTGCGCGGCGCACGGCAGCTTCATCGCCAGTACGTCGACGGCATTCGACCGCGTCGACTTCGCACCGAACGCATTCGACAACGGCAACGCGACGATCACACCGTGGAACGACTCGTTCGACCAGGGCAAGCAGCGCGTGAAAGTCGATAACATCGTCACGGTCGACGGCCAAGGCATCCACAGCGACGGCAGCGACCCGACGCCGCTGAAATTCCGTTGCGGCTACGTCGGCCAGCAAATGCTCGCGTTCAGCTGGAACGACCCCGTTCCGCCGCTGAAGCCGCGCGCCGAACGCTCGTCGTCATCGACGAAGAAGTTCAAGGGCAAGACGCACCGAGGCAAGGCGAAGGCATCGGGCCGTACCGGCAAGAAGGCCGCCGCCACGAAAAAATCGAGCGGCCAGAAGAAGGTCGTGAAGAAGAAGACCGCGAAGAAGTCCTGATACGACCGAGCGGCAACCACAGACGCAAAAAAGCCGGGGCATCCTGAGATACCCCGGCTTTTTTCATACGACGACGATTCGCTTACGCGAACGTGTCGACGTGCACCAGGATCGCGGCCAGCATCGCCGCGCCAAGCGCCGCGCTGCGCTCGCCATTCCAGCCGACGCGCTCGTCGGGCAGGTTCGCGTTGTCCTTGAACGGCATCTCGAGCGTCAGCGACAGGCAACCGAACTGATGGCCGATGTACTTCGACGCGAGCTTGAGTGCATCTTCCTTGTACTTGCTTGCCGCATAACCGTGCTCGGTCTGGAAGTCGGGGCTCGCGACCTTGAACGCGTCGATGAACGCGGTCTGTTCCTTGCCCTGCTGCTCGGTAAAGCTCGGCAGCATCTCCGAACCGGCGACGAACACGTACGGCAGATCCTCGTCGCCGTGAATGTCGAAGAACATGTCGCAGCCGATCGCATGGATCGCGTCGCGCACGGCCAGCACCTCGGGGCTGCGTTCGGCATCCGGAGCCATCCACTCGCGATTCAGGTTCGCGCCTGCCGCGTTGGTGCGCAGGTTGCCATGCACGCTGCCGTCCGGGTTCATGTTCGGGACGATGTGGAACGTCACGCGATCGTAGAGCTTGCGCGCAACCGGATCGCCGGCCCAGTCACCCCATCCTGCCAGCCGCTTGACGAGCCCCTCGACGAACCACTCGGCCATCGACTCGCCCGGATGCTGGCGCGCGATGATCCACACCTTCTTCTTCGGTGCGTCGTCGGTTTCCGGCGTGCCGAGCGTCAGCAGCGACATCGGACGGCCTTCGACCGTGCGGCCAAGCTCGACGACGCTCGCCTGCGGCAACTGCTGGACCGCACCGAGAAACGCCGCGTGGCGCTCTTCCGAGTACGGTTCGAAATACGCGTAATAGATGCTGTCGAACTCGGGCGTATGGTCGATGGTCATCGTCTTGCCGTCGAACGTCGTCGGCACGCGGAACCAGTCGACCCGGTCGTAGCTCGCCACCGCATGGTAGTTACGCCAGCCCGACGGATACGCGCATTCAGCGGCATTCTCGAACGTCATCACGCACCGCTCGCCACGCGCGCCCGTCAAGCGGTAGTAGAACCATTGCGCGAATTCCGAGCGGTTGTCGCCGCGCACGCGCAGCCGGATCGCATCGGGACTGTCGCACGACACGACGTCGATTGCGCCTGCGTCGAAATTGCTGGTGATCGAAAGGGCCATCTGTCTCTCCTTGGTCGACCGGAACAGGCGGTGTAGCGCTTGCCCGGCCTCATGCATGCGCCGGCCGTCTCGTGAACGGCCGGCTGGGTCACTCGCCGACTCGCCGGCGATATACGTAAGTGGAATCGTTCGATGCAGCCGCGTCGAACGCATAGCCTTCCGTCGCGAAATCCTTCAGCGTCTTCGGGTCGGCAATCCGGTTCTCGACGATAAAGCGCGCCATCAGGCCGCGCGCACGCTTCGCGTGGAAGCTGATGATCTTGTAGCGGCCGCCCTTCCAGTCCTCGAACACCGGCGTGACGACGGGCGCGGCCAGCAGTTTCGGCTTGACCGACTTGAAGTATTCGGTCGACGCGCAGTTGACCAGCACACGTGCCGCGCCGCTGCGCGTCTCGAGCTGCTCGTTCAGCGCCCGCGTGATGCGGTCGCCCCAGAACGCGTACAGATCCTTTCCGCGCGCGTTCGCGAAACGCGTGCCCATCTCGAGCCGGTACGGCTGCAGCAGGTCGAGCGGACGCAGCAGCCCGTAAAGGCCCGACAGCACGCGCACGTGCTGCTGCGCGTAGTCGAGATCGGCCGACGACAGCGATTTCGCGTCGAAACCTTCATAGACGTCGCCGTTGAACGCAAGCACGGCCTGCTTCGCATTGGCCGGCGTAAAGGTTCGCGACCAGTCTGCGTAGCGCTGGAAATTCAGGCGCGCGAGCGGGTCGGAAATATCCATCAGCGTCGCGATGTCCTGCGGCGACAGTTTGCGCAGGCCGTCGATCAGCTCGGACGCGTCGTCGACGAATGCAGGCTTCGTGTAAGACTGGACATGCGCGGGCGTATCGTAGTCGAGGGATTTGGCTGGAGAGAGAACGATTATCATAGAGGCTCGCTGGCACGCCGTGCCTTGCGGTCAGACGAAAACCACCGATTGTAACGAATGACCCGCTCTCTCGCCCCGCATGCCGCACACCGCGTCGTGCTCGACTCGAACGTCTGGATCGACATCCTCGTATTCGACGACCCCGCTACGCGCCCGATCCGGGCCGCGCTCGAAAGCGGCGCGCTCGCCGCCGTGATCGACGGCCGCTGCCTGACCGAGCTCGAATACGTGCTCGACTATCCGCAGTTCCAGTCGCGTGCCATCGACAAGGCGGCCGCGCTCGCGACCGTCGCCCGCCTCGCCAGCCTCGTCGAGCCGCCGCCCGTCGACGCCGACGCGCCGCCACTGCCGAAGTGCAAGGACCGCGACGACCAGAAGTTTCTCGAACTCGCCCGCGCCGCGCAGGCCGAGTGGCTCGTGTCGAAAGACCGCGCGCTGCTGAAGCTCGCGAAACGCACCGCACGCGACTTCGGCTTCCGGATCGCGCAACCCGCGCCGTTTACCGAGGCCTGCGCGCTCGACGCCGCGCCGGCCGCGACGACCACGCCGGCCTGACCTACGCCGCACCACCCGAATTCGACCGTATCGATGAACGCTCCTTCAGACATGCCAATGACTCCCGTTTTCCCCTCGCGCCTGCCGAACGTCGGCACGACGATCTTCACGGTCATGAGCGCGCTTGCCGCCGAAAAAGGCGCGGTGAACCTCGGCCAGGGCTTCCCGGATTTCGATTGCGATCCGCGCATCGTCGACGCGGTCGCGGCCGCGATGCGCAACGGGCACAACCAGTATCCGCCGATGGCCGGCGTGGCGCCGCTGCGCGACGCGATCGCCGACAAGATCGCGCAGGTCTACGGCCGGCGCTACGATCCCGCCACCGAGATCACCGTGACGGCCGGCGCAACGCAGGCGCTGCTGACGGCGATCCTGTGCGCGGTGCATCCGGGCGACGAAGTGATCGTCGTCGAACCGACCTACGACAGCTACCTGCCGTCGATCGAACTCGCCGGTGGCACGCCCGTCTTCGTCACGCTCGAGGCGCCCGACTATACGATCCCGTTCGACCGGCTCGCGGCCGCGATCACGCCGAAGACGCGGATGATCCTGATCAACACGCCGCATAACCCGACGGGTACCGTGTGGCGCGAGGCGGACATGCGCAAGCTCGAGGACATCGTGCGCGGCACCAATGTGCTGATCCTGTCGGACGAAGTGTACGAGCACATGGTCTATGACGGTGCGCGCCACGAGAGCGTCGCGCGCTACCCGGAACTCGCCGCGCGCAGCTTCATCGTGTCGAGCTTCGGCAAGACCTATCACGTGACGGGCTGGAAGGTCGGTTATGTCGCAGCGCCTGCCGCGCTGACCGCGGAATTCCGCAAGGTCCACCAGTTCAACGTGTTCACGGTGAATACGCCGATGCAGATCGGGCTCGCCGACTACCTGCGCGACCCGGCGCCGTACCTGTCGCTGGCCGGCTTCTACCAGAAGAAACGCGACTTCTTCCGCGCCGGCCTCGAGCGCACGCGCTTCAAGCTGCTGCCGTGCCCGGGCACGTACTTCCAGTGCGTCGATTACTCGGCGATCAGCGACCTGCCCGAAGCGGAATTCTCGAAGTGGCTCACGTCGGAGATCGGCGTGGCGGCCATTCCGGTGTCGGCGTTCTATCACGAGCCGCACGAATCGGGTGTCGTTCGCTTCTGCTTCGCGAAGCAGGAAAGCACGCTCGCGTCCGCGCTCGAACGACTCGCCCGCCTGTAAGTTCCGCACGGGCGGCCACCCGCCGCCCTGCGGAAACCGCGCTTACGAGCGCGCGACGCTCGTCGCTTCGATGTACGCCTTGCGCTCGGCGGCCACGCGTTGCGCGGCCGGACGATCGCCGACCTGCTTCGCGTGCGCCTTCCAGTCGATGCCGGCGTCGAGCAGGAAATCGCGTCCGAATATGGCCTTCGTCGCCATCCCGATGACCGGCAGATGAACCCACGCGGCGATGTCCGCGAGGCCGAACGATTCGCCGAGCACGTACGGCGAAAACTGCGTCATCTGCTTGAACGCATCGATCGCACGCGGCAGACGCTTCTCGACGTGCGCCTTCATCCCGTCACTGACCTTGCCGCCGAAAAACGCTTCCGTATAGACCTCGCGCGCCATCCATTCGAGATACAGCTCGAGCGTCTCGACCAGTTCGCGCACCTTCGCGGCCGTGAACGGGCTCGCCGGAAAAATGCCTTTCTCGGGATAGCGCGCGGCGAGGTATTCGATGATCACCTGCGACTCGAACAACGCGCCTTCTTCGGTCTTCAGGAACGGAATCTTGCCGAGCGGCGAATCGACGAGCTGGGCCGGATCGCTGATCGGCAAACCGCACACCGACTCCTCGAACGGAATGTCGTGCTCGAGCAGCACGAACTTCACCTTGTTGTAATAGTTGGACAACGGAATACCGCACAGCTGTAGCATCGGAGTCTCCTTCCTTGCTGAAGCGCAGCCGCGACGGTGGCGGCCGCATCGGGATTCATCGCGCTGAAAAGCACGTTCGTGCTAGTCTAAAGCAAGTTTTGCGTTCGCCACGACAACATTACATCTGCTGCGGCAACCGTTCCGACTGCCCGCGCAACATGCGCGGCGCCGCCGCCACGCCATCCGATGGAGACACACACGCATGAGTGCTGAACTGCTGGCCTCGCGTCCGCCCGAGAGCGATTCGACGCTCGTCCTCACGCTGTCCAATCCGGGCGCGCGCAACGCGCTGCATCCCGACATGTATGCGGCCGGCATCGAAGCAATTGCCACCGCCGATCGCGATCCCGCGATTCGCGCAGTCGTACTGACGGGCGCCGATCGCTTCTTCTGTGCAGGCGGCAACCTGAACCGGTTACTCGAGAACCGTTCGAAAGATCCGTCCTACCAGGCCGACAGCATCGACCAGCTCGCCGCATGGGTCGCGGCGATCCGCGCCTCGACGAAACCGGTGATCGCAGCCGTCGAAGGCGCCGCGGCCGGCGCGGGCTTCTCGCTCGCGCTCGCGTGCGACCTGATCGTCGCCGCGCACGACGCCAAATTCGTGATGTCGTATGCACGCGTGGGGCTCACACCGGACGGCGGCGGTTCGTGGTTCCTCGCGCGCGCACTGCCGCGCGCGATGGCGGCCGAGATCCTGTTCGAAGGCAAACCGATCACCGCCGAGCGCCTGCATGCGCTCGGCGTCGTGAACCGGCTCGCCGTGCCCGGCGCGGCACTGACCGACGCGCTCGCCTGGGCCGACGCACTCGCCAGCATCTCGCCGAATGCGCTCACGCGCATCAAGTCGCTGCTCGACGATGCGACGACGCAACCGCTCGAATCGCATCTCGGTACCGAGCGCGATCATTTCGTCACGTCGTTGCATCATGCGGACGGGCTCGAAGGTATCACCGCATTTATCGAGAAACGCCAGCCGCACTACAAGCGCTGATCCGCTCCGTCCGCTCTCGACACGCCGCGGCGGCGCCCTGTCGCCAAGGCGATCGAAACCGCGCAAAAAATGCCCTGACACACGCCATGCACGACGTCGGCGACGCACGCCACGTCGCCCACGCACACGCATCCGCAGGCACGTTTCCGTCGCCAGCAGCCCGCGTCGATCCATGCTCTAATGACCGCCTGTCGCGGCGCTCCCGGCGTCGCTTTCGCGCATGCAACCAAGGAGTTGACGATGATCGACGTCTATAGCTGGGCGACCCCGAACGGCCACAAGGTGCACATCATGCTCGAGGAAACGGGCCTCGCATACCGTGCACATCCGGTCGATATCGGCGCTGGCGACCAGTTCAAGCCCGATTTCCTGAAGATCAGCCCGAACAACAAGATTCCGGCCATCGTCGATCCGGACGGCCCCGGCGGCAAGCCGATCTCGCTGTTCGAATCGGGTGCGATCCTGATCTATCTCGCGGAGAAGACCGGCAAGTTCCTGCCGACCGATCCGGCCGCGCGCTATGCGACGCTTGAGTGGCTGATGTTCCAGATGGGCGGCGTCGGCCCGATGCTCGGGCAGGCGCACCACTTCCGCCTGTATGCACCGGAGAAGATCGAGTACGCGGTCAACCGCTACACGAACGAAGCGAAGCGCCTGTACAACGTGATGGACAAGCGCCTCGGCGAATCCGAATATCTCGCGGGCGACGCGTACACGATCGCGGACATTGCGACGTTCCCGTGGACGCGCTCGTGGCAGAACCAGGGCGTCGTGCTCGACGCGTTGCCGAACGTGAAGCGCTGGTACGACGCGATCGCCGCGCGACCGGCCGTGCAGCGCGGCGTCGAAGTGCTCGCGTCGATGCGCAAGGCACTGCAGGACGACAAGGCACGCGAAGTGCTGTTCGGCGCGACGCAATACGCGAAGCACTGACACGCATGTGACGTGACAGGCAGGGCGGCATCCGTGCCTGCCGCCCCGCGCTTCAGAAGTAATGCAGCGTGATGAACTCCGCCGCGCACACCAGCAGCGGCGCATCGGGACGCTCGGCCTGGATCGACACCGACCACGTCACCTGCGCGCCGCCCTGCGCGGCATCGGCGGTTTCCTTCACCGCAAACAACGCGCGCACGCGTGCACCGACCGGCACCGGCTTCAGGAATCGCACGCGATTCAGTCCGTAGTTCACGCCCATCTTCTGCTCGAAGCGCATCGCATCGGTCATCAACGCGGGAATCAACGACAGCGTCAGGAACCCGTGCGCGATCGGCCCGCCGAACGGCGACTCGCGTCGTGCGCGTTCGGGATCGACGTGGATCCATTGATGATCGCCGGTCGCGTCGGCGAAACCGTCGACACGAGGCTGGTCGATCGCGATCCAGCCGCTCGCGAGCGGCTCCGCGCCGACCCGTGCCTGCAGCGCCTGCGCCGATGCGATCAGCGGCAAGGTCACGTCCGTCATGCGCTTGCCCGTCCCGGATGGCGCAGCCCGAAGAGCACCTTCGTGTGCACGCTGATCACCGTCTCGCCGGCTTCGTTCGTGCCGACCCACTCCGTCGACACGATGCCGCGGTCGGGCTTGCTCTCCGACACGCGCTTGTCGTGGACCTTCTGGTACATCGTGATCGTGTCGCCGGCCCGCACCGGCTTGAGCCAGCGGATCGAGTCGATGCCCGGCGAGCCCATGCTGGTCGAATCCGGCCCGAGCTTCTTGATGAGCAGGCTCATGAACACCGAACACGTATGCCAGCCGCTCGCGACGAGCCCGCCGAAATGCGATGCCTTCCCGGCTTCCTCGTCGAGGTGGAACGGCTGCGGGTCATAGCGTTTCGCGAACGCCTTGATGTCGTCGGGCTCGAACGTGTAGCGGCCCACTTCGGTGGTGCTGCCGACCACCAGGTCTTCGTAACTGATACCCACTTGCAAGTCTCCTTGTCTGGCGCGCTCGCGCGTCGCCGTCATGCCGCGTCGGTCTGCGCGAAATCGGGCAGCGCCGCGATGCGGGCAAGATGATGATCGGTGTCGCCAAGCGTCGTCTCGATGATCGTCAGCCGCTTGAACAAATGCGCGGCGGCGACCTCGTTGGTCACGCCCATGCCACCGTGCAACTGGACGGCCTGCTGGCCGACGAAGCGTGCGGCCGCACCGACACGCGCCTTCGCGGCCGATACGGCCTTGCGCCGCGCATCGGGGTCGCCGCTCGCATAGCGCACTGCCGCCAGATAGGTCAGCGAACGTGCCTGCTCCGCATGGATCAGCATGTCGACCATCCGGTGCTGCAGCGCCTGGAAACGCGCGATCGGCACGCCGAACTGCTCGCGCGTCTTCGTATATTCGACCGTCGCACGATTCAGTTCGTCGAGCGCGCCGACCGCTTCCGCGCACAGCAGGAACGTCGCGTAGTCGGCAATCTGCTCGAGCGCCGCCGCGTCGCGCGCACCGCCCGTCAGCAATCGGGCCGGCGTTTCGTTGAATTCGATCGTCGCGGCACGCTGGCCGTCGATCGTCCGGTAGTCGGCCACCTTCGCGTTCGCCGCATCGCGTTCGACGACGAAAAGGCCGATGCCGCCACCATCGACGCGCGCAGGCACGATCCACGCATGCGCCTGTGCGCCGTGTTGTACGACCGACTTGGCGCCAGTCAGCCGGTACGTGCCGCCCTGTTCGCGCGCGTGCGTGTCGAGTTCGTACAGGTCGTAGCGCGCATGCGGTTCATGGAACGCGACCGCCAGCCGCTTCTGCCCCTGTGCGACGGCCTCCAGCAGCGCCGCATCCTCGCCCGCGCCGGAGCCGGCGATACGCAATGCCTCGACGCCGACCGCCGTGGCCCAGTACGGCTCGATCACGAGCGCGCGGCCGAGCTCCTGCATCACGACCAGCATGTCGACGGGGCCGCCGCCGAAGCCGCCCTGTGCGTCCGGCACGGGCAGCGCGGTCAGCCCCAGTTCCGTGAACGCACCCCATTGCGTGTCCGATACGCCCGTGTCGCTGCGCACGATCGCCTGGCGCGCGTCGAAGCCGTATTGCTCGCCGAGATAACGGCGCAGCGCATCAGCGAACTGCTGCTGCTCATCGGTAAAGCTGAAATCCATGGTTGTCTCCGTTCCCTGATCACAGCCCCAGAATCATCTGCGCGATGATGTTCTTCTGGATCTCGTTCGAACCGCCGTAGATCGACGTCTTCCGGTAATTGAAGTAGTACGCGGCGAGCGGCGCCGCATCGTCGTCACCCGCGATGCTGTGCTCGCGCTCGCCGTCGAGGAACGGCACGTCGAACGGCGCGGCGAGCGGGCCGATCGCGTCGACCATCAGTTCGGTAAGCGCCTGCTGCACCTCGGTGCCCTTGATCTTCAGCATCGATGCCTCGGGGCCGGGCCCCTTGCCGCTCGTCTCGCGGCTGACGACGCGCAGCACCGTCACCTCGAGCGCCATCAGCTCGACTTCGAGCGCCGCGACCTTCGCGGCGAACACCGGATCGGCGAGCAAAGGCTTGCCGTTCTTGCGCTGGTTCGACGCCACGCGCTTCAGGAACGCGAGTTCGCGCTTCGATGCACCGACGCGCGCGATGCCGGTTCGCTCATGGCCGAGCAGGTATTTCGCATAGGTCCAGCCGCGGTTCTCGTCGCCGACGAGGTTCTCGACCGGCACCTTCACGTCCTCGAAGAACACTTCGTTGACCTCGTGGTCCTCGTCGAGCATGACGATTGGCCGCACCGTGATGCCGGGCGTCTTCATGTCGATCAGCAGGAACGAGATGCCCTCTTGCTTCTTCGCGGCAGGATCGGTGCGCACGAGGCAGAACATCATGTCGGCGTACTGGCCGAGCGTCGTCCAGGTCTTCTGGCCGTTGACGACATAGTGGTCGCCGTGGCGCTCGGCGCGCGTGCGCAACGAGGCGAGGTCGGATCCCGAACCGGGCTCCGAGTAACCCTGGCACCACCAGTCGGAACCGTCGAGTATGCGTGGCAGATAGTGGCGTTTCTGTGCTTCGCTACCGTACTTCATCAGCACCGGCGCGACCATCGATACGCCGAACGGCAGCACGGTCGGCGCACCGATCCGTGCGCACTCCTCGTCCCAGATGTGCCGCTGCGTCGCGTTCCAGCCCGGGCCGCCGTATTCGACGGGCCAGGCAGGCGCGGACCAGCCGCGCTGGCCGAGAATCCGGTGCCAGCTCGCGAAATCCTCGCGGTCGAGTCGTTTGTGATCGAGTACCTTGGCGCGCAGTGCATGAGGCAGGTTGGCCTCGAGCCAGGCGCGGACGTCAACGCGGAACGCGTCGTCGGCGGGGGAATAATCCAGATCCATGCGCAGTGTCTCCTGTCCGCGGCCGTCCAGCCCGGCCAGGACCCACTGCGTACGTCATTGCAGCGGTTCTTTCAGCGCGGCAGGAATCGGCAGCGGCATCACGTCGATGCCTTCTTCGGCCAAGGATTGCGCATCTTCGGGCGTCGTGACGCCACGAATGCTGCGTGCGGGCGCCTCGTTGTAATGGATGCGCCGCGCTTCCTCGGCGAAGCGCTCGCCCACGTTCTCGGTCTTCTCCAGCACCTCGCGCAGTGCGCGCATCACCTGCGCCTGCAGCGCACGCGGATCGGCCGGCTGGGCCTGCGTCGCGCCCGACAGGTTCAGGCGCGGCGCCGACGGCAGGCGGTTGACCTCGGTCGTCCCGCACACCGGACATTCGACCAGCTTGCGGGACAACTGCGCTTCGAATTCATCGGCGGAAGCGAACCAGCCTTCGAACCGATGACCGTGCGGGCACTGTAAATCGAGGACCTTCATGCTGAATCAGGGCGTGTGACGAGTGTAGCGCAAAAAGTGATTTTGTGAACGATCGTGCTAAATCCCGATCGCGCGGCACGAGCGCACCGCGTCACCGGATTGTAACGCGGCGCCCCACCCGCCGCTGACGCCACGCTCAGGGGGTCACGACCGGCCCGAGCGGCCAGGTGCCGGACAGCACCTTGTCGAGCCACATCGTGCCGATGATCGTCTTCACGTCGGTGATCTGGCCGGTGCGCACCCATTCCTGCAGGTCGGCTTGCGTCGCCGTAAAGGTTTCGAGGAATTCGCCTTCGTCGAGCTTGCGTTCGCCGGCCGTCAGCCCGCGCGCAAGGTACAGGTCGATGAATTCGGTCGAATAGGAAATGATCGGGTGAATGCGGGCCAGGAACACGTATTCGCGTGCCGTGTAACCCGTTTCCTCGCGCAGTTCGCGCACGGCGCACGCGAGCGCGCCTTCGTTCGGATCGAGCTTGCCGGCCGGGAATTCGGCCATCACCTTGCCGATCGGATAGCGATACTGGCTTTCCATCAGCACGCGGCCGTCGTCGAACAGCGGGATCACCATCACCGCGCCCGGATGCTGGACGTATTCGCGCGTGGCCTTCTTGCCGTCCGGCAGGCGGACGGTATCGCGCTTGAGCTTGAGGAACGAGCCTTCGAAAATCGCCTCGCTCTCGAGGCAGGTTTCGGTCAGTGCGGCGTCGTGATTGGGTAGTTCGGCCATCGGCGGGCTCCGGAGGGATGAGCACGCGACGGCCGAAGCCGTCAGCGTCGTTTGACGAGATACTGGAACGTGAAGCCGGGGAACGCGAACACGACGAAGAGACTGAACGTGATCGCGTAAAACTGCCAGCCTTGTTCGAAGCGGTTGCCGGCGCGCGACTCGAGCCAGAAGCCGAGCGCGCCGACGATGAAGTACAGCACGATCAGCTCGCCGATCCGCACCCACGCACTCTTCTTCGCCGCGCCGAACGGCACGACGGCGAAGAGGCGTTGGTTCAGGAACGGCAGGTTGGCGCACACGAGCGCCAACAGCACGATAAACCAGCCGGCTGCCGACATTACAGCGGCAACGTGTGACGGATTGCCTGCAGGCAGGCCGTCAGCAGCGGGCTCGGGATCAGGCCGAGCACGACGACCGCCAGGCCGTTCAGCACGAGAATCGTGCGCTTGCAGAAATCACCCGAGATCGGCGTCGAATCCTGCGGTGCATCGAAGTACATCAGCTTCACGATGCGCAGGTAGAAGAACGCGCCGAACAGCGACGTGATCACGGCCAGCACGGCCAGCCACGTGAGGCCCGCGTTGACGGTCGCCTCGAGCACGGCCAGCTTCGCGTAGAAACCGACGGTCGGCGGAATGCCCGCCAGCGAGAACATCATGACCATCATCACGAACGCGAACACCGGGCTGCGCTTGTTGAGGCCCTTGAAGTCGTCGATCGTATCGGCTTCGAAATCGCGGCGCGCGAGCAGCATCACCACGCCGAACGAGCCGAGCGTCGTGATCAGGTAGACGATCGCGTAGAACATCGCCGAGCTGTAGGCGTTCGCCGGCGCCGCTGCGTCGCCCTTCACGATGCCCGCGAGCAGGCCGAGCAGCACGAAGCCCATGTTCGAGATCGCCGAGTACGCGAGCATCCGCTTGATGTTGCGCTGGACGATACCGGTGATGTTGCCGACGATCAGCGACAGCGCGGCGAGGATCACGAGCGCGGTCTGCCAGTTCTGTGCGAGCGGCAGCAGGCCCATCACCAGGAAGCGCAGGCCCCACGCGAACGCGGCAACCTTCGGGCCGCCACCGACGAACAGCGTCATCGCGGTCGGTGCGCCTTGGTAGACGTCCGGCACCCACATGTGGAACGGCACGGCGCCGAGCTTGAACGCGATACCGGCGACGATGAAGACCACGCCGAACATCAGCACGGCTGCATCGGTGTTGCCGCTGACCGCCTTGTACACCTCGCCCAGCTCGAGCGAGCCGGTCGCGCCGTACAGCATCGAGATGCCGTACAGCACGAAGCCCGACGCAAGCGCGCCCAGCACGTAGTACTTCATCGCGGCTTCGCTCGACTGTGCGGCGTCGCGGCGCAGCGCGATGACTGCGTACAGCGACAGCGACATCAGTTCGAGACCGAGGTACAGCGTCAGGAAGTTGTTGCCCGACACCATGACCAGCTGGCCAAGCAGCGAGAACATGCCGAGCAGGAACACGTCGCCGCGGAACATGTCGCGATCTTCGAGGTACTTGCGCGAATAGACGAGCGAGACCGCGAAACCGAACGACACGACAGCCTTCATCATGCTCGCGAACGAGTCGACGACGACCATCTTCGAGAAGAAGTAGTACTGCTGCGGGTCGAGTGCCTGCACCGCGAACCACACGCCGGCGACGACCGACGAAACAACCGCGATCAGATAGGTCAGGCGGCGGCCGGAAGCACCGGTAAAGGTGTCGTTCAGCCATGCGACGACGATGGCGGCCATCACCAGCGCGTCAGGCAACAGGACATTCATAGGAGCGTTCATGATCTAGAGTTCCTCCGCTCGCGATTACTGGGCCAGCGGCAGCTTCGACTGCGCGACGTGGGAGAGGAGGTTTTCCACGGAAACGTGCATCACGTCCGTGAAAGGCTTCGGGTACAGGCCCATCAGCAGCGTGAACGCGGCAAGCACGGCCAGCATCAGGAATTCGCGACGGCCGATGTCCTTCAGCTTGGCGACGTGATCGTTCGCCACCGCGCCGAAGTACACGCGCTTGTACATCCACAGCGTGTAGGCAGCACCGAGGATCAGCGTGAATGCCGCGCCGAATGCGATCCAGAAGTTGTACTGGACGGCCGCGAGAATCACCATGAACTCGCCGACGAAACCCGACGTACCCGGCAGGCCGCAGTTGGCCATCGAGAACAGCATCGCGAATGCCGCGAACTTCGGCATCACGTTGACGACGCCACCGTAATCGGCGATCTGGCGCGAGTGCACGCGGTCGTACAGCACGCCGATGCAGAGGAACATCGCGCCCGACACGAAGCCGTGCGAGATCATCTGGATGATCGCGCCTTCGACGCCGAGCTGGTTGAAGATGAAGAAGCCGAGCGTGACGAAGCCCATGTGCGCGATCGACGAATACGCGACCAGCTTCTTCATGTCGGCCTGCACCATCGCGACGAGGCCGATGTAGATCACCGCGATCAGCGACAGCGTGATCACGACCGGTGCCAGGAAGTGGCTCGCGTCAGGCGTGATCGGCAGCGAGAAGCGCAGGAAACCGTACGCGCCGAGCTTCAGCATGATCGCGGCCAGCACGACCGAGCCGCCCGTCGGCGCTTCCACGTGCGCGTCCGGCAGCCACGTATGCACCGGCCACATCGGCACCTTCACCGCGAAGGCGAGGAAGAACGCAATGAACAGCAGGATCTGCGGCGTCATCGCGATCTTCGCGTTCTGCCACGTCGCGAGGTCGAACGAGTGCGTTTCCGTGTACAGGTAAATCAGTGCGACCAGCATCAGCAGCGAGCCGGCCAGCGTGTACAGGAAGAACTTGAACGCCGCATACACGCGGTTCGGGCCGCCCCACACGCCGATGATGATGTACATCGGGATCAGGGTCGCTTCGAAGAACACGTAGAACAGCAGGCCGTCGGCCGACGAGAACACGCCGATCATGATCCCGGACAGGATCAGGAAGGCCGCGAGGTACTGCGCGACGTTCTCGGTGATCACTTCCCACGCGGCGATCACGACGATCACCGTGATCAGCGCGGTCAGCACGACGAACCACATCGAGATGCCGTCGACGCCAAGGTGATACGCGATGTCGAAGCGTTCGATCCAGGTCGACTTCTCGACGAACTGCAGCGCAGCCGTGCTCGAGTCGAAGCCCGTGATCAGCGGGATCGTGACCGCGAGACCGAGCAGCGAGCCGATCAGCGCGACCCAGCGGGCCGTCCCCGGATTTTTGTCGTTACCTACCGCAAGCACGAGGAGGCCGAAAACGATCGGCAGCCAGATCGCGGTACTGAGAATCGGAAAAGCGTGCATTAAGTTGTCCCCCGCCTTATTTGCCGCCGAGCGTTACAAACAGGGTCAGGAGCCCCAGCATGCCGATGATCATGGCGAACGCGTAGTGATAGATGTAACCGGATTGGAGGAAGCGGATCACGCTGGCGAACCAGCCGATGAACCGGGCGCTGCCGTTGACGAGGCCGTCGATCACCACGACGTCACCCTCCTTCCACAGGCCGCGGCCGATCGCCACCGAACCACGGGCGAACACCACTTCGTTGATCTTGTCCATGTAGTACTTGTTGTCCAGCAGCGTGTAGATCGGGCCGAACGCGCGGCGGATCGACGCCGGCAGATCCGGACGCTTCAGGTACAGGAACCAGGCGACGACGACACCGGCCAGCGCGAGCCAGACCGGCAGGCCCGACACCGAGTGCAGGCCCATGCCCACCCAGCCGTGGAACTCCTCGGCCATCTCGGCCAGCGCCGGGTGGTTTTCGCCGATGAAGATCACCTTGTCGAATGCAACGCCGTGCTGGAAGAAGTCGCCGAACAGCATCGGGCCGACCGCGATCGCACCGATGATCACCGACGGGATCGCCAGCAGGACCAGCGGCACCCACACGACCCACGGGGTCTCGTGCGGCTCGTGCGCGTGGTCGTCATGACCGTGGCCATGGCCGTGGTCATCGTGGCCGTGCGCGGCCGCCATGCCCATCGGCGATTCCGGATGCTTCGGCTTGCGGAAGCGCTCTTCGCCGTGGAACACCAGGAAGTACATGCGGAACGAATACAGCGCCGTCACGAACACGCTCGCGACGACCGCGAAGTACGCGAAGCCCGAGCCCGGCAGGTGCGACAGCTTCACCGCGTCGATGATCGAGTCCTTCGAGTAGAAGCCCGAGAAGAACGGCGTACCGATCAGCGCAAGCGAGCCGACGAGCGACGTGATCCACGTGATCGGCATGTACTTGCGCAGGCCGCCCATGTTGCGGATGTCCTGGTCGTGGTGCATGCCCATGATGACCGAGCCGGCGCCGAGGAACAGCAGCGCCTTGAAGAACGCGTGCGTCATCAGGTGGAACAACGCGACCGGATACGCGGACACGCCGAGCGCGACCGTCATGTAACCGAGCTGCGAGAGCGTCGAATAGGCGACCACCCGCTTGATGTCGTTCTGGATGATGCCGAGGAAGCCCATGAAGAGCGCCGTGATCGCGCCGATCACCGTGACGAACGACAGCGCGGTGTCCGACAGCTCGAACAGCGGCGACATACGCGACACCATGAAGATGCCGGCCGTCACCATCGTCGCCGCGTGAATCAGCGCCGAGATCGGGGTCGGGCCTTCCATCGAGTCAGGCAGCCACACGTGCAGCGGGAACTGTGCCGACTTGCCCATCGCGCCGATGAACAGGCAGATACAGGCAACGGTCAGCAGGCCCCAGTCGGTGCCCGGGAAGTGCAGGCTCGCGAGCTCAGCGCGCTTCGCGAACACTTCGCCGTAGTTCATCGAGCCGGCGAATGCGAGCAGCAGGCCGATGCCGAGCAGGAAGCCGAAGTCGCCCACGCGGTTCACGAGGAACGCCTTCATGTTCGCGTAGATCGCGCTCTCACGCGTGAAGTAGAAGCCGATCAGCAGGTACGACACCAGACCCACCGCTTCCCAGCCGAAGAACAGCTGCAGGAAGTTGTTGCTCATCACGAGCATCAGCATCGAGAACGTGAACAGCGAGATGTACGAGAAGAAGCGCTGGTAGCCGTCTTCTTCCGCCATGTAGCCGATCGTGTAGATGTGCACCATCAGCGAGACGAAGGTCACGACGACCATCATCATCGCGGTCAGCGAATCGACGAGGAAGCCGACTTCGAGTTTCAGCGAGCCGACGTTCATCCATTCGTAGACGGTCGCGTTGAAGCTTGCGCCGCCCATCACGTCGAAGAAGACTTTCGCCGACAGGAGGAACGCGATCATTACGCCGAGGATCGTGATCCGGTGTGCGCCCTTGCGCCCGACTGCGTTCCCGAACAGCCCCGCAATCAGCGAGCCGGCCAGCGGAGCGAGCGGAATCGCCAGCAGCAGGTTTTCATTGAGTGTCGTTGACATAACAGCGTTGCCTGAAATTAACCTTTGAGCTGATCGAGATCCTCGACATTGATCGTGTCGAGCTTACGGAACAGGGTCACCAGAATCGCGAGACCGATCGCGGCTTCTGCTGCAGCGACGGTCAGCACGAAGAACACGAAGATCTGGCCGTGCACATCGCCGAGGTAATGCGAGAACGCGACGAAGTTGGTGTTCACCGCCAGCAGCATCAGTTCGATCGACATCAGGATGATGATGACGTTGCGGCGGTTCAGGAAGATCCCGACGATCGCGATCGCAAACAGGATCGCGCCGAGCACAAGGTAGTGAGCAAGAGTCAGCATGATTTTCTTTTCCTCCGCTTAGCCGTTGGTGCCCGAACCGGCTTCGCTTTGCGCCGCTTCCGGCTGCGGCTTTTCCGCTTCCATCTTCACGAGGCGCACGCGGTCGTTGCGTTGCACCTTGACCTGATCCGACACGCGCTGGCGCTTGCTGTCCTTGCCCTTGCGCTCGGTCAGCCCGATTGCGGCAATGATCGCGACCAGCAGCACGAGGCCGGCGATTTCAAACGCGAAGATGTAGTCGGTGTAGATGACCTTGCCGATCAGGCGCGTGTTCGACCAGTTGGCCATCTCGCCCGTCGCCATCGCGTGCACCGTGTGCGTGTCGCCGTAGCCGCGCCACAGGATCAGCGCGGTCTCGATCACGATGATCGCGCCGACCACGGTCGCCATCGGGACGAAGCGCTTGAAGTCGCGACGCAGGTAGTCGATGTTGATGTCCAGCATCATCACGACGAACAGGAACAGCACCATCACGGCGCCCACGTAGACCAGCACCAGCAGGATCGCGAGGAATTCCGCTTCCAGCAGCATCCAGATCGCGGCGGCGTTGAAGAACGCCAGCACAAGGAAAAGCGCAGACGCCACCGGGTTGCGCGAAGTGATCACCTTCAGCCCTGATACCACCAGGAGCAGCGCGAAGATGTAGAACAGTACGGTCGTGAATTCCATGATTACCGGTTCATCGTTAGGCCATAGTCAGGCGCGGCTTGCGGGACGCTCTCGCGTGCCGCACCCGTCGCGGCGGCTCGGCCCTGGCTTCGGGCCGGCACTGCAAACACAATCAACGATACGGCGCGTCGGCGGCCTTCGCCGCGGCGATGTCCTTCTCGTAGCGATCGCCCACCGCGAGCAGCATTTCCTTCGTGAAATACAGGTCGCCGCGCTTTTCGCCGTGGTACTCGAGAATCTGCGTCTCGACGATCGAATCGACCGGGCAGCTCTCTTCGCAGAAACCGCAGAAGATGCATTTCGTCAGGTCGATGTCGTAGCGCGTCGTGCGGCGCGTGTTGTCCGCGCGCGTTTCCGATTCGATCGTGATCGCCATCGCGGGGCACACGGCCTCGCACAGCTTGCACGCGATGCAGCGCTCTTCGCCGTTTTCATAGCGGCGCAGTGCATGCAGCCCGCGGAAACGCGGCGAGATCGGGGTCTTCTCTTCCGGGAACTGCACGGTGACCTTGCGCTTGAACGTGTAACGACCGGTCAGCGCGAGCCCCTTCAGCAACTCGGTCAGGAAGAAAGTCTTAAAGAAGTGTTGGATAGCCGTCATGATTTCGTCCTTACTTCACCCAGATGTTCAGCGGCGACATCATCCAGCAGCCGACCACGACCACCCAGATCACCGTGACGGGCAGGAACACCTTCCAGCCCAGACGCATGATCTGGTCGTAACGGTAGCGCGGGAACGTCGCGCGGACCCAGATGAACACCGACAGCAGTGCGAAGACCTTCAGCACCAGCCAGAAGATGCCCGGGATGAACGACAGGAATTCGAACGGTGCGTCCCAGCCACCGAGGAACAGCGTCGCAGCCAGCGCCGAGATCACGATCATGTTGATGTACTCGGCGAGGAAGAACAGCGCGAACGCCATACCCGAGTAATCGATCATGTGACCCGCGACGATCTCCGACTCCCCTTCCACCACGTCGAACGGGTGGCGGTTCGTTTCGGCGATGCCCGAGATGAAGTACACGACGAACGCCGGCAGCAGCGGCAGCCAGTTCCACGACAGGAAGTTCACGCCGTGGCCTGCGAAGAAGCCGTGCTGTTGCGAACCGACGATTTCCGACAGGTTCAGGCTGCCGGCCGTCATCAGCACCAGCACCAGCGCGAAGCCCATCGAGATTTCGTACGACACCATCTGTGCCGCAGCGCGCATCGCGCCGAGGAACGCGTACTTCGAGTTCGATGCCCAGCCCGCGAGAATCACCGCGTACACGCCGATCGACGAAATCGCCATCGCGTACAGCAGGCCCGCGTTCACGTTCGCGAGAACGGCTTCCGCCTGGAACGGGATCACGGCCCACACGGCGAACGCCGGCACGACGGTCATGACCGGCGCGATCAGGTACAGCCAGCGGCTGGCGGCGCTCGGCTGAATGACTTCCTTCAGCAGCAGCTTCAGCACGTCGGCGATCGGCTGCAGCAGGCCGCCAGGGCCGACGCGGTTCGGGCCGAGACGCACGTGCATCCAGCCGATCAGCTTGCGTTCCCACAGAATCAGGTACGCGACGCACAGCAGGATGACGACGGAGACGACGAGGATGCGCACGACTGCCCACACCGTCGGCCACGCGAAGCCGAGAAGCTCGGCCCCGCCCGCGTTGATCGTATCGAACAAGCTCATTTACGCCTTCTCCACCACCAGTTCACCGGACAGGCTGCCGAGCGCTGCGCCGGCAGGCGTTGCCGCCGACACGCGAACGACCGTCTCCGCAAGATTCGCGTCGCGCACAGCCGGCAACTGCACCGCACGCTCGCCCTGGCGCACGCGCACGGCGTCGCCTTCCTTCAAGCCCAGCTTGTCGAACAGCGCGGCCGGCAGGGCTGCGGCGTTCGCCGCCTTCGCAGCGACCGTCAGGTGCAGCGCACCTGCGCGGCGCACGAGCGCGTCGGCGTGATAGATCGGCACATCGGCCAGACGCTCGAAACCGCCATTCGCGGCGTTTGCCGCGGCGCGCACCGGCGCGACCGACGTCTGGTTCGACAGGCGGCCTGCGACGCCGGCGTCGCCGAGCGCCGCGAGACGCACTTCTTCCGCGGTCTCGTATTCGAAGTTCGGCAGGCCGAGCAGGCTGCCGAGCACGCGCAGCACCTTCCAGCCCGGACGCGTGTCGCCGAGCGGGCGCACGACGCCGGTGAAGCTCTGCACGGTGCCTTCCGCGTTGACGAACGTGCCGGCCGTTTCGGTGAACGGTGCGACCGGCAGCAGCACGTCGGCGTAGTCGAGGCCGTGCTTGAACGGCGACATCACGACGACCATTTCCGCCTGGTTCAGCGCGGCCAGTGCCTGCGCCGGATCAGCGGTGTCGAACTCCGGCTCGACGTTCAGCAGCACGTAGCCCTTGCGCGGCTGCGCGAACGCTTCACGTGCGTTCAGGCCGCCTTCGCCCGGCAGTGCGCCGACGACGTGCGCGCCGACCGTGTTCGCCGCTTCCGTCAGGAAGCCGAACGTGGCGCCGGTGTTGTCGGCGATCCACTTGGCGACGGCATGCAGCTTAGCGAATTCCGTATGACGGACCGCAACGTTGCCGAGCAGCACCGCGCGGCGTTCGCCGTTCGCGAGCGACTGCGCGACAGCCTGCGCGGCCGGCGATGCGGTGACGCCTGCCAGCGCGTCGGGCAGCGCGACGCCGCGCAGTTGCGCGACGGCCGCGGCGATGCCGGCCAGCTCGTCGAGCCATGCGGACGGTGCAGCCACGATGCGTTGTGCGGTCGGGATCAGTGCGTCGTCACCGGTCGCGTGCAGGAAATGCAGCTTCGCGCCGTTCTTCGCGGCCTGACGCAGGCGCGAGGCGAACAGCGGGTGGTCGCGGCGCAGGAACGACCCGACGACGAACGCGGCGTCCACGTTCGACAGGTCGGCGATCGGCATGCCGAGCCACGGTGCGCCCTGGACCGGCGCCGAGAAATCCTGCTGACGCAGACGGAAGTCGACGTTCGGCGTCTTCAGTTCGTTGGCGAGCTGCTTCACGAGGAACAGCTCTTCAGCGGTGCTGTGCGCGCTCGCGAGCATCGCCAGCGCGTTCGCGCCGTGATCCGCGGCGATGCCCTTCAGGCCCTTCGCGACGTATTCGAGCGCGGTCTGCCAGTCGGTTTCGATCCACTGGCCGCCCTGCTTCAGCATCGGCTTCGTCAGGCGCTCTTCGCTGTTGAGGCCTTCATACGAGAAGCGGTCCTTGTCCGAGATCCAGCATTCGTTGATTGCTTCGTTCTCGAACGGCAGCACGCGCATCACGCGGTTGTTCTTCACCTGCACGACGAGGTTCGCGCCGACGGAATCGTGCGGGCTCACCGACTTGCGGCGCGACAGTTCCCACGTACGGGCGCTGTAGCGGAACGGCTTGCTGGTCAGTGCGCCGACCGGGCACAGGTCGATCATGTTGCCCGACATTTCGGAATCGACCGTCTTGCCGACGAACGTCGTGATTTCCGAGTGCTCGCCGCGGCCCAGCATGCCGAACTCCATCACGCCGGCGATTTCCTGGCCGAAGCGGACGCAGCGCGTGCAGTGGATGCAACGCGACATTTCTTCCATCGAGATCAGCGGGCCCACGTTCTTGTGGAACACCACGCGCTTTTCTTCCGAGTAGCGCGACGACGACTTGCCGTAGCCGACCGCCAGATCCTGCAGCTGGCATTCGCCGCCCTGATCGCAGATCGGGCAATCGAGCGGGTGATTGATGAGGAGGAATTCCATCACCGACTGCTGCGCCTTCACGGCCTTGTCGGACTGCGTGTGGACGATCATGCCGGCCGACACGGGGGTCGCGCAGGCAGGCACGGCCTTCGGCATCTTCTCGACTTCGACGAGACACATCCGGCAGTTGGCCGCGACCGACAGTTTCTTGTGATAGCAGAAGTGAGGAATGTACGTATCCGCCTTGTGCGCAGCCTGGATCACCATGCTGCCTTCGGGCACCTCGACCTTCTTGCCGTCTATTTCAAGTTCAACCATGATGGTGAATGGTCCTTAACCTATTTCCGCCCGTTCGCGCCTTCGCCCGACCGTGCGCTCAAATTCCGCAACCGGGTTCGCTTCAGGCTGCCGCCGCGTGCGCGTGGCCGCCGACCATGCAGTGCTTGTGTTCGACGTGGTACGCGAATTCGTCCCAGTAGTGCTTGAGCATCCCGCGTACCGGCATCGCCGCCGCATCGCCGAGTGCACAGATCGTGCGGCCCATGATGTTCTCGGCAACCGAGTTCAGCAGGTCCAGATCTTCCTGGCGCCCTTCGCCGTGCTCGATACGGTTCACGACGCGATACAGCCAGCCGGTGCCTTCACGGCACGGCGTGCACTGGCCGCACGATTCCTCGTAATAGAAGTACGACAGGCGCAGCAGCGAGCGCACCATGCAACGCGTCTCGTCCATCACGATCACCGCGCCGGAACCGAGCATCGAGCCGGCCTTCGCGATCGAATCGTAGTCGAGATCCGTCTGCATCATGATGTCGCCCGGGATCACCGGCGCCGACGAACCGCCCGGAATCACGGCCTTGATCTTCTTGCCGCCGCGCATCCCGCCGGCGAGCTCCATGAGCGTCGCGAACGGCGTGCCGAGCGGCACTTCGTAGTTGCCCGGACGCTCGACGTCGCCCGATACCGAGAAGATCTTCGTGCCGCCGTTGTTCGGCTTGCCGATCTCGAGGTAATTCTGCGGCCCGATGGACAGCAGGAACGGCACCGCGGCAAACGTCTCGGTGTTGTTGATCGTGGTCGGCTTGCCGTACACGCCGAAGCTCGCCGGGAACGGCGGCTTGAAGCGCGGCTGGCCCTTCTTGCCTTCGAGCGACTCGAGCAGCGCCGTTTCCTCGCCGCAGATGTACGCGCCGTAACCGTGGTGCGCGTGCAGCTCGAACGAGAATTCCGAGCCCATGATGTGGTCGCCGAGGAACCCGGCTGCGCGCGCTTCATCGAGCGCGGCTTCGAAGCGTCGATACACTTCGAAGATTTCGCCGTGGATGTAGTTGTAGCCGACGGTGATGCCCATCGCGTACGCGCCGATGGCCATGCCTTCGATCAGCGCGTGCGGGTTCCAGCGCAGGATGTCGCGATCCTTGAACGTGCCCGGCTCGCCTTCGTCCGAGTTGCAGACGAGGTACTTCTGCCCCGGGAACTGGCGCGGCATGAAGCTCCACTTCAGGCCGGTCGGGAAGCCCGCACCGCCACGGCCACGCAGGCCCGACGCCTTCACGTCGGCGATCACCTGCTCGGGCGGAATCTTTTCTTCGAGAATGCGGCGCAGCTGCTTGTAGCCGCCGCGCGCAACGTAATCTTCGAGATGCCAGTTCTCGCCGTTCAGACCAGCGAGGATCAGCGGTTTGATGTGACGGTCGTGGAGGGACGTCATTTCGAGAGCTCCTCAAGCAGCTGGTCGATCTTCTCGCGGCTCATGAAGCTGCACATTCTGTGATTGTTCACCAGCAGCACCGGCGCATCGCCGCACGAGCCCATGCATTCGCCTTCCTTCAGCGTGAACTTGCCGTCGGGCGTGGTCTCGCCGAAGCCGATGCCGAGCTTCTGTTTCAGGTAGTCGGCAGTCGCTTCCGCGCCACCGTGCGGGCCAAGCTGGCACGGCAGGTTCGTACAGAGCGTGATCTTGTGCTTGCCGACCGGGTTGAGCTCGTACATCGTGTAGAACGTCGCGACTTCCTGCACGGCAACGGCCGGCATGCCGAGATAGTCCGCAACGAACTGCATCAGTTCGGGCGACAGCCAGCCGTGCTCTTCCTGAGCAACGGCCAACGCCGACATCACGGCGGACTGTTTCTGATCGGCGGGATACTTCGTCAACGCTCGATCGATTTCCTTCAGGCCTTCAGCTGAGATCATTTTCAGACACGACTCTTTCAATTCCTACCGAACGAACAACCTGCCGCACACTGGGGTGCATGGACGGCAGACCTGGCGCTCACTCTGTTGACAGCTTGCGAAGCCGCGCCGGTTCAGCGCGCATCGCATGTGACTTACTGCTCGCCGCCCGCACGTGCGGACGGCGCAACCATTAGCGATCGATCTCGCCGAACACGATGTCCTGCGTACCGATGATCGTGACGGCGTCGGCGATCATGTGACCGCGCGCCATTTCGTCGAGCGACGCCAGGTGAGCGAAACCCGGCGCGCGAATCTTGAGGCGATACGGCTTGTTGGCACCGTCCGACACGAGGTAGATGCCGAATTCACCCTTCGGGTGCTCGACCGCCGCGTACGCTTCGCCTTCCGGCACATGGAAACCTTCGGTGAAGAGCTTGAAGTGGTGAATCAAGTCTTCCATGTTGGTCTTCATGCCGACGCGCGACGGCGGTGCAACCTTGTGATTGTCCGCCATCACCGGGCCCGGATTCTTGCGGAGCCACTCAATACACTGTTTCGCGATGCGGATCGACTGGCGCATTTCTTCGACGCGCACCAGATAGCGGTCGTAGCAATCGCCGTTCACGCCGACCGGCACGTCGAAATCCATGCGATCGTACACTTCGTACGGCTGCTTCTTGCGCAGATCCCACGCGATGCCCGAGCCGCGCAGCATCGGGCCCGTCAGGCCCATCTGCAGCGCACGTTCCGGGCTGACCACGCCGATCCCGACCAGACGCTGTTTCCAGATCCGGTTGTCGGTGAGCAGCGTTTCGTATTCGTCGACGCACTTCGGGAAGCGCGTGAAGAAGTCGTCGATGAAGTCGAGCACCGAGCCGCTGCGCGCTTCGTTCATCTTCGCGAGCGCCTTCTCGTTGCGAATCTTCGACGCCTTGTATTGCGGCATTGCGTCAGGCAGATCGCGATAGACGCCGCCCGGACGGTAGTACGCCGCGTGCATCCGGGCGCCGGACACCGCTTCGTACACGTCCATCAGGTCTTCGCGTTCGCGGAATGCGTACAGGAACACGGCCATCGCGCCGACGTCGAGTGCGTGTGCGCCGATCCACATCAGGTGGTTCAGCACGCGCGTGATCTCGTCGAACAGCACGCGGATGTACTGCGCGCGCTCCGGCACTTCGATGCCGAGCAGCTTTTCGATCGCGAGCACGTAGCCGTGCTCGTTGACCATCATCGACACGTAGTCGAGACGGTCCATGTACGGCACGGACTGGATGAAGGTTTTGGATTCCGCGAGCTTTTCCGTCGCGCGGTGCAGCAGGCCGATGTGCGGATCGGCACGCTGGATGACTTCGCCGTCGAGCTCGAGCACGAGGCGCAGCACGCCGTGCGCTGCCGGGTGCTGCGGGCCGAAGTTGAGCGTGTAGTTCTTGATTTCTGCCATGACGCCCCCTTAATGTTTCAGACCGCCATAGCGATCCTCGCGGATCACGCGCGGCGTGATTTCGCGCGGCTCGATCGTCACCGGCTGGTACACGACCCGCTTCTCTTCCGGGTCGTAACGCATTTCGACATAGCCCGACACCGGGAAGTCCTTGCGGAACGGGTGACCGATGAAGCCGTAGTCGGTGAGGATGCGGCGCAGGTCGGGGTGGCCTTCGAACACGATGCCGTACAGGTCGAACGCTTCGCGCTCGTACCAGTTCGCGGAGGTCCAGATGTCGACCAGCGATGCCACGATCGGCAGGTCGTCGTCCGGTGCGAATGCGCGCAGGCGCAGGCGCCAGTTGTTCGTGACCGACAGCAGGTGCGACACGGCCGCGAAGCGCGGGCCATCGTAGGCGCCGTCGCCGAAGGTCTGGTAGTCGACGCCGCAGAGGTCGATCAGCTGCTCGAAACGGAGCTTCGGATCGTCGCGCAGCGTCTTTGCGACTTCGAGGTAATCGCTCGCCTTCACGACGAGCGTCAGTTCACCGATCGCTTCGGTGAGGCTCACCACGCGCGCGCCGAGCGCGGCTTCGAGGTTTGCCTTGAGGGTCTCGATTTTGCTTGCCATATTGAGGGGACGCTCGGGGCTTTATTGACGGGCGATGGTATTGGTGCGGCGGATCTTCGCCTGAAGCTGGATCACGCCGTAGACCAGCGCCTCTGCCGTGGGCGGACAGCCCGGCACGTAGACGTCGACGGGCACGATCCGGTCACAGCCGCGGACCACCGAATACGAGTAGTGGTAGTAACCACCGCCGTTCGCGCACGATCCCATCGAGATCACCCAGCGCGGCTCGGCCATCTGGTCGTACACGCGGCGCAGTGCGGGTGCCATCTTGTTGCAGAGCGTGCCGGCGACGATCATCACGTCCGACTGACGCGGACTCGGACGGAACACGACGCCGAACCGGTCCAGGTCATAACGGGCCGCGCCCGCATGCATCATCTCGACGGCGCAACACGCGAGCCCGAACGTCATCGGCCACAGCGAGCCGGTACGCGTCCAGTTGATCAGCTTGTCAGCCGTCGTGGTGACAAACCCTTCCTTCAAGACCCCTTCGATACTCATTTGCTTTCCACTCCAGACGAGCGACCGAGCGTGGCCGCCCATGCAAACCGGCGATTAACCCATCACTCCCAGTCGAGCCCGCCCTTCTTCCAGATATAGGCAAAGCCCAGCAGGAATTCGAGCAGAAAAATCATCATTGCGATGAAACCCGGCCAGCCGATGTCCCGGAGCGCGACGCCCCACGGAAACAGGAATGCGGTTTCGAGATCGAAGATGATGAACAGGATAGCGACGAGATAATACCGGACGTCGAATTTCATCCGGGCGTCTTCAAAGGCTTCGAAGCCGCACTCGTACGGTGCGTTCTTCTCGACGTCCGGCTTGTTGGGACCAAGGAGCTTGCCGATGCTGACCAGCGCTATACCTAAACCAGTGCCCACGAGGAGGAACAACAAGACGGGGTAATAGGCTGCGAGGTTCAAGGCAATCCTCTATCGGTTGGTTCTGAGCGTCCGGAGAATACCACTTCCGGCGGAAGGAATCATTTCGGAGTGCAGGCGATCGCAAGACAACCGCAAGCCCATCCCAGAAATGAAAAATGCCAGCCACTAGAAGCGGCTGGCATTGAGTAACTTTGGTGCCGACGGCGAGACTCGAACTCGCACAGCTTTCGCCACTACCCCCTCAAGATAGCGTGTCTACCAATTTCACCACGTCGGCACTGCATGCAACTCGGGTTGTGCTGCTTGTTCCCGCGAATCGCTTCAAGAATTAAATTCTAACCCGAGTTCCAGATTTGTTCAACGCACAAACACAAAAAATTTAACTTTTTATTTCGGGACATCCTGGCCCGGCGCGCTTGCAGCCGAACCCGCAACGGCGGCGGATGCCGCGACTGCCGGTGCCGATGCTGCAGGTGCCGAAGCCGGCGCAGTCGCGGCCGCGCCGAGCACGCCGGCCGACGGCGTCGACTTGTACGAACCGAGGTACGTCAGTGCGAGCGTCGCGACGAAGAAGATCGTCGCGAGAATGCCCGTCGTGCGCGACAGGAAGTTCGCGGAGCCCGTTGCACCGAACAGGCTGCCCGACGCGCCACTGCCGAACGCAGCGCCCATGTCGGCACCCTTGCCGTGCTGCAGCAGCACGAGACCAATCACACCGAGTGCAGACAGCACCTGCACCACAATAATCAGCGTCTTGAATAACAGCATCACACCCACCCGATTGGATCGGGCGACCGGACCGTCCGGCCGCCGTCATGGTTCAATTCGATCTCGGACCGCTTATCGCGCGGCCCGGCAGATCGCCAGGAAATCTTCCGCCTTCAGCGACGCGCCGCCGATCAGGCCGCCGTCGATGTCCGGCTGCGCGAACAGTTCTTCCGCGTTGTCCGGCTTCACGCTGCCGCCGTACAGCACGGATACGTCCGCCGCACCCTTCGCCGCGAGGCGCGCGCGCAGGAACGCGTGTACGTCCTGTGCCTGCGCCGACGTCGCGCTCTTGCCCGTGCCGATCGCCCAGACCGGCTCGTACGCGACAACGATGCGCACCGCCTCTTCGGCCGTCAGCACGGCCAGCACCGCGTCGAGCTGCGCACCGACAACCTGCTCGGTCGCACCCGACTCGCGCTCGTCGAGCGTCTCGCCGACGCACACGACCGGCGTGAGGCCGGCTGCGAGCGCGCGCTGCGTCTTCGCCGCGACCGTCTCGTTGCTTTCGCCGTGATACGCGCGGCGTTCCGAGTGACCGACGATCGCATAGCGTGCGCCGAACTCCGCGACCATCGCCGCCGCCACTTCACCGGTGAACGCGCCCTGTTCGTGCGCGGACACGTCCTGCGCACCCCAGGCGACACGGCCGCCGTCGAGCTGCGCGTGAACCTGCGCGAGATACGGGAACGGCACGCACACGCCGACCGAGGTTTCGGCCGCCACCGCGCCCGCGCCCTGCACCACTTCGTTCAGCAACGCCTGGTTGCCGGCCAGCCGGCCGTGCATCTTCCAGTTGCCGATCACCCGCTTAGTTCTCTGTTTCGACATCGTGTCTGTCTCGTCATCGACGCGCCGGAAACCGGCCGTCAGGTTTGATCTGGCGAAGCAAACCCGCGATTTTACTGCGCACGGCTTGAACCGGTCAAACCGCGCATGTCAAGCCCGGCCACACGGGCCATCAGGCGTTCGCACCCCAATCGAGCACGATCTTGCCGGTGTGCTCGCTGCTTTCCATCAGCGCATGCGCCTGCGCGGCATCCGCGGCCGGCAGCACGCGGTAGATCACCGGCTTGATGCGCCCGTCGGCGATCAGCGGCCACACGCGCGCCTTCAGTTGCGCGGCGATGCGCGCCTTGAACTCGACCGGGCGCGGGCGCAGCGTCGAACCCGTAATGGTGAGCCGGCGGCGCAGGATCTCGCCCAGGTTGACGTCGGCCTTCGCGCCCCCGAGCAGCGCGATCAGCACGAGACGGCCGCCGTCCGCGAGCGCGGACAGTTCGCGCGGCACGTACGAGCCCGCCACCATGTCGAGGATCACGTCGACGCCGCGATCGTGCGTCAGTGACTTCACGACCTCGACGAAATCCTCGGTCTTGTAGTTGATCGCGCGTTCGGCGCCGAGCGCCTCGCACGCGCGGCACTTGTCGGCGGTGCCGGCCGTCGCGAACACACGAAAGCCGAGCGCATGCGCGATCTGGATGGCCGTCACGCCGATACCGCTCGAGCCACCCTGCACGAGCAGCGTCTCCTGCTCGCCGCCCTCGCCCGCGCCGAGCTGCGCACGGTCGAACACATTGCTCCACACGGTGAAGAACGTTTCGGGCAGCGACGCAGCCTCGATATCGGTGAGCCCTTCAGGCACCGGCAGACACTGCGGCAACGGTGCGACCGCATATTCGGCATAACCGCCGCCCGCGAGCAGCGCGCACACGCGATCGCCCAGCTTCAGGCCGAACGGGTTCAGCGCGGCATCGGACAGGTCGCCGCCGACGATCTCGCCCGCCACCTCGAGGCCCGGCAGGTCCGACGCACCCGGCGGCGGCGCATAAGCGCCCTTGCGCTGGAACACGTCGGGCCGGTTCACACCGGAAGCCGCCACCTTGATCAGCACCTCGCCGCGCTTCGGTTCGGGGCGCGGACGCTCCGCAAGCTTCAACACGTCGGGGGCGCCGAATTCGGTGATTTCGATGGCTTTCATGGTGAGGGAGGCTCCAGGATCGGAATCGGATGGCGCGCCCGGGCACGCGGCACGGACGCCTCGCCGGCGCTGCTGCGCCGCACAACGATGCTACAGAAAAAACGGCCGGCACGCTTTCGCACTGCCGGCCGTTGGTCCGCCTGTCCGCTTACTGCTGCGGCGGCGTGTCCGACTGCGACGCTGCCGCTGCTTCATTCAGCAGCGCCTTCGCCGACAGACGCACGCGACCCTTTTCGTCCGTCTGGATGACCTTGACCTTCACTTGCTGGCCTTCCTTCAGGTAGTCGTTGATGTCCTTCACACGCTCGTTGACGATTTCCGAGATGTGCAGCAGGCCATCCTTGCCCGGCAGCAGGTTCACGATCGCGCCGAAATCGAGCAGCTTGAGCACCGTACCTTCGTACACCTGGCCGACTTCGATTTCAGCCGTGATTTGCTCGATGCGCTTCTTCGCTTCGGCCATGCCTTCGCTGCTCGTGCTCGCGATCGTCACGACGCCGTCATCCGAGATGTCGATGGTCGTGCCCGTTTCTTCCGTCAGCGCGCGGATCACCGAACCGCCCTTGCCGATCACGTCGCGGATCTTTTCCGGGTTGATCTTGACCGTGATCATGCGCGGCGCGAATTCCGACAGTTGCGTGTTCGCACCCGCGACCGCCGACGTCATCTTGCCGAGGATGTGCATGCGGCCTTCCTTCGCCTGCGCGAGCGCGACCTGCATGATTTCCTTCGTGATGCCCTGGATCTTGATGTCCATCTGCAGCGCGGTCACGCCCTGTTCCGTACCGGCCACCTTGAAGTCCATGTCGCCGAGGTGATCTTCGTCGCCGAGGATGTCGGTCAGCACCGCGAACTTGTTGCCTTCGAGGATCAGGCCCATCGCGATACCCGCGACGTGTGCCTTCATCGGCACGCCGGCGTCCATCAGCGCGAGGCAGCCGCCGCACACCGATGCCATCGACGACGAACCGTTCGACTCGGTGATTTCCGACACGACGCGGATCGAGTAGCCGAATTCGTCAGCGCTCGGCAGGCACTTGACCAGCGCGCGCTTCGCGAGGCGGCCGTGGCCGATTTCGCGGCGCTTCGGCGAGCCGACGCGGCCCGTTTCGCCGGTTGCGAACGGGGGCATGTTGTAGTGGAGCATGAAGCGCTCGCGGTACTCGCCTTCGAGCGCGTCGATGATCTGCTCGTCACCCTTCGTGCCGAGCGTCGCGACGACCAGCGCCTGCGTCTCGCCGCGCGTGAACAGCGCCGAGCCGTGGGTACGCGGCAGCACGCCGGTGCGAATCTCGATCGGGCGCACGGTGCGCGTGTCGCGGCCGTCGATACGCGGCTCGCCGTTCAGGATCTGCGAACGGACGATCTTTGCTTCGATGTCGAACAGGACGTTGCCGACGGTGGCCTTGTCGGCCGCTGCCGTACCGGCTGCCTGCGCGTCTTCCTCGAGCTTCGCCGAGGTCGCCGAGTAGACTTCCTTCAGCTTCGTCGAGCGAGCCTGCTTGTCGCGGAGCTGGTAAGCGGCGAGCAGGTCGTTCTGCGCCAGGTCCGTCACACGCGCAATCAGCGCCTCGTTCTTCGGCGCCGGCTGCCAGTCCCACTCGGGCTTGCCGCCTTCGCGCACCAGTTCGTGGATCGCGTCGATCGCGACTTGCATCTGCTCGTGACCGAACACGACCGCGCCCAGCATCACTTCTTCCGACAGTTGATCGGCTTCCGATTCGACCATCAGCACCGCGCGTTCCGTACCCGCGACGACGAGGTCGAGGCTCGATGCCTTGATCTGGTCACGCGTCGGGTTAAGCACGTAGGCGTTGTCGATGTAGGCAACGCGCGCGGCACCGACCGGGCCGTTGAACGGCAGGCCCGACACGGCGAGCGCAGCCGATGCGCCGATCAGCGCGGGGATGTCCGCCGGGATTTCCGGGTTCACGGACAGCACGTGGATCACGACCTGGACTTCGTTGTAGAAGCCTTCCGGGAACAGCGGACGCAGCGGGCGGTCGATCAGGCGCGACGTCAGCGTCTCATGCTCCGACGGACGGCCTTCGCGGCGGAAGAAACCGCCCGGGATCTTGCCGGCCGAGTAGGTCTTCTCGAGGTAGTCGACGGTCAGCGGGAAGAAATCCTGGCCCGGCTTCGCCGACTTCGCGCCGACGACGGTTGCCAGCACGACGGTGTCTTCGACGTCGACGATCACCGCACCGCTCGCCTGGCGAGCGACTTCACCGGTTTCGAGGCGCACCTTGTGCTGGCCCCACTGGAATTCCTTCACGACCTTGTTGAACATGGACATGGTTGCTCCTTTGAATTCATGCATTTCATTCGCCGCGCCGGCCATCCGGCACGGCGGCGTCCCGACCGAATCACCCGGAGCAAGGTGTGTTTTTTATGCCATTCCAGCGCGGCGCTCGTGCAGCGACGCGCTGGAATGACACAAATCCTGCCCCGGTATCAGTCGTTGCGGCAGCCCCGCACGAAGTGCCGGACAGCCTGCGATGCGCGTGACGCTACGCACCGCGCAAAAACAAAATGCCTGTATCAGCGGACTGACACAGGCATCTTGCTGGCGGCAATCGCCTCGATTACTTACGCAGACCCAGCTTCTCGATCAGTGCGCGGTAACGGTCGGCATCCTTGCCCTTGAGGTAGTCGAGCAGCTTGCGGCGGCGGCTCACCATGCGCAGCAGGCCGCGGCGGCTGTGGTGATCCTTCGCGTGGGACTTGAAGTGACCCGTCAGTTCGACGATACGCGCGGTCAGCAGTGCGACCTGGACTTCGGGCGACCCCGTGTCATTGGTACCGCGGGCGAACTGAGCAACGACTTCCGACTTCTTGATATCTGCAACAGACATGTGATTTCCTTTCTAACTGAACAGGCGGACACGGAAGAATGGCCGTGCCGTGACTTACAACCGGCGCGCATTGTAGCACAACTCCGCGCCGTTCTTACCGCCCCCTGTCACGGACGCGTCATCGAACACGTCGACGGCATCTCCGTGCGCTGTGCCGGCACCGCCAGCACCGTCCGGAAGCCGTACCCCGACCCCTCGTTGTCGAAGCGCACGCCCGGCGTGCCGGCCTTGTCCATCTCCATCACGTAAAGGGGCTGGATCAGCTGATGATCCTGCGCGCGCATCCGCGACGCATGAAAGCCGTCGTCGAACGACAGGCCCTCGAGCGCCCGCGCGACCGCGACGGGGTCGGCCGAGCCCGCGCGGTTCATCGCCGCGGCCAGCATCTCGATCATCAGGCTCATCCGCCGCACCGGATAGTCGTCCTGCGCGGCCGGGAAACGGGTTCGGAACGCGCGGTAGAACGCGTCCGACTTCGCGCCGCCCGCGTTCGGGTGCCAGTCGGCCACGGCCACGACGCGCCCGACACCGGCATCGCCGAGGGCAGCCGGCGCGCCGAGGCTGTTGCCGTAGAACGTATAGAACTTCGCGTTCAGCCCCTGCTCGCGCGCCGCCTTCACGAGCAGCGTCAGGTCGTTGCCCCAGTTGCCGGTCACGACGGCGTCCGCGCCGCTCGCCCGGATCTTCGCGATATACGGCGCGAAATCCTTGATCCGGCCGATCGGGTGGAATTCGTCGCCGGCGATCGTCACGTCCGGGCGCCGCGCGGCCAGTGCCTGACGCGCAAGCGTGCTGACGTCGTGGCCGAAGCTGTAGTCCTGGTTCAGCAGATAGACCTTGCGCAGTGCGCGATCGCGCGCCATCACGTCCGCGAGCGCGGCCATCCGCATGCCCGCGTGCGCGTCGAAGCGGAAATGCCAGAAGCTGCAGCGAGCGCCGGTCAGCGCCGGATCATCGGCCGAATAGTTCAGGAACAGCATCCGGTTGTCCGGATCGCGCGCGTTCAGCTTGTCGAGCGCCGCGACGAGCGCAGCCGCGACGGCCGAACTGTTGCCCTGCGCAACGAAGCCGATATGGCGGTCCGCAGCCACGCGCAGTTGCACGAGCGCCTCCTCCGGGCTCCCCTTGCTGTCGAGCACGACGAGCTCGAGCGGGTGCGCGCCGTCGCGCAGCTTCACGCCGCCCGCCGCGTTGACCTGCTCGACGCCGAAGCGCAGGTTGCGCTCGACGGCCGCGCCTGCGTTCGCGAACGGGCCCGACATCCCTTCGATCAGCGCGATCCGCACCGGCTCGCCGCCGGCAAACGCGGACGACACCAGCATCCACCCTGCGCTCAATGCGAGCGCGCACCGCTTCCACCCCTGCATCGGCCACCTGCCCTTCAATCTGCTCGAGAAGCGCGGATCATAGGCCGGCGCACCCGCCGCCCGCAAGCGTGGCCATGCCGGCGATCCGCACCGATTTTTTCCGCCCGATGCACCGTCGCGCGCCGTCCGTGATACAACGGGACCTGTTTCCGTGTTCTGGAGGATCCCATGCGCATTCGCATTCCCGCGCGCCTGCCGGTGCTGGTCGCCGGTGCCGCCGCACTGCTCGCCGGTTGCGCGCAACCGTGGCAGCAATACCAGGCCGGCCAGGACGAGTCGGCGATCGTCGCGCGCATGGGCCCGCCGCGCGAGATCTACGATCTGCCCGGCGGCGGCAAGCGGCTGATGTGGCCGACCCAGCCGATGGGCGAAATCACGATCGCGGCCGACGTCGACGCGGCCCACAAGATCGTCAACGTGCGCCAGGTGCTGCAGCCGAACGAGTTCTATCGTGCGGAAATCGGCAAGTGGACGAAGACCGACGTGCTCGTCAATTTCGGGCGCCCCGTCGAGACATCCTACTTCCCGCTGATGAAGCGCGAGGTGTGGACGTACCGGTACCTCGAGGACAACGTCTGGTACATGATGTACAGCTTCTATTTCGATCCGCAGGGCATCCTGCGCATCACGCAGAAAACCCCGGACCCGCTGCACGATCCCGACCGCCGCAACCTGTTCTGACCGATTACGCATTTACGCGCAATTTTCGCAATGGCCATTCACGAATTATTGCGTGAATGGCCATTTCCTTTTTTCCGCTGCCTTATTTAATTCAGGAAATATGGCGGAAAACTTTTCCGATCGATGACATTCCGATGGCAATCCGCTGAACGCCCCGTCATGCGGGCCATTGCGCCGAAACAGGCATACCCGATGCATGTCATGCGTTGGGTTGGTGCACGCAATGCACTACGCCAAATCAATTTGAAACAATTTGTTTCAATGCACCCGGAGTGCTAGGGCATACCCCTAATATCAGTCGAAACCGAACCTTTCAATTTAGAAAGATTGCAATTGCGTCATTTCGCCGATATTTATTTGCCTTTATCAGAAAGGAGTCCTCATGAATCGCCCAAAGAGCATGCTGGTTGCCAACATTGCCTGGGCCCGCGAGACGCGTGAACACACGCCCGGTTTCTTCGACGCGCTTGCGCGCGGCCAGAACCCGCGCGTGCTGTGGATCGGCTGCGCCGACAGCCGCGTGCCGGCCGAAACCATCACGCACTGCGCGCCCGGCGAACTGTTCGTTCATCGCAACATCGCGAACCTGTTCCATCCCGACGACGACAATTCCGCCAGCGTGCTCGAGTACGCGGTGCGCGTGCTGAAGGTCGACCACGTGATCGTGTGCGGGCACTACGGCTGTGGCGGCGTGCGCGCGTCGCTGCTGCCGCCGCCGGCCGACCTGCCGCACGTCGCGCGCCGCATCGCGCCGCTCTGCGCGCTCGCACGCCGCCATCGCGACACGCTCGACGGGCTCGACGACACGGCCGCCGCCGATCGCCTCGCCGAACTGAACGTGCTCGAACAGGTGCGGCTGCTCCGCGCATCGCCGATCGTGCGCGGCCGCGAACGGCCGCCGCTCGTGCACGGCTGGATCTTCTCGCTCGCCGACGGCCGCCTGCTGGAGCTCGATTCGGGCTACGCGACACCGCCCGTCGACGTCGAACCCGCGCTGGCCACGACCGCCGCCGCGCTCGGCTGATTCATCCCCCGCCCCAACGCCCACGAAATCGCCCCAACCATGAAACTGAACGAGCGCCTGTCCACCCTGCCGCGCGACATCGTCGCCGGCATCGTCGTTTTCCTCGTCGCGCTGCCACTCTGTCTCGGCATCGCCAACGCCTCCGGCGTCGAGCCGTTCGCCGGGCTCGTGTCCGGCATCGTCGGCGGTATCGTCGTCGCGCTGCTGAGCGGGTCGTCGCTGTCCGTCAGCGGGCCGGCAGCCGGCCTCGTGGTGATCGTCGTCGAAGGGATCGCACAACTCGGCAGCTTCTCCGCGTTCCTGCTCGCGGTGCTGCTGTCCGGCGTGCTGCAATTCGGGTTCGGCATGCTGCGCGCCGGCCGCTTCGCCGCCTACGTACCGTCGCCCGTCATCAAGGGCATGCTCGCCGCGATCGGCCTGCTGCTGATCGTGAAGCAGATTCCGTTCGCATTCGGTATCGGCGGCTCGGCCGCGCAATCGTTTGCGAACTGGCCGGGCCTGCCGGTCGCGTGGGCCGCCACGGCCATCGCGCTCGCGTCGCTCGCGCTGCTGATCGCGTGGGACACGCCCGCGCTGCGCCGCTTCGCGCTGGTGCGCTCGGTACCGGCGCCGCTCGCGGTCGTCGTGCTCGGGATCGGCGCGACGCTCGTGCTGGGCTTTGTCGCACCGGCCGTTGCGCCGGGCGCCGCCCATCGCGTGACGCTGCCCGAGCTCGGATCGTTCGCGGCGTTCGCGGCATCGCTCAAGCATGCGGAGCTCGGCCCGAACTTCGCGCAACTCGTCAATCCGGACGTGTGGCGCGTCGCGATCACACTCGCGGTCGTCGCGAGCCTGGAGACGCTGCTGAGCCTCGAAGCGGTCGAGCAGATCGACCCGAAGCGCCGGCCGACGCAGCCCGACCGCGAACTGAAGGCCCAGGGCGTCGGCAATCTCGTCGCGGGCGCGGTCGGCGGGCTGCCGATCACGTCAGTGATCGTACGCAGCTCGGTGAACGTCAACGCGGGTGCGCAAAGCCGGATGTCGGCCATCGTCCACGGGATGCTGCTGCTCGCGAGCGTGTTCGCGCTCACCGGCCTCATCAACCTGATCCCGCTCGCGAGCCTGGCCGCGATCCTGATCCATACGGGCTTCAAGCTCGCGAAGCCGGCGCTGTTCCGTTCGGTGATGAAGCAAGGGCCGGCCGCGTTCGTGCCGTTCGCGGCGACGATCATCGGCGTGCTCGCGGTCGACCTGCTGTTCGGGATCGCGCTCGGCCTGGCGTGCAGCGTACTGGCAGTCGCCGTCGCGAACCTGAAGAGCCCCGTCACGCTCGCGCAGCACGACGACCACTACCTGCTGTCGTTCCGCAAGGACGTGTCGTTCCTCGGCAAGGTTCAGGTCAAGCACCACCTGCGGCACATTCCGGACCACGCGGCGGTGATCATCGACGCGACCCGCGCCGACTACATCGATCACGACGTGCTCGAACTGCTCGACGCGTTCGTCGCCGATGCGCCGCGGCGCGGGATCGCCGTCGAGTTCCGCCGGCGCAGCCCGGCGACACGCCCCGCTACGCGCCGCTGGCTGTTCCGCGCACCGGCTGCCGAATGAGCGGCGGATGAAAAAACGCCCCGGCGGCGCAAGGCCGCACGGGGCGTTCCGGAGATGCGCAGCGCGCGGCGCTTACGAGCGCTGCGGGTTGAGCTTGTCGTCCTTCGAATGCAGTTTGTTCAGCGCGGAGATGTACGCCTTCGCCGACGCGGCGACGATGTCCGGATCGGTGCCGACGCCATTGACGATCCGCCCGCTCTTCGACAGACGGACGGTGACTTCGCCCTGCGCCTGCGTGCCCGTCGTGATGGCGTTCACCGAGTACAGCAGCAGCTCGGAGCCGCTGCCGACTTCACCTTCGATCGCATTGAACGTCGCGTCGACCGGCCCGTTGCCACGTGCCTCGCCCGTCACTTCCTTGCCTTCGACCGCGAACACGATCTTCGCCTGCGGCTGCTCGCCCGTTTCCGAACGCTGCGACAGCGACACGAACTTGAAATGTTCCTGCTCGTGCGCGAGCGCCGATTCCTCGGACACGATCGCGATGATGTCCTCGTCGAAGATCTCGGCCTTGCGGTCGGCCAGATCCTTGAAGCGCATGAACGCGGCGTTCAGTTCGGATTCGCTGTCGAGCGACACACCGAGTTCCTGCAGGCGCTGCTTGAACGCGTTGCGGCCCGACAGCTTGCCGAGCACGATCTTGTTTGCGGTCCAGCCCACATCTTCCGCACGCATGATCTCGTAGGTGTCGCGCGCCTTCAGCACGCCGTCCTGGTGGATGCCCGACGCATGCGCGAACGCGTTCGCGCCGACCACCGCCTTGTTCGGCTGCACGACGAAACCGGTGATCTGCGACACGAGCTTCGACGTCGGCACGATCTGCGTCGTGTCGATGCCGACGTCGAGGCCGAAATAGTCCTTGCGCGTCTTCACGGCCATCACGATTTCCTCGAGCGACGTGTTGCCTGCACGCTCGCCGAGACCGTTGATCGTGCACTCGATCTGACGCGCGCCGCCGATCTTCACACCGGCGAGCGAGTTCGCGACGGCCATCCCGAGGTCGTTATGGCAGTGCACCGAGAAAATCGCCTTGTCCGAGTTCGGAATGCGTTCGCGCAGCGTCTTCACGAGGTTGCCGTAAAGCTCCGGCACGCCATAACCGACGGTGTCGGCGATGTTGATCGTCGTCGCGCCCTCGGCGATCACGGCTTCCAGCACGCGGCAGAGGAAATCCAGATCGGAGCGGCTGCCGTCTTCCGGCGAGAATTCGACGTTGTCGGTGAACTTGCGCGCGAAGCGCACCGCGAGGCGCGCCTGCTCGAACACCTGGTCGGGCGTCATCCGAAGCTTCTTCTCCATGTGCAGCGGCGACGTCGCGATGAACGTATGGATCCGGAAGCTGTTGGCCGGCTTCAGCGCGTCGGCCGCGCGCTGGATGTCCTTGTCGTTGGCGCGGGCCAGCGAGCAGATCGTGCTGTCCTTCACGAGACCGGCGATCGTGTGGATCGCGTCGAAGTCGCCGTTCGAGCTGGCCGCGAAGCCGGCTTCGATCACGTCGACCTTCATCCGCTCGAGATGCTTCGCGATGCGGATTTTCTCTTCCTTCGTCATCGACGCGCCGGGCGATTGTTCACCGTCACGCAACGTCGTATCGAAAATGATCAGCTTGTCTGTCATGGGGGGGCTCCAGGGCTCTTTATACGGAAGTCAAACGTAATGAGATCGCGCCACCGCTGGCGACGCTCAACAACAGACGAAGCTTGACGGGGGGCGAGAACGGTCAGCGCGGCAGGCGCGCCAACGCTAGCGCGCGTAGCGGCGCACCGGCTAGAAGGAGGGAGAGGCGGGGAAATGCAGTCATGCCGAAGACTATAGCGACATTCCGTTGGCCGCGCAATCGGACGCCGCCCGGGTGGTTCCGGCAACCCGGCTCGAAAAAGGGGCAAATAAAAACGGCGGCCCCG
>NZ_CAJPHP010000036.1:0-52693 GCF_905339975.1 Burkholderia sp. BCC1999 | reverse complement strand
GCCTGCTTCAGTTGTTCGTCCATGATTGACCTGCGAGAGACATGCGAAATATTGACGGCTCAGTACACAGCACCTTCAGCCGCGTCTGCTTGAATCGAGGGGATGGTCGACTGCGAGACGGCACGCGACGCGCCGGGTCGGCACGCCATCGAACCTTGGCGGGTGGCAAGAGGAAAGTACAAAGTACTGAACGATTTCTAAGGGCCGCCTAGTGTACACCCCCTAAATGACCTCCGTTGGTGCAGCGCCGCATCCCTGGCATCAGCGTCGGGGCGGTCGCGCCCCGTTTGTTTCGCCGGTGGTGAGCGGGGGCGCGAACCTGCTCGAATTCCGCCGGAAACCGGCCTGAATCGGGTAAAATGTCGGGCTACGCGCGCAGCGATGCGATTGGCCCCCCGATCGCGCCCCGGCCCCCAGGGCAGGTTCCCCTTGCTGCGCCACCGGGCCCGCGCCCGCTCCTCGCTCAACACCCAAGGAATGCCCATGACAGGCTACGATCGTCAGTCGATCTCGGATACGACCGCCAAAATCCTGCTCGAAGTGCAGGCGGTGCACTTCAACGCCGAAAAACCGTTCATCTTCACGTCCGGCTGGGCAAGCCCCGTCTATATCGACTGCCGCAAGCTGATCTCGTACCCGCGCGTGCGCCGGGCGCTGATGGAAATGGCGGAAACGACGATCACGCGCGACATCGGCTTCGAACAGATCGACGCGGTGGCGGGCGGCGAGACGGCCGGTATCCCGTTCGCGGCCTGGATCGCGGACCGGATGATGGTGCCGATGCAGTACGTGCGCAAGAAGCCGAAGGGTTTCGGCCGCAATGCGCAGATCGAAGGCCATCTGGAAGAAGGCTCGCGCGTGCTGCTGGTGGAAGACCTGACGACCGACAGCCGCAGCAAGATCAACTTCGTCAACGCGCTGCGCACCGCGGGTGCGACGGTGAACCACTGCTTCGTGCTGTTCCACTACAACATCTTCAAGGAAAGCGTGTCGGTCCTGAAGGACATCGACGTCGACCTGCATGCGCTGGCGACGTGGTGGGACGTGCTGCGCGTCGCGAAGGCGTCGGGCTACTTCGAGACGAAGACGCTCGACGAAGTCGAGAAATTCCTGCACGCGCCGGCCGAGTGGTCGGCTGCGCACGGCGGCGCCACGGCCCCGAAGGAATGACGCCGCGCCGGCATGCATGCCGGCGTCCTGGCTGAAAAAACCGCCCGCTCGATCGCGGGCGGTTTTTTTTCGTCCGCCGGTCCGCACGATGACCGATCGCAATCGCGGGTTGCGGCGTGCGTCGCTCATCGAACCCTAATGCTAGACTTGAACCGTCGCCGCCATCAGCTGCGCGGGCAACGCACAACGCCAACAACGCCGGGAGCATCGGCCCGGCCCACGTGACGGGAGAAGCGCCATATGCGTGTGGATCGCCGGATCACTCCGCCTGCGCCATCGGGTCGCCCGTCTCCGTCCATCCTCTTCGTCTTCGTCTGCGCCGCCGTGTTCGCGGTGCTGCCCGCGCATGCGCAAAGCCCCTTCACCGTGACGAGCGACGACCTGACGCCGGGCGGGCGCGTGCATGTCGCGAACGTGTTCGACCGCGGCGACTGCAAGGGCGCGAACCGCTCGCCGCAGCTCACCTGGCACAACCCGCCGCCCGGCACGCGCAGCTATGCGGTCACGATCTTCGATCCCGACGCGCCCGGCCACGGCTGGTGGCACTGGGCCGTCGCGGGCATCCCGGGCACCGTCACGAGCCTGCCGGCCGACGCGAGCGCGTCCGGCTTCCTGCGGCGCATCGGCGCGAGCGAGGCGCGCAACGACTTCGGGATCGACGGGTACGGCGGCCCGTGCCCGCCGCCCGGCAAGCCGCACCGCTACGTGATCACCGTCTACGCGCTGAAGGGCACCGACCTGCGTGTGTCGCAGGGCCGCCCCGCGCCGATGTTCGAACACGAGATCGGCACACTGGCGATCGGCACCGCGCAACTCACGGTCAACTACGGGCAGTAACGGCCGTCGCGATTGCCGGCCGCCGGGAATTTCAGTGCGCCGCCTGCGCGCGTTTTCCCGTCATTTCGGCTTGCTAGACTCGTGGTCACCGGTCGCGGCGCCACGCCGCGCATCCGTCGCGCCGCCCGCCGGCGACGCGTGACGCGGCGAGCCTGCGGTCCGCCGTTCCCGTCCCTTTCCGGAGAACGCTTCATGTCGAACATCGTCATCGTGTATCACAGCGGCTACGGTCACACGCAGAAACTGGCCGAGGCCGTGCATGCCGGCGCGCAGGACGCCGGCGCGAACGCGCGCCTGATCGCCGTCGGCGACCTCGACGACGCGGGCTGGGCCGCGCTCGACGCGGCCGACGCGATCATCTTCGGCGCGCCGACCTACATGGGCGGCCCGTCGGCGCAGTTCAAGCAATTCGCCGATGCCACGTCGAAAGCGTGGTTCACGCAGAAGTGGAAGGACAAGATCGCCGCGGGCTTCACGAACTCCGCGACGATGAACGGCGACAAGTTCTCGACGATTCAATATTTCGTCACGCTGGCGATGCAGCATGGGATGGTGTGGGTCGGCACGAGCCTGATGCCGGCCAACTCGAAGGCGGCCACGCGCAACGACATCAACTACCTCGGCGGCTCCACGGGCCTGCTCGCGCAATCGCCGGCCGATTCGACGCCCGACGAGGGCCCGCTGCCGGGCGACCTCGAGACCGGCAAGGCGTTCGGCCGGCGCGTGGCCGAAGCGACCGCACGCTGGGACGCCGGCGCCCGCTGAGCCCGCCCCGACGCCCGCGCGCCCGCAGCGGCGGGCATCAAAGGGACACAAGACGGCCCGCCGGCCGTCTTTTTTCGCCCCGCGCGGCGCAGACCCGCCGGATGACGTCTTAAAATGGCGGTTTCCGGGCGCGGGCCCGCGTTTCATTCAGTGAGAGCGAAATGAGCACCAAAGTTTTTGTCGACGGCCAGGAAGGCACGACCGGCCTCAAGATCTTCGAATACCTGTCGGCACGCAACGACATCGAAATCCTGCGTATCGATGAAGCGAAGCGCAAGGACGTCGACGAGCGCCGCCGCCTGATCAACGCGTCGGACGTCACGTTCCTGTGCCTGCCGGATGTCGCGTCGCGCGAATCGGCCTCGCTCGTCGAGAACCCGAACACGACGCTGATCGACGCGAGCACCGCGTTCCGCACGAGCGCCGACTGGGCCTACGGCCTGCCGGAACTGACCCGCGCCCAGCGCGAGAAGATTCGTACATCGAAGCGCATCGCGGTGCCCGGCTGCCACGCATCGGCGTTCGTGCTCGCGATGCGCCCGCTCGTCGATGCCGGCATCGTCGCGCCGACGTTCGCCGCGCACAGCTACTCGATCACCGGCTACAGCGGCGGCGGCAAGTCGATGATCGCCGACTACGAAAATGCAGCGCCGGGCGGCAAGCTCGCGAGCCCGCGTCCGTACGCACTCGGCCTCGCGCACAAGCACCTGCCGGAAATGGCCGCGCATACGGGCCTCGCGAACGCACCGATCTTCACGCCGATCGTCGGCCCGTTCCTGAAGGGTCTCGCGGTGACGACCTACTTCACGCCCGAGCAGCTTGCGAAGCGCGCAACGCCGCAGGACGTGCAGCGCGTGTTCGCCGAGTACTACGCGGACGAAGCGTTCGTGCGCGTCGCACCGTTCGACGCGGACGCGAACCTCGACGGCGGCTTCTTCGACGTGCAGGCGAACAACGATACGAACCGTGTCGACCTGTTCGTGTTCGGCAACGCCGAGCGCTTCGTCACGGTCGCGCGCCTCGACAACCTCGGCAAGGGCGCGTCGGGCGCCGCGATCCAGTGCATGAACCTGAGCATCGGCGCGGCCGAGGACGCCGGTCTCAAACGCTGATTCAACATCGCACGCAATGCAAAGCCGGCCACTGGCCGGCTTTTTATTTACCCGTACCAGGCAATAAATAAAAAATCCCGGATCGCGCATTTACAAATATTTACAAGCTTTCCGTTGCGCGATTACCAGCGGATTAACTCCGCCCTTCTTTATCCAGTCAATCCCGAATAGGGATAGACCGGATACCGCCGCTTTAAACGCTGCCGTTATACGCAGGAAGGCCCTTCGACAGCCTGCCAAGCGTGGCACATCCCCCACTCCTGCAGCTTGCGGCGACCTCTTGCGCGTTTAAATTCTTACCGAATGCCGTATCCGACAAGGAATCAATAGCCGATACCCGTTTCAATCGCCTTTTTTAGACGGGTTCATCAATTGACAGCAAAAATCAAGGCGGCGACATTAGCTCGCACAATTAAACGATTGGAGACAGCGGCATGTCGCACGCCTTATCGAAGGGGGTGGCAACGGCCTTTGCCATTGCCCCTTTCCTGGTTGCATGTGGTGGGGGGGACGGCGGCGCACCTGCGCCGATCAACGCGCCCCAATGTTCCGGATCGAGCTGCGGCACGCAAGGGCCGCCGCCTTCGCAGCCCGTCAACGGCGCGCTGTGCCCGGCCAACGCCGACATCGTGAAGAGCACGTATCTCGGCGGCGCAGGTAGCGGCGAGATCGTCAGCGTCAACATCGACGCAGTCGCGATGACGTACACGCTCAAGTGGCTCGAATCGCCGATTCCGCTGAAGACGGGCACCGTCACGCCGAGTCGCGTCGGCACGACGATCGCCGGCAAGGTCATCCATCCGCCGACCGGCACGCTGCCGACCGCCGAGCAGACGCGTTGCGCGTTCGTCCTCACGCCGGGCACGGGCCCTGCGGCGGACGGCTCGACCTATTCGACGGCCGCCGACTTCAACCAGGCGAACCCGCCGATGCTGCTGGTCGGCATGGGCGTCGCAGGCGGCGGCATTCCCGGTGCGACGATCCAGTACGACGGGCTGACGATCATCCCCGGCGTCGTGCAGAACGTCGGCCAGGTGCCGAACCGCCACTTCGATTTCTATCCGTTCCTCGGTTTCGCGAGCACGACCACCGACCTGTCGAAGCTGCCGGGCACGTACAACGCGCTGATCTATCACCTCGTGCCGTCGGGCAACTACGCGACGAAAGGCACGAACTCGAGCGAGACGTTCGATGCGAACGGCGCGTGCACGTCGAGCGGCTCGGGTGGCTGCCAGACAACCGGCGATCCGTGGAAGACGAGCGCGAACGGCGGCTACTTCGACAGCACGAAGGCGCCGCAGACGCTGCCGCAGACGCAACTGCCGATCGTCGGCGCGACCGGCAAGTCGGCGACCGCCCACATGGTGATCGGCCAGCTCAACGGCGCGACGGTGCCGGTGATCGTGCGTACGGGCAACGTGAACCTCGGCACGCCGCCGCTGCACGTCGATGCGCAGGTCGACGACGAATCGGGCATCGCGGTGCTCGGCTCGGCAACGGCAATCACGTCGGGCGCGATCGACGGCGGCTACGCGGGCGCGGACTCGAACTTCAAGTACACGGCTGCGCTGATCCGCGGCAGCAACGCGTCGTTCATCAACCCGAGCACGCAGGCCGAGGAAGACGGCTTCACGCTCGACTATGGCCAGGCGACGCCGGGCCTGCTGAACGCGAAGACGACGCCGCCGAGCGGCGCGAGCTACCCGTCCGCATCGGGCGTGGTGATCGCGACGGGCGGGCTGTACGCGGCACTGGTCCAGGGCACGGTGAACGGCGGCGTCACGTCGACGTCGGCGAACTCGACGACCTCGTCGACACCGTACTTCGGCGTGGGTGCGCAGATCAGCAAGTAGCGAACGGGGACGCGGCGGCGGCTGGCCCGCTGCCGCGTAACGCACGGCGGCACGACGCGCGCGGCACGGCGCAGGCAGGACGAGCACCACCAACAGAAGCGGCCGACAGGGAGCTGGCCGCCGCACAAGACAAATCTGGAGGAGCAACATGAAGCGCAACCTCATTCTGGCGGCGGCCCTTGCCGCCCCCCTTCTTTCCGCCTGCGGCGGCGGCAGCGACAACCCGCCCCCGCTCGTCGAAGACCGGCTCTGTCCCGCCACGCTCGACTACAGCACCGTGTTCACGGGCGGCGCGGGCAGCGGCGAACTCGCGAAGGTCCAGCTCGACACGACCAAGATGACCTGGCAGGTGACGTACGTGGAATCGGCCGTGCCGCGCACGACCGGCACCGTCACGCCGACCCGCGCGGGCACCGTCGACAGCGGCACGCTCACGCAGGAAACGCTGCTGCCGACCAACAAGCTGAACCAGTGCGCGTTCCGCCTGAACGGCGCGAGCCTCGATCCGTCGCGCCCGGCGCGGATCTTCGTCGGCGAAGGCGTCGCGGGCGGCACGATCCCCGGCAAGGAAATCCAGTTCAACGGCGTGCTCGGCCAGGCCGCGGTGCCCGACACGAAATTCCCGTACTACCCGTTCATCGGCTTCTCGTCGATCGAAACCGACATCACGAAGGTCGCCGGGACGTACAGCCATATCGGCTTCGGTGAAGTGCCGTCGCAGAACTTCGCGCCTGCATCGATCGACGCGAAGGTGACGATCAACGCGGACGGCTCGTGGACCAAGTGCGATTCGACCGGCCAGTTCGCCGGCGGCGCATGCACGCAGCAAGGCACGAACTTCGCGCAATCCGCGGACGGCAGCGGCGCGTTCCAGTCGAACAACTACGCGAGCCAGCTGAAGCCGACGCTGTCGGCAACGCCGCAGGGCAAGGGCTTCATGATCGTCGGCAAGCTGCGCAACCAGCTCGTGCCGATCCTCGTTCGCACGGGTGTCGCAAACCCGAACCCGACGCCCGACAGCAACGGCGTGCCGGGCCTCACCGCCGACGACGAATCGAGCATCTCGATCCTTTCGCCGCAGACGGCCATCGCGGCCGGTTCGCAGAACGGCGAGTACGTGGGCGTCGACAGCCAGTTCGACTACCGGACCACCGCGCTGATCAACAACCAGGCCACACTGCTCGATCCGTTCCAGCCGTCGCAGGCCTCGCTCGCGACCGCGCTCGATCTCGACTACACGCAGAAGGTGCCGGGTACCGTCACGACGATTCACACGGGTTCGGGCAGCACGTCGCCGACCGGCAAGTTCATCTTCACGGGTGGCGTGTTCGGTTTCCTCGATAACGCGGGATCGACGCCGTATTTCACGATCGGCGCGTTCGTCCAGTAAGCGGAGGCGGAAGCCGTGATGAAGAAAACCCTTCTCCGCGCGGCGGCCGGCGCCGCCGTGCTGGCGCCGCTCGCGGCGCACGCACAGAGCGCCGGCAGCAACGTCGTCACGCTGGGCTGGTTCCACGTGATGCCGCAGCAGAGCAGCACGCCGATGACGACCAACGTCGCACCGACGCCGATCAACACGCCGCTGCGGCTGCCGCCGTCGTTCACGTCGCCGGGCACCGGGCTGCACACGAGCGGCGCCGACACCGTCGGCCTGACGGTCAGCCACTTCCTGACCGACCACATCGCGGTCACGTCGGTGGCCGGCGTACCGCCGGTGTTCAAGGTGTCGGGCCAGGGCACGATCAAGCCGCCCGGCCCTGCCGGCGCGCTCGGCACGCAGAACATCGGGCTGGGCTCGGTCAACCCGATCGTGAAGAGCGTGCGGCAGTGGAGCCCCGCGGTGATCCTGCAGTACTACTTCGGGCAGGCGACCGCGAAGTTCCGGCCGTTCCTCGGCCTCGGCGTGTCGTACAACTGGTTCAGCGACCTGCAGCTCAACACGAACTTCATCAAGCAGACGCAGGACAACCTCGGCGCGATCCTCGCGGCGGGTGCGGGCAAGCCGGGTACGACATCGGTGGAAGCGAAGGCGTCGTCGTCATGGCAGCCGGTGTTCAACGCGGGCCTGCAGTACAACATGACGGAGCATTTCGGGCTGGTCGCGTCGGTGACCTACATCCCGCTGAAGACGACGTCGACGGTGACGATCAAGGCGGCCGACGGTTCGGTGCTCGCCGAGTCGAAATCGGACCTGAAAGCCGACCCGATCATCAGCTACGTCGGGATGACGTACAAGTTCTGACGCCGGCAAGCGCCGGCGCATGGATTGCCGCGGCAAAATCGCAGGCAAAAAAAAGCCCGCCTAAGAGGCGGGCTGAATCCATATCAGAGGAGACATGGAGGAGACAGGTGCAACTATAGCGAATCGGTTTCCGCAATGCAACATTTCCGTAGAGAAAATAAGGATTTTCCCTCGAATGCTGCCTCTAGTTCGCCATTAACGCATCCGACCCTCTTCCGTTCTCGCGGTCGAGCACCTCGCCCAGCGCGTCGCGCAACAGCGCGACAGGCCGCACCAGCCGGCCCGGCAGCGTGCCGTGCACGATCCACACGTTGATCCGCGTTTCCAGCCCTGCCGTTTCCACGACCCTCAATGCATCGCGATGCGCGCTGCGCGCCAGCGCATTCGGCGCGGCGATGCCGATGCCGGCGCCGCGCGCGACCAGCGACAGTTGCAACTCCGAGCCGAACGCCTCGACCGCGACGTCGAACGGCAGCCCGGCCGCGCCGAGCGCGCGGCTCAGCGCCGAACGCATCCCGCAGCCGTCCTGGCTCAGCACCCACGGAAAACCCGACAGCGTGTCGAGCGACAGCGGACCGTCCGGCAACGGAAAGTCGCGCGCGGCGACGAGCACCGTCGGCTGCGTCGCGAGCAGCGTCGCGGTGAACGCGTCGGGCAGCACCGCGCTCGCCGGCACCATCACGGCCGCGACGTCGAGCGCACCGCGCTCGATGCCCTGCGTCAGCGCCGGCGACCAGCCGGCCGTCACGCGCAGCGTGAGGCGCGGGAACGCGTCGCGCAGCCGGTCGATCGGCCGCTCGAGCGCCAGCTCGGACAGGAACGGCGGGACGCCGATGCGCAACTCGCCCGACGGCTCGCTGTCCGGCGCACCGGCCGCCATCAGCTCGTCGACCGCCCCCAGCACGTTGCGCGCGAGCGCGTAGACGTCGCGCCCGGCGGCGGTCGGCTTCAGCGGCTTGCTTTGCCGTTCGAGCAGCGGCACGCCGAGCAGCGTTTCGAGGTTCTGCACGCGCCGCGTCAGGCCCGGCTGCGTCAGGTGGAGCTTCGCGGCCGCGGCGACCATCGACCCGCTGTCGACCACCGCGACGAACGCCAGGAGATCACGCGTATTCAAAACAAACTCGCATAATCATGTTAGACATATTTCAATTGTCGCATAAACATCGGGCACCTACGATGGGGATTCCTTCGCCCCCTCTCCCAGGCTTCCGATGAACTGCCCTGCCAACCGTTGCCCCGCCGCCGTTCCTCCGTCCGTCGCCGTGCCGCCCGCGCTGAGCACCGGGATGACGCTGTTCTTCGCCGCGACGGTCGGCGTGATCGTGATGGACCTGTTCGCCGCGCAACCGCTGACAGGCCCGATCAGCGCCGACCTTCATCTGCCGCCCGGCCTCGCCGGCCTCGTCGCGATGCTGCCGCAGCTCGGCTACGCGGCCGGGCTCGTGCTGCTCGTGCCGCTGGTCGACCTGCTCGAGAACCGCCGCCTGATCGTCGCGACGCTTGCCGCGTGTGCGGCCGCGCTCGCGCTGCCCGCGTTCACGCGGTCCGGCACCGTATTCCTGCTCGCGACGCTCGTCGCCGGCGCCGCATCGAGCGTGATCCAGATGCTCGTGCCGATGGCGGCGTCGATGGCGCCCGAAGCGCAGCGCGGCCGCGCGGTCGGCAACGTGATGAGCGGGCTGATGCTCGGCATCCTGCTGTCGCGACCGCTCGCGAGCCTGATTGCGGGCTCGGCCGGCTGGCGCGCGTTCTACCTGCTGGCGGCGGTCGCGAATGCGGCGATCGCCGTCGTGCTCGCGCTGCGCCTGCCGTCGCGTACCCCGCCGGTCACGGCCGGCTACCGCGCGCTGCTCGCGTCGATGGGGCGCCTGCTCGCCGACGAACCGGTACTGCGCCGGCACGCGCTCTCGGCGGCGCTCGCGATGGCCGCGTTCAGCGCGTTCTGGACGGCCGTCGGGCTGCGGCTCGCGCAGCCGCCGTTCGCGCTCGACCTGCACGGGATCGCGCTATTCGCGTTCGCCGGCGCCAGCGGCGCGATCGTCACGCCGCTCGCCGGCCGCGCCGGCGACCATGGCCACGGCCCGGCCGCGCAGCGGATCGCGCACGGCACGATGCTCGCCGCACTCGTCGTGCTCGGCATCGCCGGCGCCGGCTGGTTCGGCTTCGACGCGCATGCGCATCGCGGTGTCGCGCTCGCGCTGCTGGCCGGCGGTGCGGCGCTGCTGGACGCGGGCGTCATCGTCGACCAGACGATCGGCCGCCGCGAGATCAACCTGCTGAACCAGGCCGCGCGCGGCCGCCTGAACGGGCTGTTCGTCGGCCTGTTCTTCGTCGGCGGCGCACTTGGGGCAGCGCTCGCGGGCAGCGCGTGGGCCTGGGGCGGATGGAGCGCGGTGTGCGGCGCAGGCTTCGCGTTCGCAGGCGCAGCCGCCGTGTTCGGGCTCGCGGCCGGACGCGGGGCCGGCGACACTGCGTTGACTCGCCCGCGGGCGTAGGCAGACATAAAGCGGCCCCGAAAAGCCGAACGCCCCGCCCTCTTGCGAGGGACGGGGCGTTCGGCACACCGGAATCCGGTCAGGTCGAAATCAGTGACGGACCAGCGCCATCATCGCGCCGAAGCCGACGAACAGCCCGCCCGTCAGCCGGTTGAACACCTTCGCGACGCTCTGGCTCTTCAGCGTCGCGCCGATGCGCGTGCCGAACGACGCGTAGACGAGATACCAGCTCACCTCGATCACCGCGAACGTCACGACGAGGATGCCGAACTGCGGCAGCGTCGGTTCGGCCGCGTTGATGAACTGCGGCAGCAGCGCGGCCGCGAACAGGATCGCCTTGGGATTGCTGCCCGCGACCAGGAAACCGTTGCGGAACAGCGTCCCGCGCGATGCCGGCGCGACCTGGCGCGACACGGTTTCGACGTCGTCGGCAGGCTGCTCGTCGTCGACGCGCGCGCGCCACGCCTTCACGCCGAGGTAGATCAGGTAGGCCGCGCCCGCAAAGCGCAACGTGTTGAACATCGCCGGCCACGCCTCGAGCACGGCACCGAGACCCGCCGCCGACACCGACAACATCAGTACCAGCGCGCTAAGACAGCCGGCCATCGTCCACGCCGAACGTCGCAGCCCGTGCCGCGCGCCGTGTGTCATCACGAGCAGCATGTTCGGACCCGGAATCGCCGATACGACGAACACCGTCGCCACGAAAAGCCACCACGTATGCAAGTTCATGACCGCCTCTGCCTGAATGTCGGGAAAACGAAACGTCGATTATGCCGTGAGCACGGCGCTCGTGTCGCGCGTCAGCGGCCTGCGCGGCGCAGCGCGACCTCGCCGAGCACCGCGAAATCCTGGTCGCCGCCGCCGTGCGCGAGCGCATCGAGCAGGCTGTCGCGCACGACGCTCGCGATCGGCAGCGGCACCGACGTCGCGTCGCCGGCTTCCAGCGCAAGGCGGACGTCCTTCAGCCCGAGCCGGGCCTTGAAGCGCGCGGGCTCGTATTGCCGCTCGGCGATCATCGAGCCGTAGCCTGCATAGACGGGGCCCGGAAACACGCTGCTGGTGATCACGTCGAGGAAGTCGCGCATCGCGACGCCGTGCGCGCCCAGCAGCGCGGACGCCTCGCCGAGGGTCTCGATCGCCGACGCGAGCGTGAAGTTCGCGGCAATCTTCGCGACGTTCGCATGCTGCGGCAGCGAACCGAACCGCCAGGTCTTCTGGCCGATCGCGTCGAACAGCGGCTGCACGCGGTCGATCGCCTCGGCCGGGCCGCCGGCCATGATCGTCAGGCGCGCGGCGGCGGCGACGTCGGGCCGCCCCATCACGGGCGCTGCGACATAGTGGATGCCGCGCGATGCGTGCGCATGCGCAAGCGATTCGGCGAGCGCGACCGACACCGTCGCCATGTTCACGTGGATCAGACCCCGCGGCGCCTGCGCGAGCAGCGCGTCGTCGAACACCGCGCGCGCGGCGGCATCGTCGCCGAGCATCGAGAACACCGCGTCGCCGCGAAACGCGTCGGCCGGCGTGTCGACGATCTGCGCGCCGAACGCCGCGAGCGGCTCGGCACGCTCGCGCGACCGGTTCCAGACCCGCACCGTGTGGCCCGCCTTCAGCAGGTTCGTCGCGATCGCCTGCCCCATTTCGCCCAGCCCGATAAACCCGAGATCCATTGCCCGCTCCTTCGCTCCGTGAAGCCGCGAGTTAAACACAGATGCCGGCCGTCTGCAGCGCCTGCCGCCGGCCGGGCGCGGTGCGATACTGGACGGATGGCGACCGCGACCTTCCGCTTCCACGGCGAACTGAACGCCTTTCTCCCGCGCGCGCAGCGCGACCGCGCGTTCGGGCAGGCGTGCGCGCGCGACGCGACGGTGAAGCATGCGATCGAGGCGCTTGGCGTCCCGCATACCGAAATCGGCCGGCTTTGCGTGAACGACGCGCCGGCCGCGCTCGACCAGCCGCTCGGCGACGGCGACCGCGTCGAAGCCTTTCCGGAACGCGCGCAGCCGGTGGCGAACGGTGCGACCGCGCCGCAAGCGGCGCCGTGGCGCTTCGTCGCCGACGCGCATCTCGGCGGCCTCGCGCAACTGCTGCGCCTCGCGGGCTTCGACACCTGCTACGACAACCACTACCGCGACGACGAACTCGCGGCGCTGGCCACGCGGGAGGGCCGGATCGTGCTGACCCGCGACCGCGAACTGCTCAAGCGGCGCGCGGTCGTGCGCGGCTGCTACCTGCACGCGCTGCAGCCGGCCGACCAGTTGCGCGAACTGTTCGAGCGGCTCGATCTCGCACCGCACATGCGGCCGTTCCGGCTGTGCCTGCGCTGCAATGCGCCGCTGCATCCGCTCGACGCGGCCGCCGCCGCGCCACGTGTGCCGGACGGCGTCCGGCAGCGGCACCGCCGTTTCGCCGCGTGCGACGTGTGCCGGCGCGTGTTCTGGGAAGGCTCGCACTGGCGGCGCATGCGCGCGGTGGTCGATGCGATGCGTACGCCACCGCCGTCGCCGTCGCCATCGCCGCTGCCCGGCGAACGCGACACCTGAAAAAACAAAACCCCGCATGCCGAAACATGCGGGGTCTCGCGACGGGCGGCCGGCGGTGCCGGCCCCGGGCGAAGCGCTTAGTTTGCTGCGCCTGCGTCGTTCGTGCCGGCTGCCGAAGCGGCGGCGGCCTTCGCCTTGCCCTTGGCCGAACCGTGGTGCTTCAGCTGGTGCTTCGGCTTGCTGTGATCCTTCTTGGCCGGTGCCGGAGCAGCTGCCGACGTGTCGGCTGCCGGCGCGGACGCCTGTGCGAATGCCGAAACCGATGCGAGTGCGAATGCTGCGGCGATGATCGAAGCGAGCGTCTTCTTCATTGTTCTTCCTTTAGCGGAGAAAAAATCAAACGTACCGGTAGGTAAAGATGCGAGGCATTCGCATCGGAGCCCCAGGCCGCGAGGCCGGCTTTCGCCGTTCCGTCGCGACAAAACCTGACGCACTGGTTCCATAACGCATCGTGTTCGCGGCAAGTTGACACGTTGCTTGCGTCCCTCGGGTTTCCCCGGGGGAGCACGCGTATTCCCATGTCCGTGGCCGCTGCGGCGGCCGCCACGACAGCGCTGCAAACCGGCTCGCGCGCCATCGGGACGACGCTTATACTGGCGTCCATCCGTCCCTTTCCCCGGAAACCGGATCGCGGCCGTCGCCAGACCGCCGCCGTCTCGAGGCGCTCAAATTGCCCGATCACAATCTGGACAAACTGAAAATCGACCGGCGTCCGATCGCACCGGCGCCCCGCCGGCGCCGATGGGTGCGCTATGTGGCCGCCGCCGTGATCGTCGTCGTCGCGATCGTCGCCGGCATCGCGCTCACCGGCCGGCCGACCGTCGAAACCACATCTGTCACGTCCGCCTACCCGTACCAGAACGACACGCAACTCAATGCGACCGGCTACGTCGTGCCGCAGCGCAAGGCCGCGGTTGCGTCGAAGGGTCAGGGGCGCGTCGAATGGCTCGGCGTGCTCGAAGGCACGCGCGTGAAGAAGGACGAGATCATCGCGCGCCTCGAAAGCCGCGACGTGGAAGCGTCGCTGGCGCAGGCGCTCGCGCAGGCGAAGGTCGCCCGCGCGAACCTCGGCGTGCAGCAGGCCGAGCTGAAGGACGCCGAGATCGCGTTGCGCCGCACCGCGGCGCTCGCGCCGAAGGGCGCGGTGCCGGCCGCGCAACTCGACATCGACACGGCCCGCGTGAACAAGGCACGCGCATCGCTCAGCAGCGGCGAGGCCGCGATCGTGTCCGCCGACGCCAACGCGCAGGCCGCGCAGGTCGCGGTCGACCAGACGGTGATCCGCGCGCCGTTCGACGGAATCGTGCTCGCGAAGCATGCGAACGTCGGCGACAACATCACGCCGTTTTCGTCCGCGTCGGACAGCAAGGGCGCCGTCGTGACGATCGCCGACATGGACACGCTCGAAGTCGAGGCCGACGTCGCCGAATCGAACATCGCGAAGATCCGCGCCGAGCAGCCGTGCGAGATCCAGCTCGACGCGCTGCCCGACATGCGCTTCGCGGGCCGCGTGTCGCGCATCGTGCCGACCGTCGACCGCTCGAAGGCCACCGTGCTCGTGAAGGTGCGCTTCGTCGACCGCGACGAGCGCGTGCTGCCCGACATGAGCGCGAAAATCGCGTTCCTGTCGAAGCCCGTGTCGGCGCAGGACCGGCAGCCCGTGACGGCCGTGCAGGCAAGCGCCGTGGTCGAGCGCGACGGCCGGCCGGTGGTGTTCGTCGTGAAGGACGACACCGTGCACGCGGCGGCCGTGACGCGCGGCATGCGGATCGGCGAACTCGTCGCGGTCCGCGGCGTGAAACCCGGCGACACGGTCGTGCTTGCGCCCGGCGTGAAGCTGAAGGACGGCGCGAACGTGACCGTCGCGAAGAAGTAACGCGCGTGAACGACGCCTCGCCGCCCCTCGTCGAGATCAGCCACGTCGCGAAGTCGTACCGGCGCGGCAACCAGATCGTGCCCGTGCTGACCGACATCACGCTCGACATCGGCGAAGGCGACTTCGTCGCGCTGATGGGGCCGTCGGGCTCCGGCAAGAGCACGCTGCTGAACCTGGTGGCCGGCATCGACCGGCCCGACAGCGGCGAGCTGCGCGTGGGCGGGCTCGACATCTCGCAGCTCGCGGAGGCGCAACTGGCCGAATGGCGCGCGGCGAACGTCGGCTTCATCTTCCAGTTCTACAACCTGATGCCGGTGCTCACCGCGTTCGAGAACGTCGAGCTGCCGCTGATGCTCACGCACCTGTCGCGCCGCGAGCGGCGCGAGCGCGTCGAGCTCGTGCTCGACATGGTGAATCTCGGCGACCGCACGAGCCACTACCCGTCCGAGCTGTCGGGCGGCCAGCAGCAGCGCGTCGCGATCGCCCGCGCGCTGATCACCGACCCCGTGCTGATCGTCGCCGACGAGCCGACCGGCGACCTCGACCGCGCGTCGGCTACCGACGTGCTCGCGATGCTGCAGCGGATGAACGCCGAGCTCGGCAAGACGATCATCATGGTGACGCACGACGCACACGCGGCCGGCGCCGCGCGCGCGCTCGTCCATCTGGAAAAAGGGGAGCTGATCGATGGGCACGCCGGCTGACCGGCTGCGGGAGCGCGCGCGATGTACGTGCTGAAGCTGATCGCGCGCAACGCGCTGCGCCACCGGCTGCGCACGCTGCTGACCGTGCTCGGGCTCACGATCGCGGTGCTGGCGTTCGGGCTGCTGCACACCGTGGTCGACGCGTGGTACGCGGGCGCGGCCGCCGCGTCCAGCGGTCGGCTCGTCACGCGCAACGCGATCTCGCTGGTGTTTCCGCTGCCCGTCAGCTACGAGAACCGGATCCGCGGCGTCGACGGCGTGACGGCCGTGGTCCGCTCGAACTGGTTCGGCGGCATCTACCGCGACCCGAAGAACTTCTTCGCGAGCTTCGCGGTATCGGAAAACTATCTCGACCTGTATCCGGAATACATCATCCCGGCGCAGCAGCGCGCCGACTACGACCGCGACCGCCGCGGCTGCCTCGTCGGCCGCCAGCTCGCTACCCAGTTCGGCTTCAAGATCGGCGACGTGATCCCGTTGAAGGGCACGATCTATCCGGGCACGTGGGATTTCGTCGTGCGCGGGATCCTCGACGGCCGCGACGACTCGACGATCACGCGCCAACTGGTATTCCACTGGGACTACCTGAACGAAACGGTGCGCCAGCGCACGCCGAAGCAGGCCGACCAGGTCGGCGTGTTCGTGCTCGGCGTCGCGAACCCCGACGACGGCGCATCGATCGCGCGCAACGTCGACGCGGTGTTCAAGAACTCGCTCGCCGAGACGCTGACCGAGACCGAGCAGGCGTTCCAGCTGGGCTTCGTCGCGATGTCGAACCAGATCATCGCGGCGATCCGCGTCGTGTCGTACGTGGTGATCCTGATCATCATGGCCGTGATGGCCAACGCGATGGCGATGAGTGCGCGCGAACGCACGTCCGAATACGCGACGCTGAAGGCGCTCGGCTTCGGCCCCGGCTTTCTCGCGCTGATCGTGTTCGGCGAATCGGTCGTGATCGCGGTGGCCGGCGGCGGGCTCGGGATCCTCGCGACGCCGCCGGCCGCAAGCCTGTTCAAGCAGGCGGCAGGCGGCATCTTCCCGGTGTTCAAGGTATCGACCGAGACCGTCGTGCTGCAGGCCGCATGCTCGGTCGCGGTCGGCTTCGCTGCCGCGATCGTGCCGGCGTGGCAGGCCGCGCGCGTGCGTGTGGTCGAGGGCCTGCGGGCAATCGGGTAGCGATGCGCATGGCGATCCCGCTCAACTACATCGCGCGCAACCTGTGGACCCGGCGCCTCACCACCGCGCTCACTGCGGGCGGGATGGCGCTCGTGATCTTCGTATTCGCGACGGTGCAGATGCTCGATGCGGGGCTCACGCAGACGCTCGTCTCGACCGGCGAACCCGACAACGCCGTGGTGATCCGCAAGGGCGCCGAGACCGAGATCCAGAGTTCGATCGACCACCAGCAGGCCAACGCACTCGAGATGCATCCGGCCGTCGCGCTCGGCCCCAACGGCCGGCCGCTCGTGTCGAAGGAAGCCGTCGTGCTGATCTCGCTCGTGAAGACGTCGACCGGCAAACCGTCGAATGTCGTGATCCGCGGCGTGTCGCCCGCCGGGCTCGCGCTGCGCCCGCACGTGAAGCTCATGGCCGGCCGGATGTTCACGCCCGGCTCGTCGGAGATCATCGTCGGCAGCGCGATCGCGAAAGGCTTCAGCGGCACGCAGCTCGGCGACAGCCTGCATTTCGCGCAGCGCGACTGGACCATCGTCGGCATCTTCGACGCGGGCGGCAGCGGCTTCGACTCGGAAATCTGGGGCGACGTCGACCAGCTGATGCAGTCGTTCCGGCGCACCAGCTATTCGTCGATGGTGCTGCGCATCCCGAGCGCCGACGGCTTCGCGCGCTTCAAGGCCGACATCGACGTCGACCCGCGATTGACCGACGAAGCGAAGCGCGAGCAGACGTTCTACGGCGACCAGTCGAAGTCGCTTTCCACGTTCATCAACATCCTCGGCATCACGCTGTCGACGATCTTCTCGATCGCCGCGATGATCGGCGCGATGATCACGATGTATGCGTCGGTCGCGAACCGCGTGGCCGAGATCGGCACGCTGCGCGCGCTCGGCTTCAAGCGCAGGAACGTGCTCGCCGCGTTCCTGCTGGAAGCGCTGCTGCTCGGCTTCGTCGGCGGCGTCGCAGGGCTCGCGTGCGCATCGCTGATGCAGTTCGCGTCGTTCTCGACGACCAACTTCCAGACCTTCTCGGACCTGTCGTTCCGCTTCGTGCTGACGCCCGCCATCGTCGTGAAGACGCTGCTGTTCTCGCTCGTGATGGGGCTCGTCGGCGGCTTCCTGCCGGCGATGCGCGCCGCGCGGCTGAAGATCGTCGACGCGCTGCGCGCGCAGTGACGCGCGCAGCCGTTCATCCGCCTGCGCGCGGCACCCACGCGCCGTGGAACCCGGCCGGCACACGGCGTGGCAGGTGCACCGTCGCGACCGGCTCCGCGTCGATCGCGCGCGCATCGAGGATCACGACGTCGCTCGTGTCAGTCGCGGCGCGGTAGACCATCACCAGCAGCCAGCCGTCGTCCTCGTCGGTGCCGCCCGGGCGCGGCACGAACACCGGCTCGCCGTTCTGGTCGCCGGCCGGCACCGCGTAGTGCGTCGACGTGCCGCGCACGTGATCGAAGCGCATCACGCCGCGCATTTCCGCGTTGTTCGGCTGCTCGACCGCGTACAGGTAGCGATAGCGGCGCCCCGTCCGGCTTTCGTTGATGCGCGGCAATTCGATGCCGCCGTCGGCGAGCGGCCCTTCGTCGATCAGCCCGTTCGCCGTATCGATCACGTAGCGCCACAGCTCGCCGACCGGGTTGTCGGCGAAGCGGCCCGTGTGCGCGTCGAGCCGCAGGAACCACGGATAACGCACCGCATCGAGCACGATGCACGATTCGTCGCAGTCGTACGCGTTCACGACGTGCTGGATGAAGCACGGCTCGACGCCGAACCAGCGCACCGCGCCGCCGTGGCGCGGAATCACGCCGACGCGCGCGGGCCGGTCGTCGTGCCAGCGCAGCGGCATCCGGTGGCCCTGCTTCAGCAGCGAGAAGTCGTAACCGACGTTCAGGTCGAGCAACAGGCTGCGAGTTTCCGTGATCGCGAGGTCGTGCATCATCGATGGCGCACCCAGGTCGATCTCGACGTCGACACGCTGCACGCCGTGCGCGTCGATCACGCCGTAGCGTAGCCACGGCGCGCGCCAGTCCGCGCGGAACGTCATCAGCTCGCCGGTCACCGGATCGACCTTCGGATGCGCGGTCATGCCGCCGTCGAAGCCCCCATGCCGCGCCGGCACGCCGAGCGAATCGAGTTCGGCCGTGATCGCGAGCGGCGCGCCGCCCTCGGCCAGCGCGAGCAATTCGCCCGCATGCTGCAGCACGTTCACGTTCGGATTGGTGTCTGGCAGATGCGGCGCCTGCTTGGGCGCGCGCACGGCGGCCCAGCGCTGCGTGCGCGCCCAGCGGTTCCGGTAGCCGGCTGCGCGGCCGTCTTCGAACGCGATCGCGTGCAGCATCGCGGCTTCCGGCCACCACGACAGCATGTCGTTGCCTTCGAAGCGGCCGCCCGGCGGATTCGGGCCGTTGCGCAGCAGCGTGCCGCAGAGTTCGCGCGGGATGGCGCCCGTCACGCGCAGATCGACGACATCGACTTCGTCGGCAACCGGCGCAATCGCGCCGCGGTTCAGATCGAATACGGTCATTGCATCGGTGCTCCGTCAACAGTCTTCGGCGGACGGCGGCAGGTCGCCGCGCGCCAGGGCGAGCGCATGGTCGCGCACGTCGTCCGGCCAGCCGGCGGCCAGCTCGGCGAGCCGCGCCGGATCGTTCGCATACAGCGCCCGCGCGGCTTCCTCGAAACCGGGCAGGTCGCCCGCCATCGCCGACATGAAGTGGTACGCGCGGGTTTGCGCATCGCGGTGCCGGTCGGCCGCCGCATGCGTGCGCCGCGCGTCCTCGACGAGCTTGCGCAGCGCCACCGACGCGCCGCCCGGCTGCGCGCCGAGCCATTCCCAGTGACGCGGCAGCAGCGTGACTTCACGCGACACGACGCCGAGCTTCGGCCGGCCACGGCCGCGCTGTTCGCCGGTGCCTGCCGGCTCGCCGGCCGCGCCGGACGTATCGCCTGACGGCGGCGCATAGCGCGCGCGGATGTCGTCCTCGGTGCCGCGCAGGTCGAGGTCGATCGAGCGGCCCGTCGCATCATCGAAGATCAGGATCGCGCCGGGCATCGCGTCGCCGGCTGCCTGCCGGACCGCGAGCGCGACCGTCGCGAGCGGGCCCGACGCAAGCCGCCGGTGGCCGTCGAAGGCCGTGTACGAAGGGAGGAGCGTGGAGGTTGTCATCGTGGTCACCCGGAGGCAGGAATCGGAATGACGCTATTTTTATCCGGGTATTAATTGGATGTCAATATTATCCGGGTAAAAAAACACCGTCACGGATTCCCCCTTCGGACAACCGCGTTGCCGGTCAGGCCGCTCGGGCCGGCGCCGCGATACCGCGTGCGCTTGCCAGCGCGTCGTCGAGCGACACATGCCCTTCGAACGCCAGCGACGCCGGCAGCGGCAGGTTTTCCTCGATCGCGTGCGCGAACTGCACGCCCGCATCGTCGGCAAGCCGCGCACGCAGCGCGGCGATACGCGGGAACGCGTCGCGCTCGAATACCGCGTGGTAGTCGGCCCACCGAGCGATCCCGGAGAAGTACGCGTCGGCCAGCGTGCGCCGCGCACCCAGCAGCCACGGGCCGTCGCCGCGCTCGAGCAGCGCCTCGAGCTGCCGGTGCGCCTTCAGCACCTTGCCGCGGCCATAAGCCTGCAGCGCCGCTTTCTCGGCGCCCTCGGTGTCGTGTTCGTACACGTACCAGAGCGCGCCGAACGCGTTGAAGAACGTCGTGTTCAGCCACGCGAGCATCCGGTTCAGCCGGTCGAAATCCGCGCTGCCCTGGCGAAACGCGAGGCCGGTGTCGAGCGCCTGCGCGCCGATGTGACCGAGGATCGCGAGGCTTTCGGTCAGCACCTCGCCGTTCGCGGTCACGAATGCCGGCGTCTCGGCAACCGGGTTCAGCGCGAGATACGCGTCGCTCGTCGCGACGCTCGGCATCGCGATGCGCGATAGCCGGTACGGGCGGCCGGCCCATTCAAGCGCGACGATCGAGCCGAACGAGCAGCCGGCGGGAATGCCGTAGAGAAGGATCGGGGACATCGGGAGATTCCGCAGAAGTTGAACGAGCAGTCATGCTCCCATGGCGAACGATGGCGCAGTAGCCGCTAAAATTGAAACCCGTCGTTTCTTCATGTGGACGCTGAAAGTGAACCTGAACGACCTCTATCTGTTCGTGCAGGCGGTCGATGCGGGCAGCATGTCGGCGGCCGCGCGCCGGCTCGGCCTGCCGAAATCGACGGTCAGCAAACGCGTGGCCGAGCTCGAGCGCACGCTCGGCGCGCGGCTCGTGCATCGCACGTCGCGCAGCTTCCGGCTGACGCCGGTCGGCACCGAATTCTTCGAGCACGCACGCGCAGCCGTGATCGAGGCCGACAGCGCACGCGACGCGGTGCTGCGGCAGGCCGCCGAACCGGCCGGCGTCGTGCGGATCACGAGCTCGGTGCCGGTCGCGCAGCACATCCTCGCACCCTGCCTGCCGGCGCTGGCCGTCGCGCATCCGAAGCTGCTGCTGCAGGTTCATGCGAGCGACCGTCTCGTCGACATCGCGCAGGAAGGCTTCGACATCGCGCTGCGCAGCCATTTCGCGCCGCTGCCCGATTCCGCGCTCGTGCAGCGGCCGCTCGCGACGTCGCCCATCATCGCCGTGGCGTCGCCGGCCTATCTCGCACATGCCGGCATCCCGGACGAACCCGCCGATCTCGCGCGGCACGACGGCCTGCACCCGAGCCAGCAGCCGTGGCGGCTGCAGCGTGGCGACGACACCGTCGACGTGGCGCCGCGCATCCGCCTGCAGGCCGACGAATCGACGTTGCTGCTGCAAGCGGCGACAGCCGGCCTCGGCATCGCATGCCTGCCCGACTGGATCGCCGGCGCCGCGCTCGCGTCCGGCGCGCTCGTGCGCGTGCTGCCCGGCTGGCGCGCGGGCACCGTCACCACGACACTGCTGATGCCGCACCGGCGCGGCCAGTTGCCCGGCGTGCGCGCCGCCGTCGAGTTTCTCGCGCAGCACGTGGCGCACCATCACGGCACCGGCGCGGACGACGCGAGCGCGTGACCGATCGCGGCGCAGATCGATTCAAATGCTGAATCGATCAAGTCAGCAATTGGCATGAAAGCGCAAATTTCGACATGACAGAATGGTCCGGACGCCCTGCCCGTATCGGCGTCCGGGGCCCGGCTCCCGGCCGGAAGCACTCGTACATATAACGCGCGCACCGACGCGCCGGCCGCACGACGGCACCTTCCGCCCTTCGGAGGAGACAAGTCATGAATCCGCTTCACGCGCTGCCGGCGTCCGCGTCGGCAACGGCCCGGCGCACGCGCGTACGCTGGCTCGTGCTGACCGTCCTGTTCGCGGTCACGACGATCAACTACGCGGATCGCGCGGCGATCGCGATCGCGGGCCCGAGCCTCGCCCGCGCGCTGCACCTGAGCCACGTGCAGATCGGCTTCATCTTCTCCGCGTTCGGCTGGTCGTACGTGATCGCGCAACTGCCTGGCGGCTGGCTGCTCGACCGTTACGGGTCGCGCATCGTCTACGCATTCAGCATCTTCTTCTGGTCGCTGTTCACGCTGCTGCAGGGCGGAATCGGCTTCTTCGGCGGCGCAGCCGCGTTCGCGCTGCTGTTCGGGCTGCGCTTCCTGGTCGGTGCAGCCGAGGCGCCGTCGTTCCCGGCCAACAGCCGGATCGTGTCCGCGTGGTTCCCGGCCGCCGAACGCGGCACCGCGTCGGCGATCTTCAACGCCGCGCAGTACGCGGCGACCGTCGTGTTCGCGCCGCTGATGGGCTGGCTCGTGCACGCGTTCGGCTGGCAGTCGGTGTTTGCGGTGATGGGCGTGCTCGGCTTCGCGTTCGTCCTGGTGTGGAACCGCACGATGTACGACCCGAAGGACCACCCGAACATCAACCGCGCGGAACTCGACTACCTCGCCGAAGGCGGCGCGCTCGTCAACATCGACCAGGCGACGGGCGGGCGCGACGGCGGCCCGTCGATGCGCCACGTCAAGGCACTGCTGAGAAACCGGATGCTGGTCGGCGTGTACGTCGCGCAGTACTGCATCAACGCGCTCACCTATTTCTTCATCACCTGGTTTCCCGTCTATCTCGTGCAGGCGCGCGGGATGTCGATCCTCAACGCGGGGCTCGTTGCGTCGATCCCGGCCGTGTGCGGGTTCCTCGGGGGGATTCTCGGCGGCGTCGTGTCCGATGCGCTGCTCAAGCAGGGCCGCTCGCTGTCGGTCGCGCGCAAGGTGCCGATCGTGTTCGGCATGTTGCTGTCGATGTCGATGATCGTCTGCAACTACACCGATTCGCACGTGCTCGTCGTGCTGTTCATGGCGCTGTCGTTCTTCGGCAAGGGGCTCGGCGCGCTCGGCTGGGCCGTCAACGCCGACACCGCGCCGCGCCAGATCGCGGGGCTGAGCGGCGCGCTGCTCAACACGTGCGGCAACCTCTCCAGCATCACGACGCCGATCGCGATCGGCTATATCGTCGACCGCAGCGGCTCGTTCAACGGCGCGCTCGTCTACGTCGTCGCGCACGCGCTCGTCGCCGTGATCTGCTACCTGTTCGTCGTCGGCGAGATCCGCCGCGTCGAGCTTCAATGAACGGCGCGGGCCTCGCCGGCGCGTCCGGCGGCCCGCGCGCCACCGGAACCAGGAGCGAACCGATGTCCGAACCCAGCCGTGCCGGCACGCCGCGCGTCACGCGCATGCAGGTGATTCCCGTCGCCGGCCGCGACGGCATGCTGCTCAACCTGTGCGGCGCGCATGCGCCGTACTTCACGCGCAACCTCGTGATCCTCGACGACAGCAGCGGGCATACGGGCGTCGGCGAAGTGCCGGGCGGCGAAGGCATTCGCCAGGCGCTCGAGCGCATGACGGATCTCGTGGTCGGCCAGTCGATCGGGCGCTATCAGGCGACGCTCAACGCGGTGCGCGCGGCGCTGTCCGGCGCGGGCGCGGGGGTGGGCCGCACGATCCGGCACGAGGTGACGTCGGCCGGCGAGGCAGCAGTGCTGCGCCAGCCGCACGAGATCAACCTGCGGCTCGACAACGTGATCACGGCAATCGAGGCCGCGCTGCTCGACCTGCTCGGCCAGCATCTCGACGTGCCGGTCGCGGCACTGCTCGGCGAAGGCCAGCAGCGCGACGCGGTGCCGATGCTCGCTTATCTGTTCTATATCGGCGATCGCGGCCGCACCGACCTGCCGTATCGCGACGAGGCGCAGGCGCGCTCCCCGTGGTTCCGGCTGCGCAACGAGGAAGCGCTCACACCGGCCGCGATCGCGCGGCAGGCCGAAGCCGCGGTCGAGCGCTACGGTTTCGCCGATTTCAAGCTGAAGGGTGGCGTGATGGCCGGCGCCGACGAGATGGAAGCGATCGCGGCGATCAAGGCGCGCTTCCCCGATTCGCGCACGACGCTCGATCCGAACGGCGCATGGTCGCTCGACGAGGCCGTCGCGCTGTGCCGCGGGCAAGGCCACCTGCTCGCGTATGCGGAAGATCCGTGCGGGCCGGAAAGCGGCTATTCGGGCCGCGAGGTGATGGCTGAATTCCGCCGCGCGACGGGGATCCCGACCGCGACCAACATGATCGCGACCGACTGGCGGCAGATGGATCACGCGGTGCGGCTGCAGGCGGTCGACATCCCGCTGGCCGACCCGCATTTCTGGACGATGCAGGGCTCGGTGCGGCTCGCGCAGCTGTGTCGCGACTGGGGGCTCACGTGGGGTTCGCACTCGAACAACCACTTCGACGTGTCGCTCGCGATGTTCACTCATGCGGCGGCAGCCGCGCCCGGCACGATCACCGCGATCGATACGCACTGGATCTGGCAGGAAGGCGATGCGCGGCTCACGCGCGAACCGCTCGCGATCGTCGGCGGCAAGGTAGCCGTGCCGGAACGGCCGGGGCTCGGGATCGAGATCGACATGGCGCAGGTCGAGGCCGCGCATGCGCTGTACAAAGAGGTGGGCGGCACCGCGCGCGATGACGCGGTCGCGATGCGGTATCTGGTGCCGGGGTGGACGTACGATCCGAAGCGGCCGAGTTTCGGGCGGGGGTGACGGGAAGGCTGGATGGCGGGTGGCTGTTGCCAAACGCGGAAAACGCCCGCATCCTGCCGGCTGCCTGAACCGGCCCGCGCGGCGCACGGCCGGGTGCCCCGTCCACTCGAAGGAAAAGCGCTCGTCATGACGTCTCCCGATCCGACACCGCGACAGATCGCCCTCCTCGTACCCTGTTCGATCCTGTGCCTGCCGGCCAGCATGACCGTCGCCGGCTATGTCGCCCTCCGGATGACCGAGAACGTCTCGCGCTTCGAGGGTGGCGCCGGTTACGCATGGCTCTGGCTCACGATGCTGCTGAGCTGCGCGTTCTTCGCGCTGGGAATCGGCATCTGCGTGCTGCTGCGGAAAAGGATCGTGCCGCTCGTCTTGATCGCGGTGGCATTCGCAGCGCTGTCGGTGCCGACGCTCAAGGAAATCCATGACCTGCTGAACTAGCGGGCCGCGCGTTTGCGCATGCCGCGCATGCCTGCGGGTTCCCAAAACAAAAAGGCCCGATTTGAGATCGGGCCTTTCGAATTCCGTTGGTGGAGCGGAGGAGGATCGAACTCCCGACCTTCGCATTGCGAACGCGACGCTCTCCCAGCTGAGCTACCGCCCCAACAGTCAATCATCATACACACGCATTTCTGCGCTTGGCAATAGGGGTTACGTGCCCCCCGAAGCGCTACTTTGACGGCGAGCCGGCCAGCACCCATTCGACCACCGAACGGACGTCGGCGTCGCTCATGCGCGGATGCGCGGGCATCGGAATCGCACCCCAGACGCCGGAGCCGCCTTCCTTCACCTTCTTCGACAGCTTCGCGACGGCCTGCGGATCGGACTTGTAGCGCGCGGCGATATCCTTGAACGACGGGCCGACGAGCTTGCGGTCGACCGCGTGACAGCCCATGCAGGCGTTGCTGCGCGCAACCTTCAGGCCGTCGCCGACGTCCGCGTGCGCTGCGCCCAGCGTGCCGGCCACGAGCGCCGCGGCCGCGGCGCCCTGCACCATCCAGCGTTTCATCTGCTTCATCTGCACACTCTTCATTGCGCCGGCGCCTTCGGGTTGCCCGGGTGGACGCTCGACGAATTCGAGATCGGCGCGGGCGACTGCAGCGGCGCGGACTGCACCGATGCGTCCGGCACGGCGCCGACCGTCGCGCTGTCCGCCGGAGCGGCGGCAGCCGGCGCGCCGGACGCGCCGCTCGCGGGCGATGCGTCCTGCAGCGCCTGCGCATCCTGCGGCTTCACGTACTGGAATACCTTCACGACCTTCTCGACACCCGGCACCTGGCTCGCGGCTTCCGCGCCGCGATTGCCTTCATCCACCGTCACGAGGCCCATCAGGTAAAGGTTGCCGCGCTCGCTGACGACCTTGTAGTAGTTCGCCGAGATGCCCTTCGTCGCGATCAGCTCGGACTTCACGCGCCCTTCGAGGTACGAGTCGTTCGCGCGCGACGACAGCGACGCCGCCGGCTCGACCGACAGCTCGTTGACGATGCCGTTCACGTTGTTGATGCCGCGCACGATTTCCTCGGCGCGCTGCTTCGACGCATCGTTCGGCACTTCACCCGTCAGCAGCACGCGGCGGTTGAACACCGTCACGTTCACGTGCGACTGGTCGGGCAGCCCGTTGTTGATCTGCGAGAGCGACTTGACCTGGATCTCGCGGTCCTCCGTCTGCGCGCCGAGCGTCCGGCGGTCGGTCGCGACCAGCGCGCCGCCGCCGGCCGCCGCACCCACGATCCCGAGCACACAACCCTGCAGCGACACGGCGAGGCCCGCCATCAGCGCGGCGAGCAGCGTGGTCCTGACGAGCGTCTGTTTGACGCGGCTTTGATTCATCGACAGCTCTCCTTCGTTCAATCCTCACCCAGCAGCATCGCGTCGATGCCGTCGCACAGGCAGTGGATGGTCAGCAGATGGACTTCGTGGATGCGTGCCGCGCGAACGGCGTGCACGCTGATCGGAATATCGGTATCGGACAGCGCGGCCGCAACTGCATGGCCGTTGCCGCCCGTCAGTGCGACGACGGTCATCTCGCGCTCGTGCGCCTCGTCGATCGCTGCCAGCACGCGCGGCGACGCGCCGCCCGAATCGAGCACCAGCAGGATGTCGCCCGTCTGGCCGAGCACGCGCACCTGCTGCGCGAACAGCTGCTCGGCGGCCATCGCCCCCATGAGGCCGGCCTGCGATGCATCGGTGGCCAGCGCGATCGCGGGCAGGCCCGGACGCTCGCGCTCGAAGCCGCCGACGAGCGACGCGGCGAGGTACTGCGCGGCGGCGGCCGACGGGCCTTCACCGCACGCGACGATCTTGTTGCCGTTCGCCAGCGCGGCGAACATCGCATCGACCGCGGCTGCGATCGGCAACGCCAGCGCGTCGGCCGCTTCGGCGTGAAGCGCGGCGCTGTCGTGGAATTGTTGCTGAATACGTTCGACTGACATCGATTCCTGGTGAACTGGGCGCGTGGCACATATCGCGCGACATCGTGGGTGCGGCGAGTTTACCGTACTCCAGCACCCTCTCCGGGGGTCCGGCAAGAACTCTTTACATCTCGTCACACGTCGCGGCTACGCATCGTCGGTACGAAATGCGTCGCGCAGCCACACGAGCCGGCCGGCCTCGAATGCGACGACGTCGAACCGGCACGCGGCACCGGCACCGTGCCGCGCCCAGAACTGCAACGCCGCCGCGACGAGACGCCGCCGCTTGCGCCAGCCGACGCTCGCGGCCGCGCCGCCATGCCGGACACTGCGCCGCGCGCGCACTTCGACGAACACGAGCATGCCGTCCGGCTCGCGCATCACGAGATCGAGCTCGCCACCGCGCATCGTCACGTTCGCCGCGACGAACCCGAGGCCGCGCCGCTCGAGAAATTGCCGCGCGCGCAGCTCGAACGCCGCGCCGACCGGTTTGGATCGTGCCGCGCCGGAAAAGTTGTCGCCCGCGCGCGGCAAACCGCGCCTGTCGCCCGGGCCGGCCGGCGCCGCGTGGCACAATGCCGACCTTGTTCCGCTTGCGCCGCGATTGCGTGCATTGCCTGCCATGACTGCCCTCCTCGAACTCGCGCATACGCAGCACTACCCGGACGCCACGCTTTACGTGGTCGCCACGCCGATCGGCAATACGGCCGACATCACGCTGCGCGCGCTGCACGTGCTCGGCCTCGCCGACCGCATCGCGGCCGAAGACACCCGCAACACCGGCCAGTTGCTCGCCCGCTACGGGATCTCGAAGCCGCTCCTGGCCGTGCACGAGCACAACGAACGCGAAGCCGCGCAGCGCGTGATCGACATGCTGCGTGGCGGCGAACGCGTGGCTTACGTCTCGGACGCCGGCACGCCCGGCATCTCGGACCCCGGCGCGCGGCTGGTCGACGCGGTGCGCGCGGCCGGCTTCGCGGTGATCCCGCTGCCGGGCGCGAGCGCGGCCGTGACCGCGCTGAGCGTGGCCGGTGAATGGGCCGGCGCGTTCACGTTCGCCGGCTTCCTGCCGCCGAAGGCCAGGCAGCGCGCAACCGCGCTGCAGGCGCTGGTGTCTCACCCGTATGCGCTGGTGTTCTACGAAGCGCCGCACCGGATCGCCGAAACCGTCACCGCACTCGCCGATGCGTTCGGCCCCGCGCGCCGGCTGCTGATTGCGCGCGAACTCACCAAACTACACGAGCAGTTGTTCCAGGGCACCCTGGCCGAAGGACAGACCTGGCTTGCCGGCGATGCGAACCGGCAGCGCGGCGAGTTCGTGCTGGTTGTCGAAGGCGCGCCGGCGGCGAGCGGCGAAGCCGACGACACCGCGCACGACGCGCTGCTCAGGCTGCTGCTGGAAGAAGTGCCGGTGAAGAGCGCCGCGAAGCTCGCGGCCGCGCTGACGGGCGCATCGCGCAACACGCTGTATGCGCGTGCGCTCGCGCTGAAGGAAGGCTGACGCGCGACGATGCCGCGCCGAAACGACAAAGGGCTGCCGGGAGGCAGCCCTTTGTACTTGATGCGTGATACCTGATGCGTGAGCGGGCGAACCGCCGCGTTACTTCGCCGAGATCGACGCGAACATTTCGTCGCGTGCCTCGCGTGCTTCCTGCGGCGACAGCCCTTCGATCTTCACGCGGCCCGTGCCGGCATGCACGAGGCCGATCATCTTGGCAGCGGCATACGACAGGTCGAGCACGCGGCCGCGCTTGAACGGCCCGCGATCGTTGACCTTCACGACGACCCACTTGCCGCTCGACGCATTCGTCACCTTGATGTACGACGACAGCGGCAGCGTGCGGTGCGCGGCGGTGAGCGCATTCATGTTGAAGCGTTCGCCGTTCGCGGTGCGGCGGCCGTGGAAATCCCGCCCGTACCACGATGCGCGGCCCGTCTGACGGAAGTCGGACACGTCCTTGCCGTCGATCGGCTCGGCGTCCGCCAGCGACGACTTCTTCGCGTCCTTGGCGTCGGCAGCCGGCATCGATGCCAGTGCGGAATCGAAATTCAGTTGCTTGTCGTTGTCCGCTTTCGCGGCAGCGGCCGTCTTGTCGACCGCGTTCTTCTGGTTCGCGCTTCCGGTGGTCTGGCTGGGTGGCACCGCACAGCCCGTCAACGCAAAAAATAATGCAATGGTCCCGAATCGGCTCGGAAATCGTACGTTCATCGACGTGTCGCCTTCTGGTTCGGGCCGCTCCTACATCACGCTGTTCACAGCGCAGACTCGCGGCCCGGACGGCAAATGCGTGCACGCCCCGCTCGAATGCGAGCAGGCGGCTAGCATGGGCGCGGCTTTCGTCTATGCCGCAACCGTCCTGATTAGCTTTCACGTCTGGCGCAACCTGTCCCCAACAGCCTGACCAGACCCCACATGCCGCCATCGAACATGGCTTCAAGTTCGCGCGCGTCGATACGACCAACGCACAGGAACGGCGGCACAGGCCTCATCCGGCGGCGCGGCAGCAGGGCCGCAGGCGGGCGCGCAGCACCCGGCCGGACAAGACGTGAGCACCGAATGCTCGGTGCTGGATACACCGCCGGACTCCCCGGCGGCTGATGCTTGACGGTGCTTCCGACGCCCTTTTTTAACGGGGCCGAAACACCAGCGAATGGCGTGAAATTCACGCTCAATGGGGCGCATTATACATAAACCAAAACGTCTACCCGGAAAGCCCCCCCGGAGGACCATTGATTCTCACTATGGCTGTAACAATCGACATGCTCCGGGAATGCCCTCATCCGCGCGTCGCGGCACGCGTCGAGCGAACGGCAGGCGGCGCGCGCGACCGGTACAATCGCTCCTTTTAGCCGCCGGTGTCTCCATGAAAGTCACGCTCATTCCGGTCACGCCGTTCCAGCAGAACTGCTCGCTGCTCGTCTGCGAGAAAACGGGCCGTGCCGCCGTCGTCGATCCGGGCGGCGATCTCGATCGGATCCAGCAGGAAGTCGCGCGGCAGAACGTGCAGGTCGAGAAGGTGCTGCTCACGCACGGGCACATCGATCACTGCGCGGGCGCGAAGACGCTCGCGACGCACTACGGCGTGCCGATCGAGGGGCCGCAGGAAGAAGAACGCTTCTGGATCGAGAAGCTGCCGATGCAGAGCGAGCGCTTCGGCTTCCCGGCCGCCGACGCCTTCGAGCCCGACCACTGGCTGAACGACGGCGACACCGTGCAGTTCGGCGACGAAACGCTCGAGGTCTATCACTGCCCGGGCCACACGCCCGGCCATGTCGTGTTCTTCAGCCGCGCGCATCGCGTCGCGATCGTCGGCGACGTGCTGTTCGCCGGCTCGATCGGCCGGACCGATTTCCCGCGAGGCAATCACGAGGATCTCGTCCGTTCGATCAAGGAGAAGCTCTGGCCGCTCGGCGACGACGTGACGTTCGTGCCGGGCCACGGCCCGGTGTCGACGTTCGGCGACGAGCGCCGCACGAACCCGTTCGTGTCCGACAAGGTATTCGGATGAACCAGACCGCCATCCCGGAAATCTACGTCAGCACCGACGTCGAGGCCGACGGCCCGATTCCCGGCCCGCACTCGATGCTGAGCTTCGCGTCGGCCGCCTATACCGAGGACAAGCAGCTGATCGCGACGTTCTCGGCCAACCTCGAGACGCTGCCCGGCGCGCAGGCGCACCCGGTGCAGGAAGCGTGGTGGAAGACCGAACCCGAAGCGTGGGCCGCGTGCCGGCGCGACCTGCAGGCGCCCGAGGCGGCGCTGCTCGCGTACGTCGACTGGGTCGAGGCGCTGCCCGGCAAGCCCGTGTTCGTCGCGATGCCGGCCGGCTTCGATTTCACGTTCATGTTCTGGTACATGATGCGCTTCACGGGCCGCTGCCCGTTCTCGTGGTCCGCGCTCGACATCAAGACGCTCGCGTTCGCGATCACGGGCCTGCCGTACCGCAAGGCGATCAAGCCGCGCTTTCCGAAGCACTGGTTCGACGACCATCCGCATACGCACGTCGCGCTCGACGACGCGATCGAGCAAGGCGCGCTGTTCTGCAACATGCTCGCCGACCTGCGCCGGCAGCAGGCCGCGCTCGCGGACCTCGCCGTCGCGGACACCGGTCGGTCGGAAAACACGGAGTCGGGGCAAAATCCCACGGATCCGCGAGCAAATTAGCGAATCTCGCTCACCAGCGCCACGCCAGATTGCCTTTCCTTTCCCGGCCCTCTAACATTCAGCATGTTGTTGCTGCCGCATGGAGGCGCAGGTGACGCTCGATTCCTTTTCGCAAAAAATCCTTCGCCTGTTGCAGCTCGACGCGCGCCGTTCCGTTCAGGAAATTTCCGACCAGGTCGGCCTGTCGAGCACGCCGTGCTGGCGTCGCATCAAGGACATGGAACAGTCGGGCGTGATCCAGCGCTACACGGCGCTGCTCGATCGCGAGAAGCTCGGCCTGCACGTCTGCGCGCTCGCGCACGTGCACCTGACGCGCCACAACGAAGGCGGCGTCGAGCAGTTCGAGCGCGAGATCGCGACCTGCCCGGAAGTCACCGAGTGCTACAGCACGACCGGCGAAGCCGACTACATCCTCAAGATCGTCGCGCCTGACATCAAGGCCTACGACGTCTTCCTGCACGAACGCATCTTCAAGATCCCGGCCGTGTCGCAGGTGCGCACGAGCGTCGTGCTGCGCGAAATCAAGTTCGACACGCAACTGCCGCTGTAACGCGCGGGCCGGTGCGCGGCGTTCGCGGCCAGGCGACCTGCCGTCGGTCACGGTTGCGCAGGCATCGCGCGCGTGAAGCCGATCCGGCGCGCGCCGAACTCGCGCTCCAGCGCGCCGACGTCGATCCGGCCGGCCAGCGCCGCATCGGTATCGTGCGGATCGCTGGCGAGCGTGACGTCGATCTCCAGCCCCGTACTCAGGTAATGCAGGTTGATCGCCGTCGCACGCAGCCCGCGCTGCGCGAGCGCGGCTTCGAGCCGTGCCGCGATCTCGCCGCGCGGCGGCAGCGCGAGCGCCGGGCGGCGCGCGGCGTCGTTCTCCGGGTCGACGTGGATCAACGCATCGAGCACGCGCGGATCGGACAGCGCGCGCGCACGCGCGGTCTCGGCAATGTAGTGCCCTTCGGATACGGAGATCTTCGGATCGACGAGGATGTGCGCGTCGACGAGCGCGGCGTCGCCCATCTTGCGCGTGCGCAGGTCGTGCACGTCGCGCACACCGGGCGTCGCCGCGAGCAGCGCGCGGATCTCGGCCGTGTCGGCCGTGTCGAGCGCACGGTCGGACAGGTCCTGCAACGCGTCATAGCCGAACGTCCAGCCCATCCGCGCGACCATGAAGCCGACGATCGCGGCCGCGATCGGGTCGAGCAGCTTCACGCCGGCCAGGCTGCCGACGATACCGATCGCGACGACCAGCGACGACGCGGCATCCGAGCGCGCATGCCACGCGTTGGCGACGAGCATCGCCGAACGCACGCGCCGCGCCTCGCGCAGCATGTAGCGAAACAGCGCCTCTTTCGACACGAGCACCGTCAGCGCGACGATCAGCGCGGAGAAATGGACAGCGGGAATGTTTTCGAGATTAACGAGGCGATCGCCGGCGCGCCAGAGCATGCCGATCCCGACCGCAATCAGGATCGCGCCGAGAAACAATGACGCGACCGTTTCGTAGCGGCTATGGCCGTAATTGTGGTCGGCATCCGGCGATGCACCGCTATGGCGATTCGCAACCAGCACGACAAAATCCGAGATCAAATCGGATATCGAATGCACACCGTCAGCAATCAATGCCTGCGAATGCGCAATCGTACCGACGACGATCTGAAATGTCGCAAGCACGACATTCAGCACAATACTGACGAGCGTGCTCTTGCGCGCAACCGCGTGCTTATCTGCGCTCTGCGCGTCGCCGGAAAACGTGGACATGAAATATGGGATATCGGTTTGCGATGGGCAATTCTATCAAACGCACCCCGCGAACCCGCCCAATACCCACAAATTTCTTATTTAAATCAATCGCTTATGCGAACGTGTCGCATTTTCATTCACGCGGCATTATTACATTTTCATGACAATGTTTGCGCACCGGCGGTGCCCAGAAACAAAAAAGCCGCGCTCCTGAACGGATACGCGGCTCTTTTGAAGCACAGACGACTTAAACAAACGTTTAAATCGCAAACTGCTCGCGGTTCTTGCCGGCAATCCAGCGCGGCGGCTTGCCACGGCCCGACCACGTTGCGCCGGTTTCCGGATCGCGGTACTTCGCGGCCACGCCTGCGCGCGGACGGCCAACCTTGCCTGCCTTCGCGCGGCTGAGACCGAGTTCAGCGAGCGAAAAGCCGTAGTCGGCAATTTTCTGCTTCACGTCATTCAGCACTTCAGCGTATTCACGCGACTTCGCTTCTTCGATTTGCTTCTCCAGCTTTTCCCGCTGGGCCAGCAGGTCCTTGTAAGAAGACATAGTTTCCCTTTCTATCTGACCAATGGCGCCGGTCTGCAGCCAGCTCACCATTCATGAAATATATGTGCCTCGGATTTTCGAAGGCAGAGATTAGCACAAAAAAGATTTGATAGAAGCGAGATTCACGAAAATCCCGAGACCAATTGTAATTCGCGCATGTCATTTTGACCTGCCGCGGCCTTTTCTCAAATTTTTACGTCCCTGTACAGAGATTAGGACATTAGTGATTGCCTATTAGGGCTATCAACATACGCAATTACCCTGTATTCGGGAAAATCGAAGCTCTCATCGGACGACAGCTTTGCTAAAACCACATGACGCGGTTTGCCAAACGCACAAATGACTGACCCGCGACGTCACGTCACATCCCGAGCACATGCAATCAGCCGGTCGCGCAGCGCGCCAATATCGGCCGACGGCATATCGAATGGTGTGCGCACGCGACGGCCGTCGTATCGCCAGTCGGCGCCGTGGCGATCGACGCCGAGCAGGTCGAGCCCGTCGCGGTGTGCCTCGCCGGTATCGTAGGCGTTCCACAGCGCCTGCTCGTCGTCGAACGCGAGCGGCGACAGTCCGTCGAGATGCGTGCCGTCGACCCAGCCCATCCGCCCGAAACCGCCGATATAGCGCAGCCGCTCGATATCGAGCGCCCAGAACGTGAAATCGCCAAGTGCGAGATAACGCGCGGCGTCCGGCTCGTAGCGCAGGTAGCGCGCGGCGACATGCGGATCGGCGGCGAGCGGCACGAACCGGCCGAGCAGCGTCGCGCGTTCGGCGTTCAGCACGTCGCCATCCGGCGCGTCGACAACCAGGAAGCCCGCCCGCGGATCGGCGGCGAGATTGCGCGTGTGCTCGGCCAGGCCGCTGACGAGAATCACGGGACGATGGCTTGCATCGGGTGCAAACGGGACGACCGTCGGGTACGGGAAACCCTGCGGTTCGCGCGTATGGGTAGCGAGCGTGCCGAGCGCGCAACGGTGCAGCAGATGCAGCGCGAGGGCGGGATCGATGTTCAAGAGGACTCCTGCGGTCGAAGGGCGGCGCGTCGTTCATGCCGCATGCGCTTCGATGTTACCCGCCGACGCGGCGCGCCGCGCATCGGTCGAACGGCCGATGCTGTCCGGCCCCCGATCGTCGGTCGAACGGACAGCGCCCGGCAGGATCGTAAGCGGTTCGATAGAATCGGACGATTCCGACGGACGCTGCGTGCGTCCGTGCATTTCTTGACGAGCCTTCCCGTGTCCGAATCCTCTTCTCCCGAATCGTCGTCCCCGTTCGCCGCGCCGCCCGATGCGCATCGCGTGCTGCCGCTGCCGGCCCGCCAGCGCGCGCGCACGGCGTCCATGGCGCTGTTCTTCGTTGCCGGCATGATGTACGCGTCATGGGGTGTGCACGTGCCGACCGTGCGCGACAAGTTCGCGCTGAGCCCCGGCCTGCTGTCGATCGCGCTGTTCGCGGTCGCCGGCGGCTCGATCGCCGCGATGCTGACCATCGCGCGCTGGATCACCCGCGTCGGCTCGCGCACCGCATGTGTCACGGGCGGGCTCGTGATGTCCGCGTGCGCGGCGCTGATCCTCGTCGTGCCCGACTACTGGATGCTGCTCGCGGTGCTCGCGCTGTTCGGCTTCTCGATGGCGACGCTCGACGTCGCGATGAACGCCGAGGCCAGCGCGGTCGAGATCGCGCTCGGCAAGCCGATCATGTCGTCGCTGCACGGGATGTTCAGCATCGGCGGGATGTCGGGCGCGGCCGCCGGCGGCGCGCTGCTGTCGGCCGGCATGGCGCCGGCCGTGCATCTCGCACTCGCGGCAGCCGTGAGCGCCGCGGTACTCGTGGCCGCCAGCCCGGCCGTGCTGCCGCATGTGCCGCACCACGAACACGCACACGGCGGCGGCAACCGCTGGCGCTCGCCCGCGTTGTGGATGCTCGGCGGCATCGCGCTGATCGCACTGATCGCCGAAGGCGCGATGTACGACTGGGCGACGGTCTACATGCGCGACGTCGTCGCGGCGAGCCCCGCACTCGCGAGCGCCGCCTATGCGGCGTTCTCCGGCGGGATGGCCATCGCGCGCTTCGCGGGCGACGCCGTGCGGGCGCGCTTCGGCGCGCCGCAGCTCGTATTCGCGAGCGCGTCGCTCGCATGCGCGGGGATGATCGGCGCGCTGCTACTGCCGAATCCCGTCGCGGTGCTGACCGGCTTCACGTTGATGGGCCTCGGCCTCGCGAACATGATGCCCGTGCTGTTCGCCGCCGCCGCGCGCGTCAAGGGCATCCATGCGGCCGAAGGGCTCGCGCACGTGGCGGGGCTCGCGTATTTCGGACTGCTGTTCGGTCCGGTCGTGATCGGTGCGGTCGCGCAGGCCGCAAACCTGACGATCGGCCTGTCGGTCGTCGCGCTGTGTGCGGCGCTCGTCGCGATCATCGCGCCGAAGGTGCTCGCCCACCTGAAAATCTGACGGCGCGGCGCTCATCGGCCCGAGCGGCCAAAAAGAAAGCGCGCATGCGTTGCCGCATGCGCGCTTTCACCCCTTCTGTCGGCCGCCAGGCGCGTTACATCTTCACTTCGTCGAGCAGCGACTTCTTGCCGCTCTTGTAGTTGTACAGCGAGATCACGCCGTGCTGCAGGTCGCCCTTCGAGTCGAAGGTCGTCGTGCCGATCACGCCCGAGTAGTTCGTCGCCGGCATTGCGGCGAGAATCTTCGCCGGATCCGTCGAGTTCGCGCGCTTCATCGCATCGACGATGATGTACACGGCGTCATACGTGAACGGAGCGTAGATCTGGATCGGCTGGCCGAAGCGCTTCTCGTACTTCGCCTTGAACGCTGCGCCGCCCGACATCTTCTCGAGCGAAGCACCGGCTTCCGAGCACACCACGTTGTCGGTCGCGTCGCCGGCCAGGTCGGCCAGCTTTTCCGTGCACACGCCGTCGCCCGCGAGGATCTTCGCGCGCAGGCCGAGCTGCTTCGCCTGTTTCGCGAACGGGCCGCCGGTGGCGTCCATGCCGCCGTACATGATCGCGTCCGGATTCTCGCCCTTGATCTTGGTCAGAATCGCGCGGAAGTCGACGGCCTTGTCGTTCGTCGCATCATGCGACATCACCTTCAGGCCGAGCGCCTTCGCCTTCTTCTCGAACTCGTTCGCGAGACCCTGGCCGTAGGCGGTCGAATCGTCGACCACCGCCACGCTCTTGATACCCTTCGAGTGCGCGTAGTTCGCCAGTGCCGGGCCCTGTTGCGCATCGGTCGCGACCACGCGGTACGTGGTCTTGAAGCCTTGCTGCGTGTAAGCCGGGTTGGTCGCCGACGGCGAGATCTGCACGATGCCCGCATCGCTGTAGATCTTCGAGGCCGGGATCGACGTGCCCGAGTTCAGGTGGCCGACCACGGCGACGACCTTGTCGTCGACGAGCTTCTGCGCAACCTGCGTGGCCTGCCGCGGGTCGGCCGCGTCATCCTGCGGGTCGAGTTGCAGCGTGATTTTCTGGCCGCCGACCGTGAGACCCTTCGCGTTGATCTCTTCAACTGCGAGACGTGCGCCGTTTTCGTTGTCCTTGCCCAGGTGTGCAATACCGCCCGTCAAGGGCGCGACGTGGCCGATCTTGACGACTTGATCGGCGGCCGCGTTGCTTGCAGCTGCAACGCACAGCATCGCCGCGGCGGTGATCGGCAACAGCTTTTGCATCTTGATATTCATGTAAGTCTCCAGTTTCGGTCCCAATAAAACGCCATCGCCCGGTGCCCCGCTGCCATCCCTGTGTTTGCAATCACTGGACGATTCGCCGGTTGCATCGTTCATGCACTTGGCCTCAAGCACGTGAAAACAGCCGCTTTTAGCAGCCACCCGTCCGTACTTGCGCGCAAGTGTAGGTGATCAAATTAATTTGTGGGACTTTTTTGGGGTAGTGGTAACACTACTGATATGCACACTCTGGAATGACTACTCGAATATCGCCGCGAGCCCCGCCGGATAAGGGTTTCCGCTAATTCATGGCAACCCGATGAAAGGTCGTTTCAAAGGATTCCCGGGTCATTTCGATTCGGTATTTTGTGCCCGGGATCATTGAATGAAACGCGCGTGACAACACGCGCGTTTCGTCGTCCGATATGAACGATTCAGGCGGCCGATGCACGCCATTCGGCATCGAGCGCAGCGACGAGCTGCGACGTCGTCAGCGCGTCGCCGCGCCGCCGCGCAAGCGGCGCACCCTGCCCGGCCCACAACGACAGGTAGTCGCCGTCGTTCGCGCGCGCGGCGGCCTGGCGCAGCGGCTGCGTCAGTGCGTTCTGCACCGGGTACGGCGCGACGTCGGCCACATGTTCACCGAGCCGCGCCATCAGCGTGTTGCGCAATCCGCGCGCATGGCGGCCGGTGATCGCCCGCGTGACCTGCGTCGACGTATCGGTGCTCGCGAGCAGGCGTGCCTTCCAGTCCGCCGCGATCGCGCTTTCCATACAGGTGAGGAACGCGGTGCCGAGCTGGGCGCCCTGCGCGCCGAGCGCGAGCGCGGCCGCGATCCCGCGGCCGTCCATGATGCCGCCCGCGGCGAGCACGGGCAGGCCGGTCGCGTCGACGAGCTGCGGCACGAGCGCGAGCGTACCGATCAGGGCATCGTCGGCGGAACCGATGAACGTGCCGCGATGGCCGCCCGCCTCGGCGCCCTGCGCGGACAGCGCGTCGGCACCGGCCGCTTGCCACGCGAGCCCTTCGGCCACGTGCGTCGCGGTACCGATCACATAGGTGCCGGCCGCCTTCAGGCGCGCGACGTCGGCCGCGTCGAGCACGCCGAACGTGAAGCTCGCGACCGGCACGCGCAGCGCCACGAGCGCATCGAGCTGCGCGCGGAAGTCGGGCGCATAGCGGGCCGGCGCGGTACCCGGCGGCAAGCCGAGCGCCGCGTTCAGCGGGTCGATCGCGGCCAGCGCCCGCGCGACGGTCGCCACATCGGGCGTGGCATCCGGCAGCACGAACAGGTTGATCGCGAACGGGCGATCGGTGGCCGCGCGAATGGCGTCGACTTCGGTGGCGAGGCGCTCGGGCGCGAACGCGGCGGCGCCGAGGCTGCCGAGCGCGCCGGCGTTCGATGCGGCGGCGACCATCGCGGTCGTGGTCGCGCCGACCATCGGCGCCTGCACGAGCGGCAGGCGCAGGCCGAAGCGTTCGGAAAAGGGGGTGGAAAACAGACGGGCAGACATGGCGAATCCTTCGATGACGATGCGCGAAAGCGCTTTGTAAAGGCCGACACATCGACTCTATCGAAGCGGCGCAGCGCCGAAAAATGAATAATCGAGATCGAAACGATCGCTGCGCGAGAAGCAGGCGCGCGCCCTGCATCACCCGACGATTGATGGCACACTAGGCCGCCCTCTTTCACCCCGGGGTGCGCACCGCGCATCCCGTTCGCCAGGAGTTCAGAACGTGACTGCCCAATGGATCGACATCCCGACCGGTAACGACAGCTTCGGTGGCTATCTCGCGCTGCCCAAGCGCGGCAAGGGCCCTGCCGTCATCATCATCCAGGAGATCTTCGGCGTGAACTCGCATATCCGCGCGGTCGCCGACCAGTACGCATCCGACGGCTTCGTCGCGCTCGCGCCGGACGTGTTCTGGCGCACGCAGCCGCGCGTCGAGCTGACTTACGAAGGCGCGGATCGCGACAAGGGCATCGAGCTGATGAAGAAGACCGACGTGGGTCTCGCGGTTGCCGACATCGGCGCGGCAGCCGATGCGTTGCGCGCACGCCCCGAAGTGGCCGGCAAGGTCGCCGCGATCGGCTACTGCTTCGGCGGCCAGCTCGCGTACCGCTCCGCCGCGACCGGCAAGCTCGATGCGGCGGTGTCCTATTACGGCGGTGGCATCCAGAATGCACTCGACCTCGCCGGCAAGGTCACGCAGCCGATCCTGTTCCACTACGCGGAAAACGACCACGGCATCCCGCTGACGGCCGTCGACGAAGTGAAGGCCGCGTTCGCCGGCCATGGTCACGCGTCTTTCCACGTGTACCCGGGTGCCGAGCACGGCTTCAACTGCACGGACCGCGCGTCGTACAACCAGCGCGCATCGGCGCTCGCGCATGGCCGCACGCTGACGTTCCTCGCCGAGCACCTGTAAAACCGCTCGGCCGCGGGCCCGATGCACCGGGCCCGCGTTATGCTCCCATCATCGCCACGAGCCACAACGGGGGTGACTGCGATGCACTCGGACTATCTCGCGCATGACGCGATCGGCCTCGCGGCGCTCGTGCGCGACCGCAAGGCCAGCCCGCGAGAACTGCTCGACGCCGCGATCGGCCAGGCCGAAGCGGTCAACGGCGCGATCAACGCGATCGTGCTGCAGGATTACGAAGCCGCGCGCCAGCGCGCGACCGCCACGCCCGAACCGGGCGCCGATGCGCCGTTCGCGGGCGTGCCGTACCTCGTCAAGGATCTCGGCGCGGCCGTCGCCGGGCTGCCGCTGTCGATGGGCAGCCGGCACTACCGGTATTTCGTGCCGGCCGACGATTCGCCGGTGATCGCGCGCAGCCGCGCGGCGGGCCTGAACGTGTTCGGCAAGACCAACACGTCGGAAATCGGCCAGATGCCGTACACCGAACCCGAGCTGTTCGGCGCGTGCCGCAACCCGTGGAATCTCGACCACACGCCCGGCGGCTCGAGCGGCGGCGCCGCGGCAGCCGTCGCGGCCGGCATCGTGCCGCTCGCGCATGCGTCCGACGGCGGCGGCTCGATCCGTATCCCCGCATCGTGTTGCGGGCTGTTCGGCCTGAAGCCGAGCCGCAACCCGGTGCTCGTCGACCTGCCGTCGAACGGCGAGCTGGTGGTCCAGCATGCGGTATCGCGCAGCGTGCGCGACAGCGCGCTGCTGCTCGACGTGACGACCGGCCAGACGCTGCCGCCCGGCGCGCCCGGCACGTTCCTCGGCGAGCTCGACACGCCGCCCGGCCCGCTGCGGATCGGCCTCGTCGTCGATCCGATGCTCGCGCCGGCACTCGCCGACGACACGCGCGCCGCGCTCGACGATGCGGCCGCGCTGCTCGAATCGCTCGGCCATCACGTCGAACCCGCCACGCTGCATGTCGACTACGCGCGCGCGGCCGAAACCTTCCTCACGCTGTGGGCGACGATCGCCGAAGAGATGGTGCTCGGCGCGCGCGAGTTGACCGGCCGCACGCCGCGACGCGGCGAATTCGAAGCAGCGACATGGGCGATGGCCGTGGTCGGCCGGCGGCTCGCCCGCACGCGCCTGCCGGACGTGCTCGAATGGCAACGTCAGCTGACCGTGCAGGTTTCCGGCCTCGTGTCGCGCTACGACGCGATCCTGTGCGCGTCGCTCGCGGCGCCGCCGGTGAAGATCGGCGAGCTGCAGCCGACGCCGTTCGAATCCGCACAGATGAAGCTGGTTGCCGCGCTGCCGGTGAAGCCGCTGCTGAAGGAAATGCTCGCGAAATCGTCGGAGAAGGCTTTCGCGTGGGCCGGCTGCACCGAGCTGTTCAACCTGACCGGCCAGCCGGCGATGTCGGTGCCGCTGTACTGGAATGCGCGCGGGTTGCCGATCGGCGTGCAGTTCGCCGCGCGCCACGCCGACGAAGCGCTGCTGCTCAAGCTGGCACGGCAGCTCGAACAGGCGCGGCCGTGGTTCGACCGCCGCCCGCCGCTGATGCAGGCGCAGCGCTGACGCGCGCAGGCGCTTTCGCCCTTCGTCACGATCGAAAAAAAGCCCCGCCGGCGAACCCGGCGGGGCTTTTGCGCCTGCAACCGCGTGACCGCGCCTACACGGCGAGCCGTTCGCAGATCGTCCGCGTGGCGGTCGCTGCGTTCAGCGTATAGAAATGCAGCCCCGGCACGCCCGCATCGATCAGGCGCTGGCACAGGCCCGTGACGACGTCCGCGCCGAACGCGCGGATCGACTCGCGATCGTCGCCGAAGCTTTCGAGCCGGCGCGCGACCCAGCGCGGCACTTCCGCGCCGCACATCTCGGAGAAGCGCATCAGCTGCGAGAAGTTCGTGATCGGCATGATGCCCGGCACGATCGGCACGTCCACGCCCAGCTTGCGCGCATCGTCGACGAAGCGGAAATACGCGTCGGCGTTGAAGAAGTACTGCGTGATCGCGGAATTCGCGCCGGCTTTCACCTTGCGCGCGAAATTCTCGAGATCAGCCTTCGGCGAGCGCGATTGCGGGTGGTACTCCGGATAGCCGGCGACTTCGATGTGGAACCAGTCGCCATGCTCGGCGCGGATGAAGCTGACGAGCTCGGACGCATAGCGCAGCTCGCCGACCTCGCCCATCCCCGACGGCAGGTCGCCGCGCAGCGCGACGATGTGCCGGATGCCGTGCGAGCGGTACTGGTCGAGGATCGCCCGCAGGCTGTCGCGCGACGAGCCGATGCACGACAGGTGCGGCGCGGCCTCGAGGCCGTCCTTCTGCATGTCGAGCACGGTATCGAGCGTGCCCTGCTGCGTCGAGCCGCCGGCGCCGAACGTCACGGAGACGAATTTCGGCTTCAGCGGCAGCAGCTGCGCACGCGTCGCGCGCAGCTTTTCGACGCCGTCCGCCGTCTTGGGCGGGAAGAATTCAAACGAAAGTTCGATCGGTTTCATGATTCGATGGGGTTGGGCCTGCGCCCGCCAGCCCTCAGCCGATGTCGCGCTGGCCGAAGATCAGGGCGGACAGCAGCCACGACACGATGCTGTACAGGATCGAACCGAAGAACGCGGACCAGAATCCCGACACCTCGAAGCCCTTCAGCAGCGACGACGCGAACCAGAAGCACAGCGCGTTCACGACGAGGATGAACACCCCGAGCGTGACGATCGTCACGGGCAACGTCAGCAGGATCAGCACCGGACGGATCACCGTGTTGATCAGGCCCAGCACGACCGCGATGATCAGCGCCGTGCCGAAGCTCTTGATGTGGATCGACGGCACGAGATACGTGATGATCAGCAGCGCAAGCGCGTTGATGACCCAGGTGAGGATGACGCTCATGGAGTGCTCCGGTTCGGTTGTCGATCTGTACGATCAGCGACCACCGCCGCCCCGTGCGCCCCGCAGCGGGGCGCGCACGGCGCGGCGGCGGCCGCGACGCATCAGTAGCGGTAGTGGTTCGGCTTGAACGGGCCGTCCTTCTGCACGCCGATGTACGAAGCCTGCTCGTCCGACAGCACGGACAGGTTCGCGCCGATGCGCGCGAGGTGCAGGCGTGCGACCTTTTCATCGAGATGCTTCGGCAGCACGTACACCTTGTTCTCGTACTCGTTGCCGCGCACGAACAGCTCGATCTGCGCGAGCGTCTGGTTCGCGAACGAGTTCGACATCACGAACGACGGGTGGCCGGTCGCGCAGCCGAGGTTCACGAGACGGCCTTCCGCCAGCAGGATCACGCGCTTGCCGTCCGGGAAGATGATGTGGTCGACCTGCGGCTTGATGTTTTCCCACTGGTACTGGCGCGTCGACGCAACGTCGATTTCCGAGTCGAAGTGACCGATGTTGCAGACGATCGCGTTGTGGCGCATCGCCTTCATGTGGTCATGGCCGATCACGTGGAAGTTGCCGGTTGCCGTCACGAAGATGTCGGCCTTGTCGGCCGCGTATTCCATCGTCACGACGCGGTAGCCTTCCATCGCCGCCTGCAGCGCGCAGATCGGATCGATTTCGGTGACCCACACGGTCGCGCCGAGGCCGCGCAGCGACTGCGCGCAGCCCTTGCCCACGTCGCCGTAGCCGGCAACGACCGCGACCTTGCCCGCGATCATCACGTCGGTCGCGCGCTTGATGCCGTCGACCAGCGATTCACGGCAGCCGTACAGGTTGTCGAACTTCGACTTCGTGACCGAATCGTTCACGTTGAACGCCGGGAACGGCAGGCGGCCGTCCTTTTCCATCTGGTACAGGCGGTGCACGCCGGTCGTGGTTTCTTCGGTCACGCCCTTGATGTGCGCGAGGCGCGTCGAGTACCAGGTCGGGTCCGCGTCGAGGTGCTTCGCGATCGACTTGTACAGCGCGACTTCTTCCTCGTTGGTCGGCTTCGCGATCACCGAACGGTCCTTCTCGGCCTTCGAGCCGAGGATCAGCAGCAGCGTTGCGTCGCCGCCGTCGTCCAGGATCATGTTCGCGAATTCGCCGTTCGGCCATTCGAAGATGCGGTGCGAGAACTCCCAGTATTCGTCGAGCGACTCGCCCTTGAACGCGAACACCGGCGTGCCGGCTTCGACGATCGCGGCCGCGGCGTGATCCTGCGTCGAGAAGATGTTGCACGAGGCCCAGCGGACGTCCGCGCCGAGCGCCTTCAGCGTCTCGATCAGCACGCCCGTCTGGATCGTCATGTGCAGCGAACCGGCGATGCGCGCGCCCTTCAGCGGCTGCTGCGCCTTGTATTCGTCACGGATCTGCACGAGGCCCGGCATTTCGGTCTCGGCGATGTTGAGTTCCTTGCGGCCCCAGCCGGCCAGCGCCATGTCGGCGACGACGTAATCGTGGGAAGCCTTGGAATCGATAATGGCGTTCATCACGCCCTCCTTTCTAAAAAGTTTCTAGATTGGTGACGTGAGCGCCGTTCAGGAAGCGGGGCCGGCGCGACAACACGCTGAACGCGCGCCGCACGGCTGCTTGGTGAAGCCTTCCGAGCCTGGCGGACGCAGAGGGTCCGTCGCAACGCTCCTCGGAAAACGGAGGGGATTGTAGCAAATCGGCGCGCGAAATGCGCGAGCACGGCACCAGCGCGCGGCGTCGGCGCGCAGGGCCGCCCTGAAAGGGTCAGGACTCCGCGCCGACCCAGGCCTGCTCGCGCAGCCGCGCGCGCAGGCGCGCGACGGCCTGGCTGTGCAGCTGGCACACGCGCGACTCGCTCACCTCGAGCACCGCGCCGATCTCGCGCAGATTCAGACCCCGTTCGTAGTACAGCGACATCAGCAGCTTCTCCCGCTCCGGCAGCCGCTCGATCGCCTCGACGAGCGCCTCGCGCAGATGCTCGTCGAGCAGCGACGACAGCGGATCGGCGTGATCGACGCGATAGCGGTCGAGAAACGGCTCGTCGTCGGCCGCGCGGTCGAAATCCTCGTAGTAGATGAGCTGGCTGCCGTGCAGGTCCTGCAGCATCCCCTGGTATTCGTCGAGCGGCATCTTCAGGTGCTCCGCGATCTCGGTCTCGCTCGCCGAGCGGCCGAGATGCTGTTCGACCTGGTGCACCGCGTGCTCGACCTCGCGCGACGTCTTGCGCAGGCTGCGCGGCAGCCAGTCGTTGCTGCGCAGCTCGTCGAGCATCGCGCCGCGGATGCGCTGCGTCGCGTAGGTCTCGAACTGCGCGCCCTGGTCTTCCTTGTAGCGGCCGGCCGCGTCCATCAGGCCGATCATGCCGGCCTGGATCAGGTCGTCGAGGTCGACGCTCGCCGGCATCTTCGCGACGAGCTGCAGCCCGAGGCGGCGCACGAGCGGCGCATATTGCGCGAGCACGTCGGCCTGGGACATCTTTCCTTGAGCGTTGTACATCATGGCTCTCTCCTTCCGGTGGCGCTCACGCGGCGTGTGCCGCGCCCGCCTCATACGACGGCTTGCCGCCCGCGTGGACCGCGCGCCCCGCGCCCGAACGCGGGCGCATCGGCCAGTACAGCAGGTCGGCGGCAATCTGCCGGTAATCGCGCGCGGCCGCCGACGACGGGAACGCGTCGACCACCGCATGCATCAGTTCGCGTGCATGCTCGACGAGCGGATCGGCGCTCACGCAGCCCGCGTCGGCGATCGACACGGTCAGGTAGCGGCTCGCGACGCCCGCGAGGTTGTCGAAGGCCGTCTTCGCGTCCGCGTGGCTGCCGACGTGATTGGTCAGCACGCGGAACTGCGCGAACGCGTGCGCGAAATGCAGCCGCTTCATGCACGCGTACGCCTCGGTGATCGCCTGCGCGGCAACGCGCGTGACGACCAGCACGTCGTGCGCTTCGCGTGCGAGCGCCGAGAACGAACCGTCGGCGCCGAGTTGCGTGTCGACCAGCACGATGTCGGCCGGCCCGTCGATGAAATCGCTCAGTTGCGCGTCGCTGTAGCCGGCGCGCGCGAGCCGCGCCGCCGCGCACAGGCCGAAGCCGGCGGCCACCCGCGTGCGTTCGCCGTCGCGCAGCCATGCGCCCGCCAGGGTCGCGCTGGCCGAATGCACGTCGGCGCGTTCGTCGACGACGAGCACGTCCTTGCCGAGCGACGCGAGCGCCGTAGCCAGGTTCACGATGGTGGACGTGCAGCCGACACCCGTCGGCCCGCCCGTCACCGCGACGATGCGCGACGCGCGCCCGGCCAGCAGGCGCCGCAGCCCTTCGGCCTGGTCGATGATCCGTTTATCCAAATCGCACCTCGTGCAGCTCGGCAGTGGAACGTGCGGTCAGTGCGGAAAGCAGCGTCGGCATGTCCTCGTCTTGCGGCACGAAGGGGGAACCGTCGCGCGGCACGCAGAACGCGCTCTTCAGCAGGAATTTGGTCGAGGCGACGTACAGGTTCTCCGGCACCTTCTGGCCGGTCGACACGTAGTGGACCGGCAGCTTGTAGCGGATCACCGTGTCGAGCACGCCGCCGAGGTGGGTCGCTTCGTCGAGCTTCGTGAGGATGCAGCCGGCCAGGTCTGGGGATGCCGCCTGCGGATGTTCGCCCGCGCTGCGGTACGCCTGCACGACTTCGTTGAGCGTGTCGCCGTGGCTCGTCGCGTTGAGCAGCAGCAGGCGCTGCACCGGCGCGTTCGCGCCATGCAGCATCGCGATCTGGTCGGACACCGCGCGGTCGCGCTGGCTCATGCCGATCGTGTCGATCAGCACGATGTGCTTGTTGCGCAGCTCGGACAGTGCGAGCGCGAGATCGCCCGCATCCTTCACCGCGTGCACCGGCACGCCGAGGATCTTGCCGAAGATGCGCAGCTGCTCGTGGCCGCCGATCCGGTAGCTGTCGGTGGTCAGCAGCGCGACCTTGCTCGCGCCGAAGCGCATCACGCAGCGCGCGGCCAGCTTCGCGGTGGTGGTCGTCTTGCCGACGCCCGTCGGCCCCATCAGCGCGAACACGCCGCCGCGCTCCATCAGCGCATCCTCGCTGTCGAGCACCGGCAGGTTCGACGCGAGCACCGACTGCGCCCATTCGGCAGCCTGTTCGAAGGTCTGCGCGCCGTCGCCGGACGGCAGGTTGTCGACCAGCATCCGTACGAGCTGCGCGGAGAAACCGGCCGCGAACAGGTGCTTCGTCAGCGCGCCGTGCACGGCGCTGCGACGCTGGCGGTCGTGCCACTTCAGGCTGTCGAACTGCTCTTCCAGCATGCCGCGCAGTTCGCCGAGTTCCTGCATCACCGTGTCGTTGACGATCCGCTCGATGCGCGACTTCACCGCATCGGCCACCGCGGCGGCCGCGTCGGCGGGCAGGCGCGTGCGCTCGGCCGTCTTCGCCGCGTGCGCGGCGCTCGTGTCGGGCGCGCGGGTGGCGGCGGCCGGCATCCGGCGCTCGGCGTCGCGCACGATGTCGCGCGCCCAGTCGGGCGGCGTCGCGCGCGCGGCGGCCTGCGGCGCGCTCGCGCTCGCGGGCGGCGCGGCCGGCGACTGCGCGCGTGCGATCAGCGCGTCGCGCTGCTGCGTCAGGCGCTTCGCGTGCTCGACCAGCCACGGTGCGGGTTCGGATGCACCGGCGGCCGGCGTATCGGCGGCGGATGCGGCGCTCGCCGGCGAGGCCGCAACCGCCGGTGTGCCGGCCAGCGTGTCCGCGTCGATCGCCGACGCATGCGCGCTCGCCTCGTCCGCATCGGCGCTCGCGCCGAACACGGACGAGAATACGTCCGGCAGCCCGCCTTCGCCGGCAGCGTAAGGATTGACGGCCGGGCGAGCCGGCGCGGCGCCGGGGCGCGACACGATGCCGGACATCGCGGCGGCCGGCACGGATTCCGGCAGGCGCGGCGTGGCGAGGCGCGGGCGGGCGGCCGGCGGCGTCACCGCGGCCAGGTCCGAATCGGCGAGTGCAACGATTTCGACGCTGCCGTCATCGAGCGTGCGGTTCGACAGCACGACCGCGTCGGCGCCGAGCGCCTCGCGCACGAGACGAAGTGCGTCGCGGCTCGTTGCGCCGGTGAATTTGCGAATGTTCAAGCGGAACCCCCGATGACGTTAACGACTTTGATCGTGCGTGTGTCCGGCACTTCGGCATACGACAGCACTTTCAATTGCGGCAGGCTGCGGCGCAGGAAACGCGCGAGCATCGCGCGCAGCGCGTGCTGCACGAGCAGCACGGGCGGCAGCCCGAGATTCTGTTGACGCAGCATCGCTTGCTGCGTGCCGGTCAGAAGGTTGTGCGCGAGGCCGGGCTCGAGGCCCGGGTTCGCGCCGGTGGCGAGCGCCTGCGACAGCACGCGCTCGAGATTCGCGTCGAGGCCCATCACCTGCATTTCGCCGGCGCCCGGATACCACTGCTGCGTGATCGCGCGGCCGAGCGAAAGCCGCACCGCGGCGGTGATCTCGTACGCGTCGCCACGGCCCGCGTGTTCGGACACGGCTTCGAGGATCGTGCGCATGTCGCGGATCGGCACGCCTTCCTCGAGCAGGTTCTGCAGCACTTTCTGCAGCGTCGTCAGCGAGATCGTCTTCGGCACGAGGTCCTCGACGAGCGACGGCGCGTCCTTGCCGGTGCGCTCGATGAGCGCCTGCACTTCCTGGCGGCCGAGCAGTTCGGCCGCGTGCTGGACGACGAGATGGTTCAGGTGCGTCGCGACGACCGTGCTCGCGTCGACCACCGTGTAGCCGTACACCTGCGCCTGCTCGCGCAGCGCGACGTCGATCCACACGGCCGGCAGGCCGAACGCGGGATCCTGCGTGACTGCCCCCGGCAGCGCGGCCGTCACCTGACCCGGGTTGATCGCGAGCCACTGGCCCGGGAACACTTCGCCGACGCCGATCTCGACGCCCTTCAGCGCGATCCGGTACGCGTTCGGCCGCAGTTCGAGGTTGTCGCGGATATGGATCACCGGCGGCAGGAAGCCGATTTCCTGCGCGAATTTCTTGCGGATGCTCTTGATGCGCTTGAGCAGTTCGCCGTCGCTGCCCTTGTCGACGAGCGGAATCAGCCGGTAGCCGACTTCGAGGCCGAGCGGGTCGATCAGCTGCACGTCGTCCCAGGTCGCCTCGTGGCTGTCGGTCGGCAGGACCGCGGGCGGCGCGATGTCGGACACGTCGCCGGCTGCCTTGCGAGCCGCCGCGCGCTTGGTCTGCGTGCGGGCCAGCCAGATCGCGCCGCCGCCGAGCCCGAGGAACGCGAAGTGCGGCATGCCGGGGATCAGCCCCATGATCACGATGATCACGCCGGTGATCGTCAGCACGCGCGGGTTCGTGAACAGCTGGCCGGTGATCTGCGTGCCGATGTCCTCGTCGGTCGCGACGCGCGACACGATCACGCCGGCCGCGGTCGAGATCACGAGCGACGGGATCTGCGCGACGAGGCCGTCGCCGATCGTCAGCAGCGTGTAGTTCGTGCCGGCCGCGGCGAACGACATGTCGTGCTGGACCATCCCGACGATCAGCCCGCCGATCACGTTGATCGCCATGATGATCAGGCCGGCGATCGCGTCGCCGCGCACGAATTTCGACGCGCCGTCCATCGACCCGTAGAACTCGGCTTCCTGCGACACGGCCAGGCGGCGCTTGCGGGCCTGATCCTCGTTGATGAGGCCCGCGTTCAGGTCGGCGTCGATCGCCATCTGCTTGCCGGGCATCGCATCGAGCGTGAAGCGCGCGGACACTTCGGCGATCCGCCCCGCGCCCTTCGTGATCACCATGAAGTTGATGATCATCAGGATCACGAACACGACGATGCCAACCGCGAAGTTGCCGCCGACGAGGAAGTGGCCGAATGCCTCGATCACCTGGCCGGCCGCGTCCGGCCCGGTGTGGCCTTCGAGCAGCACGACGCGCGTCGACGCGACGTTCAGCGACAGGCGCAAGAGCGTCGAGAACAGCAGCACGCTCGGGAACGCCGCGAAGTCGAGCGGCTTCATCGTGTACATGCTGACGAGCAGCACCATCACCGACAGCGCGATGTTGAACGTGAACAGCAGATCCAGCAGCAGCGGCGGCAGCGGCAGGATCATCATCCCCAGGATCATGCAGATGAGGATCGGGCCCGCGAGCGCGCGCAGGTTGGTGCCCGCGAACGGGTTCGGGCGCTTCCCGAGCAGGCCGGTCGGGGTGCTCATGCGGAGGCTCCTTGCTTGCCCAGTGTGTCTTCGGCTTCTTCGCGTTCGTCGTCGGCGGGCACCGACGCGCCCTTGTCGAGTTCGACCGGCACGTCGAGATCGACCGGCACTGCCGGGAACGCGCCGCCTTCCGAACGGAAGCGCTTGAGCTGGTAGACCCACGCGAGCACTTCGGCGACGGCCGAGTACAGCGAGCCGGGAATCTCGCGCTCGAGTTCGACGTTGTGATACAGCGCACGCGCGAGCGGCGGCGCTTCGAGCAGCGGCACGTTGTGTTCGGCCGCGAGTTCGCGGATGCGCGCGGCGACGAGGTTCACGCCCTTCGCGACGACCTTCGGCGCGCGCATCTCGCCGTCCGTGTACTGCAGCGCGACGGCGAAGTGCGTCGGGTTCGTGACGACCACGTCGGCCTTCGGCACGGCCGCCATCATCCGGCGGCGCGCGATCGCGCGCTGCTGCTGGCGGATCCGCCCCTTCACGTGCGGATCGCCTTCGTTCTCGCGATGCTCGCGCTTCACTTCTTCCTTCGTCATGCGCAACTTCTTGTTGTACTGCCAGATTTGGTAAGGCACATCGAGCGCGGCGACCACCAGCATCCCGGCGACCGTCGTGCCGCAGCACACGGCGACCAGATGCAGCGCGTCGGGGAGGGCGACGCCGAGCGGCTGCGTCGCGAGGCCGAGGAGTTCGTCCTTGCTGCGCCAGATCGCGACGCCGCCGATCCCGCCGACGACGATCGTCTTCGCGACCGACATCCCGAGCTGGATCGGCCCCTGGATCGAGAAGATCCGGCCGAGGCCCGAGATCGGGTTCAGGCGGTCGAACTTCAGCTCGAACGTCTTCTGCGAGATCAGCCAGCCGCCGAGCGCCATCGGCGCGAGCAGCGCGGCGAGGCCGGTGAGCGCGAGGAGCGGCAGCAGCACGGTGAGGCCCTCGAGGCTCGCGCTGCCGGCCGCCGACAGCATCCGGTTCGTGTCGAATGCGGTCGCGCGATCGAACGTGAACGCCCCGCGCAGCATCGTCTGCAGATGCGCGCCCGACGGGCCCGCGAGCAGCCATGCGCCGTAGAACCCGGCCGCGAGCAGCGCGAACGAAGCCAGTTCGCGCGAACGCGCGACCTGCCCCTCCTCGCGCGCCTTCTCGCGGCGCCTGGGAGTGGCGGCTTCGGTCTTGTCGAGATCGCTCTCGTCTGCCACGGGGCCTCCAGTCGGGTACGGCGGAATGCCGCTTTCCAGTGACACCGATTATTCATGCAGGCGTCAAACGCCGATCGGTCGAGCAAAGCCGGGAAAGGGGGGTATTTCGGGGAATCGGCCGAGCCGGCGCGAACGCGGCTGGCGCGGGGCGCAGCGAGGCGCGGCAAGGCGGAAAACGTGCCGATCGGCGCGCTGGCGAGATGCCGGCCGCGGGCAGGATGCCGACGGCGGGAAGCGGGGAAACGGAGAAACGGAGAAACGACGGGCGGGAAAGGCGGAGCATTCAGGCCCCGGCGCGACGGCGTCGCGCGCCGGGGCAGGCGTCGGTCAGACCGCCGGGATCGGATCGGCGCCGAAGCGGTTCGGGCCGTCGGTGCCGCGCGAGCACATCCACACGAGCAGCAGGATGCCGCCGACGATCGGAATCAGCGCGATCAGCAGGAACCAGCCCGAGCGGCCGGTATCGTGCAGGCGACGCACGCTCACCGCGATGCCCGGAATGATCAGCGCCAGCGAAACCAGGCAGATGATGCCGAGCAGCAACAGTGTGATCAGGCCCCCTTCGCGGCCGACCGCGCCGATGATCTGGACCACGATCGAAAGAATGACGCTCACCAGCGTGAAATACCAGTATTCGGCGCGACGCGCACGGCCTTCGAATGTCGCGTATTTATTGAGTACGGTACGAACGGCTTCGGAAAAACCCATCTTATTACCCTCCTGTTTTATATTGGCACCCCGGAAACAACGCCGGCATTATATGTTTGAATTTCGCCGGATTCCAATTCTTTTCGCTTGTGCGCCAGCCCGCCAGCCCGCTTGAGCAGCACGCCGATACAGCGCGGAAAAGGCCGCAGCAGCATAAAGCGGCGCCACGGATTGGCATGTCGCGTCATTTTAATAATCTTGAAGACCTGACAGAAACGACAGCCCCCATAATCCAGCAACTGATTACAACCGAATGAAATCCGGCACGATCGATAATCAGCGCATGTGCGGCATTCGATTAACCGGCCGCCGCCCGCTGCAGCACGGCGAGATCGAGCTTCTTCATCGTCATCACCTGCGCCATTACGCGTTCGGCGCGCGCGGCATCGCCGGCCATCAGTTCGGACAGTTGCACCGGCACGACCTGCCACGACACGCCGAAGCGGTCGCGCAGCCAGCCGCACTGCTGCGCGCGCTCGTCGCCGCCTTCGCCCAGGCGCGCCCAGTAACGATCGATCTCGTCCTGGTCGCGGCAGTTGACGACGAACGACACGGCCGGCGTGATCTGGAACACGGGGCCGCCGTTCAGCGCGACGAACGCCTGCCCGTCAAGCTCGAACGCGACGGTCATCACCGCGCCCTCCGCGCTGCCGGACGCATGCGCGCCGGCCTTGCCGTAGCGCGCGACGTGCACGATGCGCGCGTTGTCGAACACCGACACGTAGAAGCCGGCCGCCGCCTCGGCGTCGCGGTCGAACCACAGGAACGGCGTGATGCGCTGGATTCGCGGGCTCATGGCGTTGTCTCCTCGATGTCGTGCCGGCACCGGTGCCGGTCTTACATCGTAGGCGCTACGCCCGCGGATGGCGGGAATCCGGATTGGCGCACTCGCCCGGCCGCCGGATAAAAAAAA